>DATAVJ010000110.1:0-18138 GCA_036267795.1 Rudaea sp.
GCATTGATGGCGGCGATCGGGGCTGAATTGAATCCCATCGCCGTGCGCAGCATTGGCGAGCTCGGCATCGATCCGGACTTCGTCGAAGCAATGACGTTCGCATGGCTCGCGCGCGAACGGCTCGCCAATCGCGCCCCGCAAAATGTATACACCGTGACCGGCGCACGTGGACCGCGTGTGCTCGGCGGCGTTTATTTCGGCGCCTGACCCGGTTTCGGTTCGACGAACAGCGGCGTGCCGTCGATGCGCTCGAATGCTTCGAGCGCAGTCCGGAACGCGGCGCTTTCGCCGGCGTCCCAGGTGCCGGTCAACATGGCGACATCGTGGATTTCACGGTTCGTCATGTCGTCGCCGCCGAAACCCAGACTGTGCCGCAGGATGTGCAATATCACGTCGTTGATCGACCAATTGCGTTCGCGCGCGATGGACTTGATGCGTTCGGCAACGGATTCTTCGATATTGCGCACAAGTATGTCGGGCACGGCACTACGCTCAACTTGAATCTACACGCCCTGTACGGCGATTCTGTCAGTATTCGCCGATGATTTCACGCGTCGATTTCGCTCGCCCCAGATGCGCGTTCATGCGCGAGTGCACGAGGAACCAAAGCAGGGCGGCCGGCGGAACGGCCAAGGTGGTGATGACGAAATACGTGGAATACCCGGTCGCCGTCACGATGGCGCCGGCGAACACGCCGAGCAGTTTGCCGGTGATGTTCACCAGCGACGACAACAGCGAATACTGCGTGGCCGTGTGCTCGCGATTCACGAGCGACGAAAGAAAAGCCACCGTCGGCGGGCCAAGAAATCCCAACGTCACATTTTCGATGGAGATGACGGCGGTGAACGCGACGATGTCGCCGCGATGGATCGGCAGAATCAGATAGGCCAGATTGCTGCAGCCGCAGGCGACAATGGCCACAAGGAGTGGGCGCCAGATTCCCCATCTCGCCACGGCCGCGCCGCCGATAAACGTGCCGACGATACCGATCCAGACACCGTAGAACTTGGTGATCGTGCCGATCTGCGTTTGCGTGAAGCCCATGTCAAGATAGAAAGGGCTCATGATTCCGCCGATGGTTGCTTGCTCGGGAATTTTGAAGATCAGGATGAACAGCACCGTCAGCGTTGCAAGGGCGACACCATAGCGGCGGAAAAAATCGGCGAATGGATCGACGATGCTCAAATGCAACGCGGCGGCCCACGTCTGCGGAACGGTAACGCGCATGGCCGGCTCGCGCGCGACAAGATTTGCGACGATCGGGATCGTCATCGCGGCGGCCATTACCATATAGACCTGACGCCACGAAATGTGGTCCGCCAACACGGCAGCGAGCGCGAAACCGGTGAGAAGACCAAGCCGATAGCCGAGCGAATATGTCGCCACGAGCGCTCCCTGCGCTTCGAGCGGCGCGATTTCAATGCGGTAGGCATCCACGGCGATGTCCTGCGTGGCGCCGAAGAACGCGACGCCCAAGGCGGCGGCGATAAACGGTCCAAGATTTTCAGGTGTGAACCACACCATTCCCAACAAACAGACGACGACGCCGAACTGCGCGAACAAAAGCCACCCGCGCCGCCGTCCAAGGCGATCGAACACCGGCAGCTTCCAGTGATCGAGCAGCGGCGCCCAAAGGAACTTGAGAGCGTACGCCATGCCCGCACTGGCGATGATGGTGATATCGGCAAGTGCGATGCCGGATTTCTTCAGCCAGAACGCGAGCGTACCCGCCACTAACAAAAACGGCAGTCCCGACGAAAAACCGAAAAACAGCATCGTCCACGCGGCCGGCTGCGCGAATGCACGCCATACGGAATGCGGCTTGGCCGCTGCCGTCATGCGTAATCCACGGTATAGGGCGCGTGGTCGGAGAAGCGCGGCGACGGCGTCACGAAACAGCCTTTCACGCGCGGACCGAGCGACGGCGTGATGATCTGGTAATCGATGCGCCATCCCACGTTATTCGCGCGCGCCGCACCCCGGTTCGACCACCACGTGTATTCGACCGCATCGCGCTTGGCGACACGAAAACTGTCGAGCCAGCCGGTTTTCGGCGCGGGCGTATCGTCGCCGCATGCATCGGCGATTTGTCCGTTGAGCCACGCGCGCTCCGGCGGCAGGCAGCCGGAATTTTTTTGATTGGACGTCCAATTCTTGATGTCGTTGCGCGAGCGCACGATGTTCCAATCGCCGCACAACACGTAATCGCGTCCGCTGTGCAGCCACTTGTCGAGAATCGGACGTAGCCATTCCATCGTCTTGAACTTGAATTGCTGGCGCTCGTCGCCGGACGATCCGGACGGCACATACATCGATACGACGCTCAGATTGCCGAAGCGCGCTTCGATATAGCGTCCTTCGTCGTCGAACGATGGCCGGCCCAGCTTCGTCAACACTTCGTCCGGATCCTTGCGCGTGTAGATGGCGACGCCGCTGTAACCTTTTTTCGTCGTCGCGTCGCGGTAAAAGCAATGATGTCCGTCGGGACGAAACATCGGATCGGTCAATTGATCTTCCTGCGCCTTGGTCTCCTGCAGGCAGACTACGTCGGCGTTCTGATGCTTGAGCCATTCCAGAAAGCCTTTGTTGGCTGCGGAGCGGATGCCGTTGGCGTTGAAACTGATAATGCGCATGAGAGCCGCGAATCGGAATTGAGAGTGGGTCGATGATAGCAATAGCCATCGTCGGTTATCCTTCGGCACCTGATACTTATTCTGCGACACCATGAAATCCCATCAACGCGATTTCCTTGGATTGGCCCTGCAAAGAAACGCGCTGCGTTTCGGCGAATTCAAACTCAAATCCGGACGCATCAGTCCATACTTTTTCAACGCCGGCTTGTTCGATTCGGGCGAAGCGTTGTCGATTCTGGGCCGCGCTTATGCGCGTGTGCTGATCGATTCCGGGATCGGATTCGACATGTTGTTCGGGCCCGCCTACAAGGGTATTTCCCTGGCAACGGCCACCGCCGTCGCGCTTGCGCAGGAGCATGGCCGCGATGTGCCCGTCGCATTCAATCGCAAGGAGGCGAAGGATCACGGGGAAGGCGGCAGTTTGATCGGAGCGCCGCTGCGAGGACGCGTGCTGATCATCGACGATGTCATCAGCGCCGGCACCGCGACGCGCGAATCGCTGGCTCTCATCCGCGCGAACAATGCGCAACCCGCCGGCGTTCTGATTGCGCTCGACCGCGAAGAACGCGGAGCAGGTTCAACGTCCGCCGCGCAAGAAATAACACGGGAATTTGGCATTCCCGTCATCGCCATTGCGCGACTTGCCGAGCTGTTGACGCTCGCGTCGGAGCGATCTGAACTAGTGGCTTACCGTGACAAACTCGATGCCTATCGGGCGGCGTACGGATGTGCGTCGTGAAGCGGCTATACTGGTTTTCGGAGGTGTCGTTCATGCGCTTCGTCGGAAAGTCATTGATAGTGTTCGCACTCGTTTTCAGCGTGGCTGCTTCGGCCGCGTCGTCAACGTCGCCTTCGACGAAGGACAAGCGCAATCGCTACAAGTGGACCGACGAGCAAGGCAACCTTCATTACGATGATGCTTTACCCGTGGAAGCGCTGCAGTTTGGCTATGACGTCGTGAATAATCAGGGGATCGTCGTCAAGCACGTGGATCGCGCAAAGACGACCGACGAGTTGAAGGCCGATAAGGAAGCTTCCGACAAAGCGGCCGTCGCCAAACGCGTGTCCGACGCACAAGCAAGAAATGAGCAGCAATTGCTCGCGGCGTATCCAAACGAAAACGACTTGGTCATCGCGCAACACGCGCAGATCGACACTATCGATCAAAGCGTTCATGCCACCGAAGCCAGTCTGAAAAACCAGGAAAAAAGTCTCTCGGAAATGCTTTCACACGCGGCGGACCTGGACCGGACCGGCAAGCCCGTACCAACAGTACTACAGCAGCAGATCGATTCCTTGCGCGTCAACGTCGAAAAGCAAAAGACATACATCGCCAACAAAGAAGCGGAAAAAGAAGCGGACGAGAAAAGGTTCGAGACGGATCTTGCGCACTATCGCGATGTGCAGGCGCGGCACGCACACCGGTAGATCTAGAACGGCAGCGCCAGGTTCGGATTGACGTCCTTCAACTGTTTGCGGAATGCAGCCTGGATGCGTTCGAGGGCCGCTTGACTGTCCGCATCGAATCGCAACACAAGAACCGGTGTCGTGTTGGACGCGCGCACCAAGCCCCAGCCGTCGGACCAATCCGCGCGCACGCCGTCGATCGTCGTGACGCGCGCGCCTTCGAAGCTTGCCTTCTGCTGGAATTTTTCGATGAATTTGTAGTGCTCGCCTTCGGCAAGCGGAATTTTCAATTCCGGTGTGCTCACGCCTTTCGGCAGGCCGTCGAAAATTTCCTGCGGCGTGCGGCCTTCGGCGTCGGCGGCGAGGATTTCCGTCAAGCGCGCCGCCGCATAGATGCCATCGTCGAAACCGTACCAGCGTTCGCGAAAAAAGAAATGCCCGCTCA
This sequence comes from Rudaea sp., assembly GCA_036267795.1. Taxonomy (GTDB): domain Bacteria; phylum Pseudomonadota; class Gammaproteobacteria; order Xanthomonadales; family Rhodanobacteraceae; genus Rudaea. The sequence continues at coordinate 4,486 of DATAVJ010000110.1, forward strand.
TCTCGCCGGCCAGCTCCGCGTCCGTTTCGCGCATCTTCGACTTGATCAGCGAATGTCCTGTCTTCCACATGATCGGGCTTCCGCCCGCCTGCAGGATCATCGATTGCAATTTGCCGGTGCATTTCACGTCGTAGATGATCGTGGCACCCGGAGTGCGCGTAAGCACGTCGCGCGCGAAAAGCATTAGCAGGCGGTCGGGAAAAATTACTTCGCCAGAAGCTGTGACGACGCCAAGCCTGTCGCCGTCGCCGTCGAACGCCAATCCGAGATCGGCGTTCATTTGTTTCACCGATAAAATCAAATCCTGCAGATTGCTCAGATCGGACGGATCGGGATGATGATTCGGGAAATTGCCGTCGACCTCGCAATACATCGGCAGCACTTCGCAACCGACGCCTTCCAGCACGGCCGGAGCGATGGCGCCGGCGATGCCGTTGCCGCAATCCACGACGACGCGGAGTTTGTGTTCGATCATCACGTCGCCGGTGATGCGCTCGATGTATTCCTTCGCCACGTCCATCTTCTGCAATCCGCCGCTGCCGTCGGCGAACCGGTTTTCCTTGATGCGCGTGTACAAACCCACGATGGCGGATTCGGCCAACGTTTCACCGCCGAGCACGATCTTGAATCCGTTGTAATCCGGCGGATTGTGGCTGCCGGTGACCATCACGCCGGAACCCACGTTCAAGTGATACGTGGCGAAATACAACACTGGCGTGGGCGCGGCACCGATGTCGATCACGTTGCAACCGGTGCTGCGCAAACCATCGATCAGCGCGCCGGACAATTCAGGACCGGACAAACGGCCATCGCGCGCCACGACGATTTCTTTAAGTCCTCGATCACGCGCTTCGCTGCCGATGGCGCGTCCGATCTGGCGCGCGACACCGGCCGTCAGGGTTTTGCCGAGCACACCGCGGATGTCGTACGCGCGGAAAATACTCTTGTCGAGTTCGACTTCCACCGGTGCCGCCAGCGCGGGTTTGGACTTCGCCGCCACCGGAGGCGGCGCCGGATTTTGCGCGATAGCTTCGGCCAGTGTCGTTTGCAATTCAGGTATCGCTGCGCCGCGGCGGGTGAGTTTGCGCATGGCCGTATTCCAGCCAACATTGCGCACATAGAGCAAAAGCAGGCCCGCGAAAAACGCACCTGCAGTCAGTGGTAAAGCTATCCATAGGTTGTCGGGAAGAATGATCGGAAATTCCTTGGGAGATGCACCTATGCGGAAAAGGCTACTGATTATTGGTGTACCTGCATCGCTCAGCGAACTGTACGTTCCGACGTCACCGATGCTGTCGAGCAACAAGTCGCCTCGGCCATCTCCTTGGCGCAGATCAATTCGCGCATTGCGAACGGTGGGTTGGCGAAATACTTCAAGCAGCGGTGCAAATGGCAGTTCTACATATACAAAAGAAATGGCGCGCTTTGCGCGCGAAGCGGGTAGTGCAAATGTCAGCACGCGTTCCTTGCTTGCATTCAAGTGCGATTGCACCGGCGCACCCAGATTGAGCTCGTGGACGCGTACGAGCATCGAGGCTTTCGCATAACCGAATTTCGCAAAATCACCATTCAAGACGTCGCTCAGGTCGGGTCTGTAAAAATCTGCCGACAGGAGTTCTGGTAGCTCGTTCTTGAGAGCTTGCAAGGCCTCGTCTTTCGCACCATCCAAATTATTCTCGAGACGAGCGGTAACGGAATCACTGTTGACGGCCGCGATAACGCGGGCACGCGTTTGAGCAACGAACTTGTTCAGCGACTCGATTTCCCATTGTCCGTATTGCTCGATTTCATGCGCACCGCTCAACTCGCGAAACATGAACCAACTCTGCCATCCGCAAAATACTCCGCCCAGCAATAGTGCAGCCGCCGCGGCAAACAACATCGTTCGCGAATTCAGCTGACGCGACGATGCTGTCGAGCGCGTCTGCGAAAGCTCGAGTGCCGACTTCTTTTTTACGGGTTGTTTCATCGACCGAATCGACCTTCCGAAAGTACGCTCATGACGCGCCCGTATGGCCGAATCCGCCGACGCCGCGTTGGCTCGCCGCAAACTCGTCCACGATACGAAATTGAGCTTGAACGACGGGCAGGAACACCAATTGCGCGATGCGCTCGCCCGGCACAATGGTATAGGCCGCCTGTCCGCGGTTCCAGCAGGAAATCATCAGCGGGCCCTGATAGTCGGCATCGATCAATCCCACCAGATTCCCCAACACGATTCCGTGCTTGTGTCCCAATCCCGATCGCGGCAGGATCATCGCGCAATACTGCGGATCGCCGATATGAATGGCGATACCCGTGGCAATCAATGCGCTGCCGCCCGGATCCAGCGTCAACGGCGCATCGATGACGGCACGCAAATCCATTCCCGCAGAACCCTGCGTTGCCGACGCAGGCATGGGAAACTCGGCGCCGACGCGGGCGTCGAGCACTTTCACTTCGACATCGATCACGATTTGGAACGCCCCCCAGGCGCTTTGTTCTTCTTGGATCCGCGCAGCGCGAGCGCTCGGTTGAGCAATGCGCGTGCCAGATCGAGTTTATCTGCGCGCGGCAGTTTTTCTTCTCCGTTCGACCAGATCAACGTCAGTTCGTTATCGGATGCGTCGAATCCTTTCCCGCGGCCGACTTGATTGGCCGCAATAAGGTCGATTTTTTTTGCGGCCAGCTTTTCGCGTGCGTAGTCTGCGACATGCTTCGTCTCGGCCGCGAATCCGACGAGATATGGGCGCGATTTCATTCTCGCCACGTCGCTGAGGATGTCCGGGTTTTGCACGAGATCCAGCGTCAACTCGCCGCCGGATTTTTTCAATTTATGCGGAGCGATCGCCTTCGGGCCATAGTCGCCCACAGCCGCCGCCGATACAAAAATGTCGGTCTTGACTACGTGACGCATCACGGCCTCTTGCATCTCGCGCGCGCTGCGCACGTCCTCGCGCGCAACGTTGGCCGGCGTCGGCAAATGCACGGGACCTGCAATCAGTCGAACGGCCGCGCCCATTTCCGCGGCGGCTTGGGCGACGGCGAATCCCATCCGGCCCGAACTGCGATTGCCGATGAAACGCACCGGATCGATGTCTTCATACGTCGGACCTGCCGTCACGAGCACCCGCAAATCCTGCATCGGACGCGGCCCATGCAATGCGACGAGTGCGGCTACGAGTTGATCGGCTTCCAGCAAGCGTCCCGCGCCGAATTCACCGCAGGCCTGACTGCCGGAAGCAGGGCCGAGCACGTCGACACCGCGTTCGCGCAGCATCGCGACGTTCGCCTGCGTCGCGGCTTTCGCCCACATCAATTGATTCATCGCCGGTGCGATGGCGATGGGTGCGGCGGTAGCCAGACACAGTGTCGTCAATAGATCGTTCGCCATGCCGTTGGCCAGCCGCGCGACGATGTCCGCGCTGGCCGGCGCGATGACGATGCGATCGGCCCAGCGCGCCAACTCGATGTGTCCCATCGCCGCTTCGGCGGCTTCATCCCACAATCCATGCCGGACGGGATTGGCGGATAACGCCTGGAACGTCAGCGCCGTCACGAAACGCGCGGCGTTTTCCGTGAGCACAACGCGCACCTCGGCACCGGCATCGCGCAGCCTGCGCGTGAACTCCGCCGCTTTGTACGCGGCGATGCCGCCGGAGACACCGAGGAGAACGTGCAAATTCGCTAGCGGACGTGCGCTCATTGTAAGAGTTCGATTACGCGACGATGCGCCGCTAGCTTACCGGAATTCGCACGAATGCCCGCAGCCGCTTCGATGTGCCGGCGTGCAAGATCGCCGCATGACAATACGCGAATGGCCTGCGCAGGAACGCCCGCGCGAAAAACTCATCGAACGCGGCGCCGCGGCGCTTTCGGATGCCGAATTGCTGGCGATCTTCATCGGCACAGGCCGGCGCGGCCATAGTGCGGTGGATATCGGCCGCGAGATCATTGCAGCCCGAGGCAACCTTCGAACATTGCTCGATCTGGAGTTGCGCGAACTCGCCACGCATGCGGGACTGGGCCTGGCCAAGGCGAGCCGGCTGCACGCGGCGCTCGAACTCGGCCGCCGTTACCTGGCGAGCGAATTGGACCGAACCGATCCGCTCACCAATCCCCTCGCCTGCGCCAACTACCTGCATTCGCGCATCGGCGCGTATCCGTACGAAGTGTTCGCGTGCCTGTTTCTGGACATCCGCAATCGCGTTATCGCCTTCGAGGAATTGTTCCGCGGCTCGATCACCGGGGCGGAGGTCCATACACGCGAGGTGGCGCGGCGCTGCCTGATTCACAACGCGGCGGCGGTGATTTTCGCGCACAATCATCCGTCGGGCGTCGCCGAGGCGAGCTGTGCGGACCGCGACCTCACCACGCGGTTGCGGCGCTCGCTGGAAATGATCGATGTGCGCGTTCTCGATCACTTCGTCATCGGCGACGGAAAACATTTCTCGTTCGCGCAGAGCGGATGGCTTTAGCATCGTCCGTTCGCACCGCACCTGCCGATGGCCGGCCACATTGCACCATCGCGTCCGGGCTATACTCCCGCCGGGAGGATGCGAGCGCAGTGATCTTTCAATACCCCAACGACTTTCCCGCCGATGATTGCGAGCGCCTCGTCCCGGATCCGGCGACAGCGCGGCAGTTGGTGCGCGAACGCCGTCCCGAATTGCTCGCATTGATCGAGCATCGCCGCAAACGGTTTGCAGGCATCACTGCCGGCATTGCCGGCAAAACCTTGAATGCGGCGGAAGACGCGATCCTCATCGCGTTCTGCCGCCTCGCCTACCGGCACGGCAACTGGGGCAAGGATTTCCATCATTATCACAACGAGAATCACATCTTCGAGATCTTGGGCGCACGGCTGGAACGCCTGATCGACGCGGTGGGTCTCGAATCGCTCGACGTCCTCGACTGGTTTCTCCTCGCGCTGTTCGGCGCCGCGCACGATTTACGTCAACGCGAGCCTCCTCAGTTTGCTGCCGGCATCGGCAGCAATGAACGCGCGAGCATCGAGGAAACATTTCGCATTCTGGATGTGTCGGGTTTCTCGCGCCGCGACCACGCAGGCGTCTACATCAGCATCGAACTGATGATCGCAGGCAGTACGTTCGACGCGCGTCCGCCGCATCCAGGAAACGAATACAACTCGGCGGACATGGTCGTGCAATCAGGCGGCGCGCTCGCGCAGAAGCTCGACGACAAGCTCGACAAGCACTTCAGCGGGTGGCGCAACGATCCGCGCATCGTGCACGCGCTGGAACTCGCGCTGATCGCAGCGGATCTGGACACGGCGAATGTCGCCGAAGCGTTTCCCGTGTTCATGGCGAGCACCGAACGGTTGTGTATGGAACGCGAGATGCGATGCCGGCGCGATTCCGGCAGTGTCGAATCGGCCCAGCCGATCTTCAATTTCCTCACGACCGGCCAGGAGCACTATTTCTTCGACCTGCACCGGTTCAGTTCGGCGCCCGGAAAAAAAGCTTTTGCGGGCGCGAAAGACGCAAACATCGACCGTATGCGTCAGATGACGGCCATGATGCGCGAACGCGTGAAGCATCCACCCAGCGGAACGGACGTGCTGGAATCGTTCCGCCGCATCGTCGCCGAGATCGGCTGAGTTCACCGGATCAAGTTGGCGCATCCTTGCACCCGACGCACCGTGCGCATCCCGCACGCCGCGTTATCCTTAAAACCGCGATCCGACGAGGCTTGGCGAGCACACAGTACACGCCTCCAATGACGGTTTCTTGACGGCGTTCCACAACGTGCACAGTGCAACTTTATACACAATGTGGCATTTGTATAAATTTATCCGTGCAAAATTCATTTCCGGAAGATGTCAGCCATATTTTATATATAATTCAATTACTTACACCATGCATATTACCAAATCGAGCCGTCCGGGATTTCGCCTAGCATAGCCGCCGAACGCCGGCAACTCGTTATACCCACAAAGTTATCCACAAGGCAGAAAGCCCACTGATACGCCATTTCCAGAACGTTACCGCCAGCGCAGTCGGCGGTCACGCGAAGGAGCCTTCACCAGTGCGCCTTCTGATTGCGAAGCGCGCTGACTACAATACGCGGCCATTTTCAGGATTCATCGTGAAAGAAGTTCTGGATCAACTCATTCTGCAAGCAATCGACCGCTTGCGGACGCAAGGGACATTGCCCGGCGATGCATCGGTGCCCTTTGTCGTCGAGCGCACGCGCACGCGCGAGCACGGAGACTTCGCGACCAATGCCGCCATGCTGCTGGCCAAACCGGCGCGCAAGAATCCGCGGGCGCTGGCCGAACAACTCGTCGCCGCATTGCCGCACAGTACACAAGTTAGCAAAGTGGAAATTGCGGGACCCGGATTCGTCAATTTTTTCCTGAGCGCGGACGCATATCACTCCGAAATTGCGCACGCGCTTGAAAGCGGCGTCGAGTACGGACGGAACAAAAACGGTGCGGAAAAAATGGCGGGCGTCGAATTCGTCTCGGCCAATCCCACGGGTCCGCTGCACGTGGGACACGGCCGTAACGCCGCGCTCGGCGATTGCATCGCGCGGATTCTTTCCGCGAACGGCTGGGCGGTGCGCCGCGAGTTTTATTACAACGACGCCGGCGCGCAAATCCTGAACCTGGCTTTGTCAGTGCAGGCGCGCGCGCGCGGTTTGACGCCGGAATCGCCCGAATGGCCGCGGGACGGATATCGTGGCGATTACATCGCCGATATCGCCACGGCGTATCTCGCCGGCGAATCGGCGACTGCCGACGGACACGTCGTCGTCGCCGCAGCCGACGTCGAGAATCTCGACGCGATCCGCGAATTCTCTGTCGCCTATCTGCGGCACGAACAGGATCTGGATCTGAAAGCGTTCGGCGTCACGTTCGACGTGTACTTTCTGGAATCGTCGCTGTACGGCGAGGGCAAGGTTGAAGATACCGTGCGCGAACTCGTCTCGCACGGACACACCTACGAAGACGGCGGCGCGCTCTGGTTGCGCACGACGGATTTCGGCGACGACAAAGACCGCGTCATGCGCAAATCCGACGGCACGTTCACGTACTTCGTGCCGGATGTCGCCTATCACCGCAGCAAGTGGCTGCGCGGTTATCAGCGCGCGATCACCGTGCTCGGATCGGATCATCACGGCAGTCTCGCGCGCGTGAAGGCAGGACTGCAGGCGCTCGCTACCGGCATTCCGCCGGGCTGGCCCGATTATCTGCTGTATCAGATGGTCACCGTGATGCGCGGCGGCGAAGAAGTGAAATTGTCCAAACGCGCGGGCAGCTACGTGACGTTGCGCGACTTGATCGAAGAAGTCGGCCGCGACGCGACGCGTTATTTTCTCGTTGCCCGCAAATCCGATTCGCAGCTCATCTTCGACATCGATCTGGCGCGCTCGCAAAGCAACGACAATCCGGTCTATTACATTCAGTACGCGCATGCACGCGTGTGCAGCGTATTGCGGCAGGCAACCGAGCGCGGCATCGACTGGAATCGCGCTAACGGTTTGAAGCATCTCATTCGACTCGACAACGAGCACGAAGCGGCGTTGATGACGGAATTGTCGCGCTATCCGGAAACCGTCGAGGCGGCCGCGACGAATCTGGAGCCGCATCTGATCGCGCAATACTTGCGCGACTTGGCGTACGCTCTGCACACGTACTACCACGCGCACGCGTTTCTCGTCGACGATGCGGATTTGCGCGACGCGCGGCTGGCGTTGGTCGTCGCCGTGCGGCAGGTGTTGGCGAACGGTTTGGATCTACTCGGTGTTTCTGCTCCGGAGAGCATGTAATGGCAGCAAAGCAGGGTCGGCAGGCGTTTCGCGAACGCGAACGCACTTCATGGCCGGCATGGGTTTGGCTCGGCATCGGCGTGCTGCTGGGCTTGGCGATTTCCGCAACGGTGCTGATCAAGGACTGGGCGCCGATGCTGCGCAAGAAAAATCTGCCGCAGCCGAACGCCGAAGCGACGGCGCCGAAGGAATCCGAACAGGCCGTGGCCGACGAAGCGGGCAAGAAACCCGCGCCGCCAAAAAAAACGTACGACTTCTATTCCGTGCTGCCGGAAATGGAAGTGGTGATTCCCGATGCAGAGCTGTCGGCCAAAGCGCGCGCCGAACAGCAACGGCAACAGCAGGCGATGGCGCAAGCACAGAATCCCGCGACGGGCGCCACGACGGCGCCGCCACCGTCGACCGATGCGAACGCGCGTTACGTACTGCTGGCCGGATCGTACGCCGATGCAAAAGCGGCCGACGAAGCGAAAGCCAAACTCGCGTTGCTCGGCATCGTCGCGAAGGTGCAGAGCGTGTCGGTGAACGGCAAGACGTGGAATCGCGTCATGGTCGGCCCTTACGCCAATGCTAGCGATACGGAGGCTGCGCAGAAGACCCTGTCGGATGCGGGCGTGAAGGCGATTCCGATGAAGCAGGCGGCGCCGTAGTTCGCGCCGCCGAGAAAGGTTTGGCTATTTACTCAAACTTGCTTCTAAAGATACCGTCAAGTTGGAACACCCATATCTGAGAGCTGGATGGACTGTCGCCGCCGGAACTTTGGTCGATGACGTAAAGACGTCCGTTCACGAGAATTGGACTTTGCCACTTGATCGTGGCAATCGATTCTCCGTCCCATATCTGGGTACCGCTCGCGGCATCGACTGCGCGAACATGATTGGATGAAACGAAGTACAGGACGCCATTCGCGACGATGGGCGATGTTCCGCTTGTGCCGTTCGACCATTGCTGGGTCAACGACGGAGTACCGCCAGAGACAGTTACTTTGTACGCAACGCTACCGCCGCTTGTGATGTAAAACGCCCAAACGGATTTGTCGGCAGGATTCGTCCAAATCGCCGGCGCCGTGCGGATATTGTCGCCATTGTCGCCATTCGTACATTGATTGCTGCTGCTAGGAATCGAAACGGCTTGGAGCTCTCCGCCAACGTGCGCTGGCGCTCCGGCGCCGCTGAGGTTGGCGAGATTAAGCAGGCGCACACAGCCGTCTTTACCACCCTGAATTCCTAAATGAACAATCGAACTGCCAGGTACAGACGGCAATATGGCAGGCGATGTCGAACCCAAATCGGCGTCATTACCTTGCAGGTTGCTGTACGAGCTTGGGGTGTAGCTATCGATCGGCATTCCGACAGTGGACGAGCCCGTACCGTCGATGTTCAGCGCAAGAAGACTGTCACCCCATTCGAAGCCGGCGCCACCGACCGCATCGTATAGCCCATTGCCTGTGGCAAAAAAAACGCGATTCGTGCCGGGATCGTAGATTGCACCAGGGCGTCCCCAAATACCGCTCTGGGCATGCGCGCAATCCGGGCTGGTAGTCGTGAAATGATTCGTGTTATTGCTGCAACTCGAATTGAAAACTTTCTGAGTGCCATCGTTCAAATTGATTGCGGTGATGTGACCTTGATAATCTCCACCGTCGCCAACGTAGCCATCCGTCACGGAATACAAATAACTTACGCCACCGGAACTGGTACCGATCGACAGCGCTGACGCGCCTTTTTCCGCCCCGGTCTTGAGCGTAGAGGTTTCCGGCCAACCTCCGGCCGTAATTTCGGTGCCGTCCGCAACACGATATTTGTGTACCTTGCCGTCGTGAGCGTACGCGTATACGTATTGAAGACTGGGATCGACGATCGGCGATCCGGTCGATATTCCGGCGTTCGTGCTAGGCCGTTGCGACCAGGCTTGGACACCCGTGTCGGCGTCGACAGCCATCAGTGTGCCGTTAAGACTGCCAATGAACAGCAGATTTTTTTGCACGCCCGCCGAAATTTGAACATTACTGAGATAAATCGCTGCGCTATCGGCAGGCGCCGACAACGTCGCGTGAAATAACAATGCATTGCCGGGCGTGGAATAACCGGTATCTGCGTTGTTGTAATTGCTGTGCGTTGCGTCATACCCGAACTGCAACCAATCGCTCGCCTGAGCGGACAGCGCGCAACCGCCCAAGACGAGCGCGGCAAGAAGCGATTGGACCAGCGGCTTTCTACGCATGATGAAACTCCTTGGCAACGATGACTGCGCTAACCCTGCGCAGCCGAGCCTATCACCGGTTTTGCTGCAATTGTGTGAAAGCTGCCACCAATGCGACGTTGGATACCTATCCTTCGCGAAAACAGTCAGTCGAAGCTGCCGCGGAAGACGCCATCCAACGCATAGACCCACAGTTTGGACGTGATGTCGAAGACGTATAGACGTCCATTTACGACGATGGGGCTTTGCCAATGGATGCCGCCGATGGCGTTGGTGCTCCACACCGTCGTGCCGGAGGTTGCATCGAGGCCGCGGATTGCGCCGCCGGAAACGTAGTAGACCGTCGAATTCGCAACGACAGGCGACGTTCCCGCGTCATTCGTCGCCCATTTCTGGCTGAGGGACGGATGGCCTGCCTCGTCGAAGACGAGCTCGTACGCGACGAAGCCAGAACTGAACGCTTCGAATATCCATGTCGCGCCATCGGCCGGATTAACCCACACCGCGGCTTGCGACTTGAACGTGCCGATATTGCCGCCGTCGCCGCAATGATCGACGACGCCCGGCAATGCGACGGCCTGCAATTCGCCGCCGGCATGGCCCGCTTCGCCCGTGCCGCTCAAGTCATCGAGATTGAGCAAACGCACGCAGCCATCCTTGCCGCCTTGCATCGCGAGGTGCGGAAACAGGCTAAGTGCGGGAACCGGCAAGATCGCGGGCGATGTCGAGCCGAGATCGGCGTCGGTTTCGAGCAATGCGGCGTAGGTTTGCGGCGTGTAGCTGTCGAGCGGCAAACCTAAGCCTGCGCCGGTGCCGTCCGGATTGAGCGCGAGCACGGTGTCGCCCCAGTACTTGCCGTTGCCGTTCGCGCCGGCTGGATCGAACAAACCGTTTCCCGTGGCGATGTAGACGCGATCAGTTGCGCTGTCGAACACGGCGCCCGGTCTGCCCCAGATGCCGCTGTTCGCCTTTTGTCCGGCGCGGCCGCTCGGTATCGCGGTGCAGTCGTCTTGCGAACCGCCGCTGGTAATGCCGTTGGCGACGAAGTGGATCGTCAGTTCGCTGCATTGCGGATTGAAGACGGTTTGCGATGAATCGCCGAGATCGATCGTGGTGAGGTGTCCCTGAAAATCGCCGACGTCGAGATAGCTGTCCGTGACGACATAAAGATATGCGTGACCGTTCGGCGCGGTGGCAATCGTGAGGCCCGCGGCGACTTTGTCCAGACCGGGTTTATTCGTGATGAGCTGCGGCCATCCGTCGCTTGTCGGTTCCGTTCCATCGCCAATTGTATACTTGTGAACATTTCCATCCAGTCCGTACGCGTAAACGTATTGACGCGACGTATCGATGGCCGGCGATGATTGCGTCGACGTGCCCGCACCGGACGGTTGGCGCGACCAGAGAATATCGCCGTCGCTCGCATCGATCGCGAGCAACGCGCCCGCCTGCGTCATTGCGAATAGAAGATCTTTAATGCCGGATGGCGTGGCGACGCCTGCGGCGAAAACAGGCGCTACGTCGATCGGCGACGGCATCGAAACCGCAGGAAACGCCAGCGTATTTCCTGTTGCCGTCGAATATCCATTCTCCAATGTGTTCGTACCGTTGTGCTGCGGATCCATGCCGAACTGCAGCCAGTCCGTCGCGCATGCGGACGCTGCAGACATCAACATTGCCGCCGCGGCAACGTAGTGGAACGAAACCGGTCGCATGCGTGTTCCTCGACGCTTTCAGCGTGCCCGCTTCAGCCGGATCAACGCGGAAATATCCTCGTCGCCATGATGCTGTTCCATCAACTTCGCGTAGTCCGCCAGTGATTTCTCGATGACGCTGCGATCCGTGCCGACGGTTTTCGCGAGTTCGTTCACGATGCTCAAATCCTTGTGCAGCAACGCCAGCTTGAAGCCGACGGAGAACTGGTCCTTCAGCATCGTCGCGCCGCGCTTTTCGAGAAACCAGCAATTCGCCGCGCCGCCCATTAGCGTCGGCAACAATGTTTCGGCATCCAGACCCAGCGCTTCGCCCAGCGCCAAACCTTCGCACACGCCTTGCGCGATGCCAGCAACGAGGGTCTGATTCACGGCCTTCGTATTCTGACCCGCGCCGACCGCACCCATGTGACTGACGCGCGCGGCGTACGCATCGATGATCGGACGCACGCGTTCGAGCGTTTCCGCATCGCCGCCGACCATTACGGACAATTTGCCGTTCTTCGCGCCTTCGACGCCGCCGGAAACCGGCGCATCGAGGAATTCGCATTTTGCATCACGCAGCGCATCGCTCGCTTTCTTCGCCGTGGCCGACGACACCGTCGAATGATCGATCACGACCGTGCCCGGTTTTGCCGACGCGGCGATTTCTTCCGTGACGGAGAGCACGTCGGCATCCGCGCTGACGCATAACACGATGACATTGCAACGGGCAGCCAGTTCGCGCGGCGATTCCGCGACGACACCGGCGTGGTCCCGCGCAAACGCCTGCGCTTTCGCCGCTGTGCGATTCGAAACCGCGTTCAACACGCCGGCGCGATGCAGATGCCCCGCCATCGCATAACCCATGGCGCCAAGTCCCACAAATCCTGCTTTCACGTCGTTCATGCGATGTCGTCCGCTATCGGAGATCAGGTTTCATCATGTTCGGCCAGATAGGTGTAGCCCGTCAGGCCTTGCTCGAGCGCCGTCGCGATGGTCTCCGCACTTGCCGCAGTCAATCCGGCGGCGGCGATCTTTTCGCGATACGCCGCTCGCAGTGCAGCAAGGTCGTAGCCCACATAGTCGAGCATCACGTCGGTCGTGTCGCCGCGACGGATATTCGAAAATTCGAATCCGCCGTCGTCTTTCAGCCGCACATTCACCGCATCGGTGTCGCCGAACAGATTGTGGATGTCGCCCAACGCTTCCTGGTATGCGCCGACGAGAAAAATGCCGAGCCGATACGATTCGCCCTCGCGCGGGGCATGCAGCGGCAAGCTGACATCGACGCCTTCCGCATCCACATAAGCGTCTATACGTCCATCCGAATCGCAGGTGAGATCCGCGATAACGCCGCGGCGATCCGGTACGCGATCCAGCCCGGCGATCGGGACGATCGGGAAAATCTGGTCGATCGCCCACGTGTCGGGAATGGATTCGAAAATCGAAAAATTGACGAAATATTTATCGACGAGTTTCTCATTCAATTCATCCAGCGCCTGCCGATGCGAACGCTCTTCCGGTTTCAGCCGCACGCGCAACGCGTTGACGATGACGTAATACAGATCGTCGAGCCGCGCGCGCTGGCGCAGCGTCAGTTGGCCCAGCGAAAACAGCGCGTGACCTTCCGTCCAATGATGCTGCGCCTCGTGATACAACTCGATCACGGCGCGCGAATCGACTTCCGATTGAATTTCGCGCAAGCGATGCAAAACGGAAGGTTCGTTCGTATCCGCCGCCGGAACTCGGCCCAGCGGCGCGTGTTCGATGTCGCTGACATTGACGACGAGCACCGCATGGTGCGCAACCATCGCGCGGCCCGTTTCGCTGATCACGTGCGGATGGTCGAACCCGTTTTGCGCGCACGCTTCCGCCAAGGGCTGTATGACCGTAGTGGCGTATTGATCCAGCCCGTAATTGATCGAACAGGCCGAACGCGAACGCGTGCCTTCGTAATCCACGCCGAGCCCGCCGCCCACGTCGA
>DATAVJ010000111.1:0-6975 GCA_036267795.1 Rudaea sp.
GCGTGCTGACGCACCAGTTCGGCGAACGCCTCTTCGGAGTTGTCTCCTTGGAGTAACTCAGCGACATCAATGGGCTTGGGCGGTTCTTCCAAATTCGCGCCAGGCGGAGCCAGTTGGATGCGCCCGATCATGTTGCGTCCGATGACAGTCAGCAGCGCCATAGGACTGGCGCCAACATGCGGGCCAAATTTTTCTTGCAGCACTTGGAGGAGATAGCCCTCCGGTAAGTTCATCTGGAAGACGGGATGCAGAACGTCCTCCCATAAATAGGGCTCCGATCGCACCTTCATCGTGAGAGAAACAAAATCCTCGGGCGCGACCGCTGTGTGGTACGTCATGGAACTCTTGAAGTCGCCTACTGACTCGAGCAGGGCGACTTCACGTCCGAGAACGTGTACTGCGAGCGTCATGCGCCACCACGTTCGCGACGAAGTTCGTCCAAGGAACCAGATTCCGCGATTTCAATGAACTCAAGTTCCATACCGAGAACGGCCAGCACAGCCAATAGTTTTCGTGAGCCGAACTCTGCCGACTTTCCACGCTCGAAACGCGAGAGCATTTCTTGAGCGAGGCCGGCGCGCGCAGCGACCTCTCCCTGTTTGAGGCCAAGAGATCGCCGTCTAGCAGACACTGCTTCGCCGAGTTCTAAAATTGTCTGCATTTGATTTATGTGTCAAAAAATTTGATGACAAGGCTATTATTTGCTAAATAAGTCAAAAAAGCAACCTCATCCAGCTCTACTATTCGCTGCTCTTGCTAAACGATGTTCAAAGTGGAATGACGGCCATCGGAAACTTGGCGAATCGATGTGATCCCGCCTTAAAACGCGTGATGATGGCTGCAGCCACCACATCGCGTAAGTATGAGTAGAAGCGGGCCCGACTGCCCGCGAGGGTGAGACCATGCGCGCTCGTTGGCTCGTTGCTTACTTATCTCTCGCCTTAGGCTTCGCCCATGCGGCGACGATCCGCGTCGGCGACAACGCGCTGGATAACAACTGTGACTTCGACAACATCCAGGAGGCAATCGATGCTTCGACCGCGTCGTTTCCGAACGTCGATACCATCGAGATCGCCAATACGGGAACGTATGTCAACCAGGCGATCACGATCGGCGGAAACAAATCGATCGCGCTAGTCGGCCACATCGGTACCTGCGAGTTGGGCCAGCCGGACGATTTGGCCGACATCGCGGGCAACGCCGCGGCGCCGGTCTTCACCATCAGTCCCGCCGCGGGCACATTCGCCTATGTGACGATGGACGGCCTGCATATCCATGGCGGCGGAAAACCCGGCACGCCGGGTTCCAACGGCGGCGGCATCGCCATCGTCGGATACGCGCAGTTGGCGATCTCCAACAGCAACATCGTGCAGAACAACGCGCAGTTCGGCGCCGGCATCTATGCCAGCAATGCCCGCAGTGCATACCCAGAGGTGATGCTCGGCGCGAATACAGGGATCGGCTACAACACTGCGACGACGTACGGCGGCGGGATCTTCATCGATGCCGGTTACCTGTATATGCAATCCGACGACGTTGAAATCGAGCATAACCTGGCCGGCGTCGCGGGCGGCGGCATCGCCGATTTCGGCGCGTACATGGAAGCCGGCAATCCGGTCGGTCTCGCCGCGCGCGATAACGCGCATGGCGCAATCATCTCCTTCAACACCGCCGGCACATACGGCGGCGGCGTTTATCTCGACGGCACGCAAAGCAAGCTTTACGGCTACGAACTTGGCGTCGACCACAACACCGCCGGGTTCGCCGGCGGCGGCATCTTCGCCAGCGACAGCGCCTTCGTTTCGATGGCGCGGGATTTCGGCGGCAACGCGCCGATGCAATGTCCGAATCAGAAGCTATGTTCGAGCTTGAGCGGAAATTCCGCCAATGCCCGCCATCCTGGAACGTTGGGCGGCGGCATCGCGCTGTACTCGAATGCGCGCGCGACCATCGCGCAGACGTTCATCAACAACAATACGTCGGAGCGCGGTTCGATCGCCTATCTGGATGCCGGCGCGAATCTCGCGATCGAAGGCGTCGTGGCGACGAACAACCAGTCGTTCGAACAATCCAACAGCCACGCTTCGGCCCCCATCGAAACGGGCGGCAACGCTCCGGCGACGCTGCGTATCGCCTACACCACGTTCAACGTGAATTACGAATACGCGCCGGCCTTCGGAAATACGTTGGCCGAAGACATCGTCGCTCAGCCGGGCACGGTGATGTCGATTTACAGCACAGCGGCGTACGACTCGCCGTACTTCGTCGTCGCTTACAGCGATTACACGCTCGACTGCACCATTCAGCCTTACGGTTCCGGCGGCGACCCGCACGCCACCAACACGCGCCTGATGCGCGCCGATACGCCGGGTTTCGTCAATGCATCCGCCGGCGATTTCCGTCTCTACAGTTCGTCCGCGCTCACCGATTTCTGCGACACCAGCGCCTACCAGCCGTTGTATCGCGACATCGTGCTCACGCCGCGTTGCCACGACGATCCGAACAAGCCGAACGCGTACGGCGCGTGCGACGTCGGCGCCTACGAATCGGACGATATTTTCGGGAACGGGTTCGAGTGAGACCGTCAGTCCGATTTGGCGATGTCTTTTAGCAACACGACGCGCACTCGCCCTCGATCACGCGCCCGATGCTCGAATTTTGCGAACTTTGACTCCAGCGCCAGTTTTATCGGCGTACGACGCTGCCTATGCGCCTCGCCGCACCGCTGCTGCAGACACTTGGTTTCGCTATATCATGCTCACCGGGGATTATTCCTGTGGCCACGAGTCATACTCGACGGGGTCTAACCATGCGCAGCGCCGGATCTTGCTCCACGAGCTTTCTGCCATGGCTGCTCGTGCATCTCATTCTTCTCGTCTCTGCTTCTGCGCAGGCGCAATCGATCGTCAGTGCCGCTTCGCTGACTAAGGCGCGCGAAGAGCAAACGGGTGTTCTGCTGACCGACGGAACCGTGCTCGCCATCGGCGGCTACGATGCGCTGAATCCGCTCAGCAGCGTGGAACGCTACGATCCGACGACGAATGCCTGGAACGGCACCGGTGCGCTCGGCGTGCCGCGCTACCAATTCACGGCGACCCTGCTCAGAGACGGCAGCGTGCTCGTGACGGGAGGCTACAACGGCAGTTTCCTGGGCAGCGCCGAGCGCTACGATCCGCTGAGCGGCCAATGGTCGCCGGTTCCCGGCGGAATGTCGGTGGCGAGATACAACCACACGGCAACGTTGTTGCACGACGGAACCGTGTTGATCGCCGGCGGCTTCGGCCCAGGATTCGCCACACTCAACAGCGCCGAGATTTACGATCCTGTCGCCAACTCGTTTTCGGCGACCGGTTCTTTCACCAACGCACGCTACGATCACACGGCCACGTTGCTGGCGGATGGTTCCGTGTTGATCGAAGGTGGCAGCGGAGGTGGAACCAGTGTCGAAGCCTACAATCCGGCGACGGGAACCTGGTCGTCGAATGGAAGCCTGAACACGGCGCGCTTTGCGCACAGCGCCACGCTGCTGGCCGATGGCACGGTGCTGCTCGCGGGCGGTGTCGGTCTGAACAGTGCCGAGCAATACGATCCCGCCACCGGGACATCGCAGACGGTGGGTTCGCTCAACGCCGCGCGTGACGGACACACTGCAACGCTGCTCGAAGACGGATCGGTATTGGTTACCGGCGGCTACAACGGCGGTTCGTTGAACAGCGTCGAACGCTATTCGCCCGTCTCCACGACGTGGGCGGGGGCGGGCACGCTTGCCATCGCGCGCGCGGGCCATGTCGCTACCTTGTTGCCGGATGGAAAAGTTCTCCTCGTGGGCGGCGTCAACAGCGGCGCCCAGCCAATCGCCAGCGTGGAGCGCTTCGATCCGACCGCCGTGACTCCGCCCCCGTCGAGCTGGACGAACGCCGGCGCGCTCCTGACCGCGCGGTATGTGGCGGCGGCGACGCTGCTCATGGATGGCACGGTGCTCGTGTGCGGAGGCTCCGACTCCAGCGGCAATTCGCTGGCGAGTTGCGAACGCTCCACCAACAACATCGGCGGGTGGGTGGCGACGGGATCGCTGCTGACGGCGCGACAATTATACAAAGCGACATTGTTGCCCGACGGCAGCGTACTGGTCGCGGGCGGTGTGGATGGCGCGGGCAATATCCTGGCAACCGCCGAGCGTTTCAACCCCGTCACGGGCACGTGGTCGGCAACCGGTTCGATGGCCGTCGCGCGGTTCAATTCTTCCATCAGCCTGCTTGCCGATGGCTCCGCGCTGGTGTCGGGTGGTTTCGATGCGAACAACGCGTCACTCGCAAGTGTAGAGCGCTATATGCCGGCGGCAGGCACGTGGATATCCGGCGGCACCATGACCACGCTGCGCGCCAAGCACACGTCGACGTTGCTGGCCGACGGCAGCGTGCTGGTCGCGGGCGGCGAATCGCAGAATATCTCGCTCAACACTGCAGAACGCTGGAGTCCGAAAACCAACACGTGGACCGCCGTCGCTTCAGCCGTGGCGGCGCGCTCGCGGCATACGGCGACATTACTGGCGGACGGCAGCGTACTTCTTGTCGGCGGCCGAGGGGACCCGACCGCTGTCAACGCCGAGCGCTATCTCCCAGACACGAATCAATGGGTGGCAGCCGGCACACTGGCAACCGGCCGCTACTATCAGACCGCCACACTCCTTGCCGATCGCACGGTTCTGATTAGCGCCGGACTAAGCAGCGGTGTACCCATCGCGTCGGCGGAACGTTACGACCCGTTGACGAACACGTGGTCATCGACGAGCAATCTCGTGACCGCACGTTATCTGCACACGACGGTAATGCTGACCAACGCCGTGGCGATGGCCATCGGCGGTGCGGATGCCGTCCAAAATGCCATCGGCAGTACGGAAATTTTCGATCTCGGTCTGGGGATATCCGCATCGCGCCGGCCGGTCGTGACATCGCCCACGTCGACACTGCTGCCGATGCTGCCCTGGTCCGCCACGGGCAGCCAGTTCGCCGGCGACAGCGAAGCCTCCAATGGTTCAACCAACGATTCGGCGAGCAACTATCCGATCCTGCAACTTCAGCGCGTCGACAACGACGCGCTCGTCGACCTGCCGGCGACGGCGTGGAGCGCAACGTCGACGAGCGTGTTGACCGACTGTCCGCTGGCGCAGGGACCCTACCGCGAATCCGTCATCGCGAATGGCATCGCGAGCCTTGAGCGGATCATTCGAGTGGGAGCCTGCGATCGCATATTTGCCGACGGATTCGAAGCGCCCTGATGGAAAGCTGACGGCTCGCTCTACTCGAATCCATCCGCGAAGATATAGTCGTGCACGATCGTCCCCGTGACGTCCGGCGTCGCGATCGCCGCCCGATATTGCGAGTTCATCAACACGGAAATCGATGATCCCTGCTGGTTCGCGATCACGATGTCGGGCCTGCCGTCGCCATCGATATTCGCTGTCGCGACGGCGGACGGATTGGAACCCGTGGCGAACGTCCGTTGTGCGTCGAACGTCGGCGTCGTCGCACCGATGGCCGTCGCGTTTCTCAGCAGCGAAACCGTGTTGGTCGCATAGTTGGCGACGAGCAGATCGAGCCGTCCGTCGCCGTCGATGTCGGCGGCGCTGATGGCGATCGGAACGATGCCGACGGGAAAATTCACCGCCGTCGCGAAGGCGCATGTCGTCGCTCCCACGGGCGTCGTGCCGAACAGCACGGAAACGTTGTTCGAGATGTTGTTCGCGGTGGCGATATCGAGAATGCCGTCGCCGTTGAAGTCGCCGACGACCACGGCATTCGGATCGGTGCCGGTGGCGAACGATTGAGGCGACGAAAACGCGGCCGTCATCGAGCCTGCCGCCGTCGTGTTGAGCAGCACGGCGACCACGTTGCCGGTGAACGATGTCACGAGCACGTCGAGCTTGCCATCGTGATTGATGTCGCCGATGGCGAGTGCGTTGGGCAATGTCGTTGCGGCGAACGTCTGCTGCGGGGCAAAACTCGCCGTACTTCCGGTACTCGTATTGAGAAGCACCGATACGGTGTTGTCGGCGAAATTCGACACGACCAGATCGGGAAGCCCATCGCCGTTGACGTCGTACGTGATGATCGCATTTGGCCCCTGGCCGACGGCGAACGTCAGTGGCGTAGCGAAGTTCACGCCGGATGCATCGCTGATGTTGTCGAACACCGAAACCGTATTGCTGGCGTTGTTGACGACGGCGATGTCCGAGCGCCCGGACCGGCTGAAGTGGCCGGCCACCGCGGTGACGGGATCGCCGCCGGTGGCGAACGTTTGTTGTGCCGCGAACGTCGGCGTCGCCGAACCGGGGGCCGTCGTGCCGCGCAGGACGGAAATCGAATTCATCTCGGAGTTGGTGGTCGCCACATCGACGATGCCATCGCCGTCGAAGTCGGCCGCGATGACCGCCGACGGGCCGGCGTCGGTCGCGAACGACTGCTGCGCGGCAAAATTGGTGACGGCTGTCGGCGACGCGGTGGTGTTGAGCAACATCGAAAGGGTGGAGCCGTTGTGATTCACCACGGCCAGGTCGGGCTTGCCGTCGCCGTTGACGTCGCCGGCCGCGGTCGTGAAGGTGGCCGATCCCGTCGCGAACGTTTGCTGCGCGGCGAACGATGCGGTGATGCTGCCGGGCGCGGTCGTGTTGAGCAGCACGGAAACGTTGTTGGCGTTGAAATTCGTCACGACCAGATCGGGTTTGCCGTCGCCGTTGACATCGACGGCGGTGGTGAATTGCGGATTCGCTCCCGTGGCGAACGCCTGCTGCACCGCGAACGTCGGCGTCGTCGAGCCCGGCGTCGTCGTGTTGATCATCACCGTGACCTGATTGTTGTTGTTCGTCAGGATCACATCGGGTTTGCCGTCGCCGTTCACATCGGCTGTCGTGACGGAAATCGGAAAACTTCCCCCCGGAAAAGTCTGCTGCGGCGCAAAGCTCGGCGAGGTGGCGTT
>DATAVJ010000112.1:0-7543 GCA_036267795.1 Rudaea sp.
CCGACGCCGTTCGTCATCACCATGAACAGCCCTTGTGCACTCGCGCGGATTTTCGGATCGCTCTGCTGCTCCATGAACAGTGAACCGGAGATGTTGAAAAAATCGAACGCCATGCCGTAGACGATGCACGACATGACGATCATCCACAAACCGCCGTCCGGATCGCCGTACGCGAACAGGCCGAAGCGCAGAAACCACGCGAGCATGCTCATCGTCATCACGGTCTTGATGCCGAAACGTTTCAGGAAAAACGGGATGGTGAGGATGAACAACGTTTCGGAAAACTGGGAGATCGACATGATGATCGCCGGATATTTGACGGCGATCAGATTTTTGTACGCATCGACGCTGCCGAAATCGTGCAGGAACGTGTCGCCATACGCGTGCGTCAACTGCAACGCGGCGCCGAGCAGCATCGCGAAGAACAGGAACACGGCGATGTTGCGGTTCTTGAACAGCGCGAACGACGTGAGTCCGAGCGCATCGACGACCGACGCGCTCTGCGTGCGTCCGAGCTTCGGCGGACACGGCGGCAGCGTGAATGCGTAGACACCGAGGAACAGGGACGCGCCGGACGCCACGTAAAACTGCGCCGACGACGTTTCGATGCCGAGCAGGCTCACGGTCCACAACGCCGCGATGAAACCGATCGTGCCCCACACGCGGATCGGCGGGTATTCGCGCACGACATCGCAACCTGCATTCTTGAGCGCGTTGTACGAGACCGTGATCGCCAGCGCGATCGTCGGCATGTAGCAGATCATGTTGAGCAGCATCACCCAGAACAACGTGGACGGATTGTCGATCGTCGGCACAATGAAAAGTACGACGGCGCCGCCGATCTGCAGCAATCCGTACAATTTTTCCGCGTTGATCCAGCGGTCGGCGACGATGCCCGTCAATGCCGGCATGAACAGCGCGGCGATGCCCATCGTCGAGAAAATCGCGCCGAATCCCGTGCCGGACCAGTGCTTGTTCTGGAACCAGTATGCGCCGATGGTGAGCAGCCACGCGCCCCAGATGAAGAATTGGAGGAAATTCATCACGACCAGGCGCAATTTCATGCTCACGAGGCTCGGCTCCGAGGCTTTTATTTTAGGAAAGCAATCGGGCCGAGCGTAGAGCAGGGCCGCATGGCTGCGCAAGGCGCCGGCTGCTAGACTCGTTGCCGCAGGTGATTTGGGGCGTGACGCCGTTGTCGCTGAAGATCAAGAACCGGTTGTTGGCCAGCTATCTGTTTGGCATCGTCGCTCTGGCCGGCGCGTTCGGCGCGTTCGTTTATTTCACGGCCGCACAGCAAATCAGCGGCCGATTGCACACGCAGGCGAACGAAATGGCCGGCTCCATCGCCGGAACGCTCAGCGCGAGCCAGCTCGATGCGGCCTCGCGTGACGATGAAACGCGCCGCATCCTGAATGCGCGGCTGCGCGCCGAAACGCAGCATCGTCCCGGCATCGAAGCGATCTACGTCGTGCGCAACGACGCGGATGGCACGCACCTCGTCGGCAGTTCCAACGACGCGGCTGTGCCGCCTTCCGGCAACAACGACGATTTAGACATCTATGCGGCCATACCCGCCGCGAGCAACTGCAGTGTGCGCATCCGCCTGAATGCATCGGACCTGCACGATCGGCTTTACACGTTGCGCATGAGCGCGCTGCTGGCGTTCCTCGTATGCGTACTGATCGCGGCCATCATCAGCCGGCATCTGTCGCGCATCTTCGTGGCGCGCATGACCGATCTCGCCGCACGCTGCCGCGCGCTGGCCAACAACGAACCGCTGCCGCCGCGCGGCATGGGGCCGCGCGACGATTTCGACAATCTCGCGCTCGAATTCGACGCGATGGCCGGACGCCTGCGTCACGCCGCCGAAAGCCGCGAGCAAGCGTACGCCGCACTGCGTGAAGCCAACGCGCATCTGGAATCGCGCGTGGCCGAACGCACGCTCGAACTCACCGACGCGAACAAAAAACTTCGCAATGAAATCGAGAACCGCCTGCACGTTGAAGCGCTGCTGGCCGAAGCGGCGCTCACCGACGCGCTGACGGGATTGCTCAATCGCCGCGCGATGATGGAAATGCTCGAACAAGCCGCGTCGCAACTGAAACCGGGCGAAATGGGATTGAGCGTGATCATCGCCGACGTCGATCACTTCAAGGAAGTGAACGATCAATACGGACACGCCGCCGGCGACCGCGTGCTCGCCGCGGTGGGCGTGAAGCTGCGCGATTTGTGCGGCGGACAGCAGCAGGTTTTCGTTGCGCGCTGGGGCGGCGAGGAATTTCTCATTCTCATGCCGCGCGTGCGTCTCGCCGCCGCGTGCAAGCGAGCCGAACAGATTCGGCGCGAGATCACCTCGATGCGCATCGAGGAAACGTTGAGCGTGTCGCTGAGCCTGGGCGTTTCGGAAGTGGTCGGCGGCGAAGATCCGGACGCGTGTTTGCGCCGCTGCGATCAGGCGATGTACAAGGCGAAAGCGGCGGGACGCAACACCGTCGTCGCCGCGCAAGGCACGCTGTTCGCGACGATGTCCTGAGCATCCCGATACAATCAGCGCAGCAGGATCCAGATTCCCATCGTCGCGAAAAACAGCGCCGTCGCATAGCGAATCGCACGCAGCGGCAATCGTGTCGCGAATTTCGATCCGAGCCATATGACCGGAACGTCGGCGAGCAACATGCCGGTCGTCGTGCCGGCGATCACTTGCCACAACGGATGATATTCGGCGGCGATCACGGCGGTGGCGATCTGCGTCTTGTCGCCCGTCTCCGCCAGGAAAAAACTGATCGCGGTCGCGATGAACACGCTATGGTTCGTACCGTGTTCGGCTTCCGCTTCGTCGGCCTTGTCGGGCTTCAGCGTCCACAGCGCGATGACGAGCAGGCTCATCGCGACGATCCATTGCAGCGTCTGCGGCGCGAGCCATTTGGCGATGACGGCGCCAATCGTGCCGGCTAACGCGTGATTGATCAGTGTGGCTGCAAGGATGCCAGCGGCAATGGGCCAGGGCCGCCGATATTTCGCCGCCAGTATCAGTGCGAGAAGTTGCGTCTTGTCGCCGAGTTCCGCCAGCGCGACGGTCAGTATCGAAATGAAAAATGTTTGCATCGTGGCGTCAGGATATCAATCGCCGACGCCTTGACACGAATTCTGCGCGCGACCGAATAACGGTCGCTCACACGCGGCGTACTTGCTACGCGCTGCCGTCGTCGTCTTCGCCGTTGGGCGTTACCGGCGGCGCCGGCGGGGCAGGAGGCGCCGCCATCGCATGCGGAACCGGCGGCGATGGCGGCGCCGGTGGTGGTGCAGGCGGCGCTGGCGGAGCAGGTGGCGGCGGCAGAACAAAAACGCCGGCGGATTCCGGTGCGCGCAGACTCAATGTCAGCGCCTTGTGTTGACGCAGCACATCGATTTTTACCTGACTTCCGGACGGCTGTTCGCGAAGGATGCGGAATGCATCTTCGGGACGTTCCACTTTCGTGCCGGCTACTTGTTCGAGCACGTCGCCGGATTTCAGTTGCTTGAAATCCTCGTCGTCCGCCGACAGCACGAGCACGCCTTTGTCCGTTCCGAAATAGCCGCCCAAATCCGAATTGAGACTCACCAGGTTCAAACCCCACCATGGCGTGAGCAAATTGAGCTGCCCCAGCTTACCCAAGCGCTTGCCGGCTTCGGCGTAGACTTTCGCCTTCTCCATAGCCTTGGCCGTTCGTTCCTGCACGCGCTGCTGCACTTGCTTGGACCAGGCTTCCGAATCCAGCGCGCCGAGCGACGGCAACGCGCCGTCTTCATTGAAGGCGTACGCAAAATTGTACGGATCGCGCCGCTCCGCCTTGACGGTGTAGTCGCTGGTCTTGCCGTCGCGCAGTACGCGCAGTTTCAAGGTTTGATCGACTTTCACATCGCCCAGCGAAACGTTGTGGATGGTGCGATCGTTTTTTTCGGCGGCGAGCGATTTGCCGTCGACCGAAACAATGACGTCGTTGTTGCGGATGCCGGATTTGTCCGCCGAACTGCCGGGCGTCACTGCCTTTACGCGAAGGCCGTGCTCATCGGATTCCAGCACGACGCCGATCATGCCGCGGTCGGGATTGCCGAGATACCGGTACGCGTACGCGCGCGGCCCCACGTCGCCGACTTTCTGCGACAGATCCGCCATCTTGCGCGACAGATCGCGCATTTGATCGCGCATTTGATCCAGCTCGCGCCGTTCGGAGTTCAAATCCGGTGTGGGTGTCGCCTTCGGTGTCGGAGCCGGCGTCTGCGCATGCCCGGCGGCGGTAGCGAGCAGTGCGGACGCGATCAGCGAATACAGGATGGTTTGCTTGTGCATAGTCATTCTCAATTGATCCAGGCGCGGGACTGATCCGCCGTCGTGCTCGCGCTCGACTCGGCCAGCCGATAATTCGAATAGCGCAGGGCGGTGAGGTCTTCGAGCAGATGTACGCGCCGCTGCCATAATTTTTCTTCGTCGCGTTGTTTCGGCGCGGCGAGTTCGACATCGACGATGCCGATCAGGCTTTCGATCTCGCCCGCGGCGGCAAGATCGTTGCCGGGCAGCGGTGTGGCGGAATCCGCCGTTTGGTGCAGCCATTGTTCAAGCTCGCGCGACCGAGACTGTAAAGCGACCAGTTGGATGTTTGTATCGTTTGCGGCATTTGTTGCATTTGCGGAATTCACGTTTCGGGTTTCCGTTGCTGCGTTCAATACAGAAGATGGCGAAGTGTCCGCAACGGTCGCAGTGGTCGGTGCGTGAAAGCGCATCAGCACAACGGCAATCGCGAGCAACGCACATGCGGCGATCGCGGCCGGCCATGCAAATCGCGCGCGGCGCGTGCGAACAGGCGACGCGAGTTTCGCGGCGAGTTCGGACCACACATCGCCGTTCGGCGACGCGGTCGGCAGCGCGCGCAACGCGGCGCCGAGCGTCAACTCAGAACGGCTGTATTCATCAGACATGACACGGACTCCACAGTTGGATCGAGCAACGCGCGCAGGCGGGCCGTGCCGCGCGCGAGTTGCGATTTGGAAAAGCTCGTCGTCTTGCCCATCATTTCGGCGATTTCCGGATGCGAATAGCCTTCGACGTGATACAGCCAGATCACGTTGCGCGTCGTCGCGGGCAAGTTCGACAGCGCGCGGTCGAGCGTCGCGCCATCGGCCTGCGTCCATGGCGCGGATGTTTCGTCGCCGATCAAATCAGGATCGAAATCCACGTCGACATCGCGCCGATTGCGCAGACGCATCAACGCTTCGTTCAGCGCGATCTGCCGCAACCACGCCCAGAACGGCGCGTCGCCGCGATATTGGCCGATGCGTTGAAACGCCTTGAGCATCGCGTCGTGCAGCGTATCGCGCGCCGCTTCGGCATCGCCGAGCATGCGCAGCGCCAGCGTGTACATCGGCCGTTCGAAGCGGCGATAAATCTGCTCGAACGCGCGCAACTCGCCGGCGCGAGCGCGCTCGATGAGCGTTTGCGGAACCTGCAGATCGAAGAACGAACTCGTCACGATGCTATAGATGCGCCTGGCGGGCGATCGGTCGCAAGTGCCGTCGGACAATGGTGTCCGCTCGCTGTCCGCGGGCCGCCGGACAGTGCTGCGATGTCGGCGCGCGCACAAAAATTTGGCGTTCTGATGCGCTTTTCGAACCCTCTGCACATATGGCACATCCGTTGCTGTATTGACTGCAGTCGTTGCCGAATCGAAGAAAATGATCAGAGACACTTCCGCCCAGGATCGCCGCATACACGTGCAACCGTCGCGTCGGCGCTGGATCATCATCGGCGGCGCAGCCGCTGCCGTCGTGGTTGCGTTGATCTGGGTAGTGCCCACCGTGGCGCGCCTGGTTTCCGCCGGTGCGTCGGTCAGCATGTCCAGCGTACACATCGCGCAGGTGAAACGCGGCACGCTGGTGCGCGACATCTCCACGCAAGGCAAAGTCGTCGCCGCCGTGAGTCCGACCTTATATACGAACGCGGCGGGCACGGTGACGTTCGACGTGCATGCCGGCGACAAAGTCGAGAAGGATCAGATTCTCGCGGACGTCGACAGTCCGGAATTGAAGAACAAGCTCGAACAGGAACAGGCGACGTTCGACAGTCTGCAGATCGAAGTGGAACGTGCCGATATCGACAACCGCCAGAAGCTGCTGGTGGCGAAGAAGACGTTCGACCAGGCGACGATCGACCGGCAAACCGCCGCGCGCGAACTCGACCGCAACCAGCGCGGCATGAAGCTCGGCGCGATTCCGGAAATCAACGTGCTGCGCGCGCAAGACGCGCTGGCGAAATCCGAAATCGACGTGAGCCATGCGAAGGAAGACATGAAACTGCTCGGCGAAGTGCTCGCGTTCGAGCTGAGGACGAAACGTCTTTCGCTCGATCGCCAGAAATATCTCGTGGCGGATTTGCAGCGGCAGGTCGATCTTTTGAAAGTGCATTCGCCCGTCGCGGGGCAGGTGGGTCAATTGCTCGTGCCGCAGCGCGCGAACGTGGCGGCGAACGCGGGGCTGCTGACGGTGGTCGATCTTTCCGCGCTCGAAGTGGAACTGAGCGTGCCGGAAGTTTTCGCGCACGATCTGGCCATCGGCATGCCGGCCGAAATCGGCGACGCGGGGCAAACCTACAAAGGCGAACTGTCGGCCGTGTCGCCGGAAGTGGTGAGCGGACAAGTCACCGCGCGTGTGAAGTTCGGCAAGGACAAACCGGCTGGTTTGCGTCAGAGCCAGCGCCTCACCACGCGCATCCTCATCGACGAACATCCCAACGTGCTGATGGTCGAGCGCGGACCATTCGTGGACTCCGGTGCGGGCCGCGTCGCGTATGTCGTGCAAGACGGCGTGGCGGTGCGCGAACCGATCGAAGTCGGCGCCACGAGTTTGAATTCGGTGGAGATCGTATCCGGCGTGAAGGAAGGCGATCGCATCGTCGTGTCGGGAACGGATTCGTTCAACGGCGCGCAGCGGGTCGTTCTCAACTGAGCGTTCAACGAAATCGGATGAAACTGCATCGAACAACTTTGTCATTCCCGAGAAAGCGGGAATCCAGCGACTCTTTCTTTGTCGCACACGGCAAAGGCACTGGATTCCCGCTTTCTCGGGAATGACGAGAAAACTCGATTAAGAATTTGATACTGAGGAAATCCACAATGCTAAAAATGTCGCATCTCTCCAAGATCTATCGCACGCACATGGTGGAAACGCATGCGTTGCGCGATTTCTCGATCCACGTGGGCGAAGGAGAGTTCGTCGCCGTTACGGGTCCGTCGGGTTCCGGCAAGACGACATTCCTCAACATCGCCGGCCTGCTGGAGGATTTCAGCGGCGGCGAATTCTTCCTCGATGGCATCGACGTGAAAGGCATGGACGACAATGCCCGCTCGCGCCTGCGCAACGAGAAGATCGGCTTCATCTTCCAGAGCTTCAATCTCATTCCCGATCTCAACATTTTCGACAATGTCGATGTGCCGCTGCGCTATCGCGGCTTCAACGGCGCCGAACGCAAGAAACGCATCGACGAAGCGCTCACGCGCGTCGGCCTCGC
>DATAVJ010000113.1:0-17433 GCA_036267795.1 Rudaea sp.
CGCGGCGATCTTCTCGGCGTTGGATCCCAGCAAATAGTCGTCGATATTGAGTGCGATCGCGCGATAAGCGTGAGCGAACGACGGCCCGACTTTCGCCGCATCGGCGATCTGATCCGCCGCCGCGCGCCGCGCCTCTTTCCATTTGCCTTCATCGACCAGCAGACCGATGCGGTCGCGCTGAATCAAAATATCGGCGGTCGCGATACCTTGCGGCTTTATCTGATCGAGTATCTTCGCCGCTTCGTCGAACTGATGTTGTGCGGCAAATAAGTAGGCGTAGAAACTGCCTTTGTATTCGCCGGACATGGAAAATGCGGTATTGAAACTTTTTTCGGATTCGCCGAATTGGTTGTCGGCGGCCTGCATGTAGCCCAGTGTGTAATAGGCGACGCCGCGCATCGGGTCGTACACCGACAGCGCGGGCTGGATCGCATCGATGCCGTCCTGCACCCGATTTTCGAGCTGCCACGCGCTGAACGCATAGTTGTAACTGGCGGCGTAATAATCGGGATAGAGTTTCGCCAACAAACGCCATTTTTCGAGCATGGGTCCCGGCGGGCCGAATTGTGCATTCCATGCGTCCAGATAAAGCTGGTCGCGCGCCGGCAGGCGATCTTTCAAGGTGAGCGCCTTTGTGACATACGTCCGCGCCGTGGTCTCGTCCTCGCTGATCATGTAGACACGCGCGATCCCCATGTAGGCCAGCGCGAAATTCGGGTCGAGCTTGATCGCGTGTTTGAACAGCTCGAGCGCGTCCGACATGTGATTGCCCGCGTACGCATCGAGGCCGAGCGCGTAGGCGCGCAACGCATCGAGATTCGCCGTCGTCACCTGCGGTAGCGGAACGGAACTGGCTTCGACGGAAACGAGCGCTTCGCCGAGACGCAACCGCAATTGCTGGCTGACTCTGTCCAGCGACGGCAGAACGGAACTGAAACCGATGCCTTCCGCCGACTCGGAGTAGACGGTGGATTGCGTGCGCGGATCGACCACTTCCGCCGTGACGCGCACGCGGCCGCCGACTTCCGCCACGCTCGGCAAAACCAGCGCACGCGCGCCGTCGCGGATGGCTACTTCGCTGCCGACCGAGCGATCGACGTGCGTCTTGTCGGAATCGCGCTGCATCAACGCCAGCGTGCTGCGGACTTTAAGATCGGGTATCACGTTGACATAGCGCGATTGTTCAAGACCGATGCGGAACGCTGTCTGCAGCGAATCGTTGAGGATGTTCTCGCCGGTTTGATTCGTCATGTCGCCCACGACGATCCAGTCGCGCTTGCTGAACGCGATCGCATCGGGGCCGCGCAAAGAAAAATACGCCAGCGGCGCCAGCACCGCGGTCAAGACCACGGCTTCGACGATCAACGCCGTGCGCCGGCGCCACCACGGCACGTCGCGATAGGCCTTGCCGTTCCGTGCCGGCGGCAACATCGGCGCGACGCCGCGTTCGCCCACTTCGAACACCGCCAGTGCTTCGGGTACGCCCTTGAATCGATAGTGACCGTGTTCGGTCCATTCGACGGTTTGTTCGTTTTCGAGTTCGCCTTGCGCGCGCATCGCCAGCGCCTGCGCGACGCCGGACATGAGAACCTGGCCCGGCAACGCCAAGTGCATCAAGCGCGCGGCAACGGGCTTGGCCAATCCTTCGACTTCAACGGGTTTGGCGCCGCGCGCGACGTCGTCGCTGCGGTTGTCCCACAGCAGCACATCGCCGACGTGAATGCCGATGCGCGCTTTCAGCGGCAAGAATTCCAGTTCGCCGAGCCTGCGCAAAAGCCGCTGGTAATCCAGTGCGAATGCCACCGCTTGTATCGGCCGGTCGAACAGGAGAAGAAATCCGTCGGTCTTGTCGATCTCGCGGCCGCGGTGACGATGCAGGAGATCGCGCGAGAAACGATCCAGCTGCTGGATGAACTCGGCGCCTTTGCGATCGCCCAATTGTTCGATGAGCGCAGTGCTGTCGACGAGATCGCACACCGCAATCGCGCGCAGCAGCGATTCGGGCTTTGCATGCCCGCCGTTCGATGATTGGTCGGTCTGCGTTTCGCTCATGTTGCCGGCGCACACGGCGCGCGGTTCAGTCCGGCCCCTCGGAAAGTCGATTCTGCCCAAAAGAAACGGCTTCGCCAACCGCCAAAATGGCCGGTCAGGCGTGCAGGCTCCACGTTCCGCCGCCCTCGCCCTTGGCGCGGTACAACGCGGCGTCGGCCTGGCTGTACCAATTGGACCAGTCGGTGCTCTCCGAACAATGGCTGACACCGATGCTCACCGTCACGTTCAACATCGCAAGCGGCGACGGAAAATGCAGTTCGCTGATCGTCTCGACGATGCGCGCCGCCAGCGCGGCCGCGTTGGCAGGATCGGAAAGCTGCGCGAGCAGCGCGAATTCGTCGCCGCCAAGGCGCGCCGGCAGATCGCACGGATGAGCGACGCTCGATACTTCGTTGGCGACGGCGCGCAGCACTTCGTCGCCGGCAAGGTGACCGTATTCGTCGTTGATATGTTTGAAGTTGTCCAGATCGATCAGCAGCAGCGACAGCTCGGTGCCCGCCACGCGCTGTTCGTCGAGCTTATCCAGAAACTGATACAGCCCGCGGCGATTGGTGAGGCCGGTCAATTCGTCCGTGCGCACGAGACGATTCGCCGTCGACAATTGCGTCTGCGTTTGGCGCAACGAGTCGAGTGTGACGAGCAAATCTTCGTTGCGGCGCTTCAGATGCGCAATCAATTGCTGCTCGCTGGCAACCAGGTAGGCGAACGAGCGGCGCATGAATTGCGCGAGGATCGCCGGTTCGCTTTCCAGCAGATGGTCGAATGCCGGAAATTCGATGAGCCGCAGCGAACACGACGTGTGCGCAACGGCGGTCGCGACGCGCGCGTGATTGCCGATGAACAACGCCAGCTCACCGAAGTATTCGCGCGGACCGAGCAGCTTGTGCGGCATGCCGTCGCCGAATTCGATGCGCACCTGGCCGGTTTCGATCGCGTACATGCTGCGGCCGATTTCGCCTTTGCGGAACAGCACTTCGCCGGCGGCAACGCGATGGTTCGGACCCGCGCCGCGCAACACGACGAATTCCGTATCCGACAGTTGCCGCGGCAGGTGCGCAGACGCAGCGCGAGGCTGCAAGCTCACCGGCGTCTCGGCGCGGCTTTCAGTAAAGAGCGAAACGGTCGACACGATCCCGCAGTCCCCGGAGCGATCCGTCATGACAACGAACCGACCCCCGGATCATATCGGATATGCCAACCGTCGGCACCTTGCAAGAATTACAGGTGGTGCTTACGCCGCCGTTGCCACTTTCGGCTTGTGGAACTGCTCTTCCTCCGTCGAACCTTTCAGCGCAACCGTGGACGCCTGATTGCCCTGGATGGTCTGGGTGACGGTATCGAAATAGCCCGTTCCGACTTCGCGCTGATGCTTCACCGCCGTGAAACCGATGTCCGCCGCGGCGAATTCCGCTTCCTGCAATTCCACGAACGCGCTCATCTGCCGGCGCGCATAGCCGTGCGCCAGATGGAACATCGAGTAATTCAGCGCATGGAATCCGGCCAGCGTGATGAACTGGAACTTGTAGCCGTAGCCTGCGATTTCTTTCTGGAATTTGGCGATGGTCGCGTCGTCGAGATTCTTCTTCCAATTGAATGACGGCGAGCAGTTGTACGCCAGCAATTTGCCGGGATATCTGGCGTGGATCGCTTCGGCGAATTTGCGCGCAAATTCGAGATCGGGTTTGCCCGTCTCGCACCAGACCAGGTCGGCATACGGTGCGTACGCGAGTCCGCGCGAAACGGCCTGATCGAGACCCTTGCGCGTCTTGTAGAAACCTTCGACCGTGCGTTCGCCCGTGGTGAATGGCCGATCGTTCGCGTCGACATCGGACGTGAGCAGATCTGCCGCTTCCGCGTCGGTGCGCGCGACGAGCAATGTCGGCACGCCCATCACGTCGGCGGCGAGCCGTGCCGCGACGAGTTTGTCGACGGCTTCCTTGGTCGGCACCAATACCTTGCCGCCCATGTGTCCGCATTTCTTCACGCTGGCGAGCTGGTCTTCGAAGTGCACGCCGGCCGCGCCCGCTTCGATCATCGCCTTCATCAATTCGAAGGCGTTGAGCACGCCGCCGAAACCCGCTTCGGCATCAGCCACGATCGGCTGCAGCCATTCGACATCGTCCTTGCCTTCGGCGTGGTTCAACTGATCGGCCCGCAACAATGCACTGTTGATGCGTTTTACGACCTGCGGCACCGAATTGGCGGGATACAGCGATTGATCCGGATACATCTCGCCGGCGAGGTTTGCGTCGGCGGCCACCTGCCAGCCCGACAAATAAATCGCTTTGAGTCCCGCCTTCACTTGCTGCATCGCCTGATTGCCGGTCAGCGCGCCGAGCGCATTGACGAAGTCTTCGGTCTGCAATGAGCGCCACAATTTTTCGGCGCCATGCCTGGCGATGGAATGCTCGATCGGCACAGTCCCGCGCAAGCGGACGACGTCCTCGGCCGAATAGGGCCGTGTAACGCCTTTCCAGCGCGGACTGTTCTGCCAATCGAGCCGAATTTGTTCTGAGCTGGGGAGTGTAGTTTTCATGGGCGACCTCCAATGTCTGCGAATAGGATGCTGCGGCCCCACATTAGGCGCGGAATGATTATTTGACAAACTGAATGTTTCAATTTTGACATTTGACAACGTCAAAGATCCTGTAACATCCTCTGCGGACTGGAGAATCCTACGTGAATGCGAACAAAAAGCGTGGCAGACGACCGAAATCCACGGCTTCGACGCCACGGTTTTACTACAAGGGAAATCGAAATCGGCAGCTCCGCGCGTTCTGCTACGCCGTCAAATTCGGCACCGTGGCACGCGCCGCCGAGGCGCTTTTCCTGTCGCCGTCGTCGGTAAGCCTGCAACTTTCCGCGTTGGAAAAAGAACTGGGTTCTCGCCTTCTCGAACGCACGCGTCCTCGCCTTGCGCTGACGGGCGAAGGCCAAATGCTGTACGAGCTTGCGCGTCCTCTGATCGAAGGCGTCGAAAGCATCGACAGGCAATTTCACAGCCGCCGTCAAGGCCTCGACGCGGGTGAAATCGTCGTGGCCGCTGGCGCGTCGACGATTCAATACCTGTTGCCGCCGCTGGTGCGCGATTTCCGCGAACAGTATCCGAAAGTACGTTTGCAACTCGCGAACGTCACCGGCAAAGATGGTCTCGCTCTGCTTCGATCCGATCACGCCGACCTCGCCGTCGGCTCCATGCTGGACGTACCGCACGATCTTTCCTACGAACCGATTTACTGGTTCGATCCGATGCTGATCCTGCCGCTCAATCACCCACTCGCCGACAAATCCGGCATCACGCTCAAGGATCTGTCGCCGTACGGATTGATTCTTCCGCCGCAGCGCCTGACCACCTATCGCATGGTCGATCTCGTTTTCCAGCAAGCGCAGATTCCCTACAGCGTCGCCATCGAAGTCGGCGGTTGGGAAGTCATCAAACAATACGTCGCGATGGGCCTTGGCATTTCCATCGTCACCGGTATTTGCATCGGCGAAAGCGACCGCGACAAACTCGTCGTGCACAACATGCGGCAATACTTTCCGCAGCGCAGCTACGGTGTCGTCATGCGAAAAGGAAAATACCTTTCGCCGCAGGCGCGCGCATTCATCGACTTGGTAAAACCCAATCTATTCGGACGCGACTACGACCAATCCGGCCACTCCGACCGATAACGCTCTCCGGAACGCATCAGAAGATCAAATTGTCCCTCGATTCTTCCCCCGCCAAGGTTCATAAAACTTCCGCACCCGCACCATATCCGCCTCCATATCATCCGACGGATAAATCAACTCCCCGAACCCGATCGTCCTTCCGGGATAGTGAAAATATATCGGCAAAATCGGCACGTTCGCTTCGCGGGCGATATGCCAGAATCCACTTTTCCACTTCTGCACTTTTTTGCGCGTGCCTTCCGGCGCGATGGCGAGCCAAAAACGATCGCGCCGATCAAACTCTCGTTTCATCCCCCCGACGACGCCGTGCGCCGCGTGCCGATCGATCGGAATTCCGCCCAGTTCCCTCAGAACCGGACCGAGCGGCCAGAAAAACGCCTCGCGCTTGCCGATGAACTGCACATTCAAGCGCAATCCGTACTTGAACAGCAGGCCCCACACCACATCCCAATTGCTCGAATGCGGCGCGGCGATGGCGACCAGTTTTGCAACGTCCGGCAACTCACCCGCCATGCGCCAATCGCAACGCTCGAGAATCCATCGGCACATCGGTGCGGCCACGCGCGACGGGCGCATGCGCGGCATCTCCGGCGGGATGACCGGAAAACGCGAATCGCTCAATCCGCACTCCATCGCGCCGATCGCGACTGTTTGTGTTTCGCGCGCTTTTTCTTCGAGGCGATGCGGCGTTCTTGCGATGCGCGTGTGGGTTTTGTCGCGACGCGTTTCTTCGGAACGTGCAATGCAGCTCGGATGATATCGGCCAGACGCTCGCGCGCATCCTCGCGATTGCGCGCCTGATCGCGAAAGCGGCTGGCCTGGATGACCAGAACGCCGTCCGCCGTCAGACGTCGGTCGGCGCGCGCAAGCAATCGCGCACGCAACGGGTCCGGCAAACTGGGCGAATGCGCGACGTCGAAACGCAACTCTACCGCACTCGCCACCTTGTTGACGTTCTGCCCGCCCGGCCCCGAGGCCCGAATGAAACTCTCGGCGAGTTCGCTGTCGGCAATTTTCACATTGGCGGAAACATCGAGCATCTCAGTCCCTGAAGTTCTCGAACTGCAGCGGCATTTTCAAATCCGCACTGCGCAACAACGCCATCGCCATTTGCAGATCGTCCTTTTTCTTGCCGGCGATGCGCAGTTTGTCGCCTTGGATTTGCGTGTCGACTTTGAGCTTCGCATCCTTGATGCGCTTGACGATATCTTTCGCGAGGGGCTGATCGATTCCCTGTTTGAGCGTGACCTTCTGCTTCGCGCTGCCGAGATTGATTTCCGGATCGTCGATTTCCGCGCAGCGGATATCGATATGCCGGCTCGCCAGGCGTTGCTTGAGAATGTCGAGCATCTGCTTGAGCTGGAATTCCGCCTGCGCTTTCAGCGTGACAACGGCTTCTTCGCGCGCGAATTCCGCGCCCGTTCCTTTGAAATCGAAACGCGTCGACAGCTCGCGGTTGGCTTGATCGACCGCGTTGGTCAATTCGTGCATATCGAGTTTGGAGACGGCGTCGAACGATGGCATGTCATGAAGTCCCGGTGGCGTGCGGCGATTTTAGCAGCCGTCACGCGACGGCGTTTTGCCGATCGGCGAGCAGCACCGCGTTTCGAACAATGTCGATGTCGCCGATCAACGATTAACGCGTGCGACGCAACGCAATCAAAAACGCGGCGACACCAAACGCCAATCCCGACACCGCGATCCACGGCCACGACGACGCGTAGGTCAGTGCATAAACGAGACTGGCGGCGACCACAAAACTTGCGCCGATTACCGCGATGACGGCGGTGCGCAGCCGTGCGCGGCGCAATATTTCCACGTCGAGCAGCGATTGTTTTGCGCGGGACGCATCGAAGTCTCCGGTGGCGGCCTTCTTGAAATACGTGTGGATCAACTCCGGCATTTCCGGCGCCGCCGCGATCCATTGCGGCAAACGCGCGCGCAGGTCACGCAGTGTTCGGCGAAGGCCGTAGCGCTTCTTGAGAATGTCGGCGAGCACCGGTTTCGCAGTCGCCCAGATATCGATTTGCGGATGGAGCAATCGGCCGATGCCTTCGATGTTCAACAGCGTTTTCTGCAAAAGGATGAGCTGCGGTTGCAACGTCAACTCATACTGCCGCGCGACGGAAAACAGTTTTATCACCACTTCGGCAATGGAGATTTCCGAAAGCGGCCGCGTGAAATACGGTTCGCACACGGCGCGCACGGACGCTTGGAGTTCGTCGACGCGGATGTGCGCCGGCATCCAGCCCGCTTCCAGATGCAGTTCGGCGATGCGTTTGTAGTCGCGATCGAACAGCGCCATGAAATTCTGCGCGAGCAAATACTGATCGCGTTCGGACAACGAACCCATGATGCCGAAATCCAGCGCGATAAAGCGCGGATTGGTCTTGCGCTGCACGTCGACCCAGATATTTCCCGGATGTGCATCGGCATGGAAAAAATTATCGCGAAACACCTGTGTGTAGAACAGCCGGATGCCTTTCTCGGCGAGCGCGATGCGATCGATACCGGCCGCGTCGAGCGCGGCGAGATCGTCGACCGCCACGCCATATACGCGGTCGATCGTCAGCACACCGTCTTTGCTGTGCGACCAATGCACGGCAGGCACGACGACATCGTCGCCGGACACGAAATTCCGGCGCAGCACACTGGCATTGGCGCCTTCGCGTTGCAGGTCGAGCTCGTTGCGCAGCGTCGTTTCAATTTCAGTCACGATCTCGCGCGGCCGGATCTTGTCCGCGGCCGGATGCCAGCGTTGCGCGATCTCCCCGAGCGCACGCAGCAAATCGACGTCCGACGCGATGCGCGCGTGAATGTTCGGACGCAGCACTTTCACGACAACATCGTGTCCGTCGGGCAACTGCGCGGCATGCACTTGCGCGATGGACGCCGATGCCAGCGGTGTTTCGTCGAACGATGTATACAATGTCGCAATCGGCGCAGCGAGCGCGGCTTCGATCGCGGCGCGCGCCTGGCTCCCCGGAAACGGCGGTACCTGATCCTGCAGCAACGAGAGTTCGTCCGACACATCCGGCGGCAGCAGATCGCGGCGCGTGGAAAGTATCTGGCCGAACTTGACGAAGATCGGACCCAGTTCGATCAGCGCGAGACGCAGCCGGGCGCCGCGCGGAAGTTTCGCGATGTCGGCGCGGGGCTTCGGCAATATCGGACGCAGCCAGCGCAGCGGGCGAAACAGATGCGTGTCCTGCACGAGATCGTCGAGCTGATAGCGCACGAGCGTCGCGGCAATCCGCACTATGCGCGGCAGTTGACGAAGCGGCGTCATGCCTTGGACCCGCGCACAACCCGTTCGACGCGCTTGATGCGCGCTTCGAGTCGGTCCGTGCGTTCGCTCAGTGCATCGACGTCGTCGTAAAACTGTTCGGCTTGCGGTGTGCCGACGAGGTCGCCGGTTTCGTCGCGCAAGAATTCGGCAGTGTCGAGGGCGAACGATTTCGCTGAATCGCGCGTCCATGCAAATGCGCCGGTGATCGCCCGCGCGATCGGCACGCCGAGCACGTCGCCGAATGTTTGCGCGAACGCGTCTTCGATGTCCGGCCGGAAATCGCGCATCGCTTTTTCCAATTGTCGCGCGAGTTCGGCGTCGCCGGAAATATCGACTTTGCCGGGCTGTAACACGGAATCGTCGCCACGGCGCAGCGCGAAGGCGAGCAGGCTGGCCGGACTCGCGCGCAGATTCAAATCGCGCTCCGCCTGCCAATGCGGACCGACGCGCAGACGTTCGCCATCGACGGTTATCGCCAGCGCTACATCGAGCGGTTTGAATTCGACGCCGATGCGGCGTCCATCGAGTTTCGCGAGTTGTTCGCGCGTGTCGGGATCGAGCGAGAGTCCGCGATTGATCGCCGCTTCGAGCGCCTGGCCGAGGCGCGACAATAGCGGATTGGGTTTGCGATTTACGTCGGCGTTCACCGCGCGATTCTACACGGCATCAAGTTTGAAACAGCGGGCCGTCAGCCGCGGCGCGACATGCGCTCGCGGGCGAGGAATTGCGACAGCCGCGCCATGCCTTCGGCGATGGTCACGGTGGGTGCGTAGCCGAGATCGTTGCGCGCGGCGTCGATGTTGAACCAGTGCGAGGTCGACAACTGTTCGACGACGAATCGGGTCAGCGGCGGTTCCCGTTGAATGCGCAACGTTTGATAGATCGTCTCAAAAGCGCTACCGAGAAATTCAGCCATACCGAGCGGCATGCGGCGAGTCTCGGGCGGAAACCCGTCGGCGCGCAGCCAACCGTTGATCAATGCTTCGTGCGTGATGGGCTCGCCCTGGCTGATGAAATATTTCCTGCCGGCGATCGGCGCGCCGATATCGAGTTTTTGCAGCGCGAGCACATGCGCCAGCGCGGCATTGTCGATGTACGTCGTATCGGTTTTCTTGGCGATCTTGCCGATGAGACGAAGGCGTCCGCTGCGCGCCTGCTTGAGAATGCGCGGCAGGAAGTGGGGATCGCCGGCGCCCCAAATGACATGCGGACGCAACGCAACCGTCGCCAGATCTTTACCGTTGGCCGCCAGCACGCGCTGCTCTGCTAGCGCTTTGGTCTGCGCGTACGGACTGCTGAAATGGCTCGCGTACGGCGCCGATTCGTTCAAGCCTTCGAGATCGCCGCCGCTGTGCACGACCGTGCCGCTCGACGTGAACACGAGTTTGCGGATTTCGTGCAGCTCGCATGCCGCCAGTACGTTGTCGGTGCCGCGTACGTTGGTCTCGTAGTAATCCTCTAGCCTGCCCCACGCGCCGACTTTTCCTGCGCTGTGCACGATCGCGTCGACGCCTTTGGCCGCTTCGACCACGCTGTCCAGATTGCCGATGTCGCCGATGCGCTGCTCGACATTCAGATCATCGAGCGCCGGGTGCCGGTTTCGATTGAACGCACAGACCGTATATCCCGCCGCGACAAGCTGCTTGCATATGGCCTGACCGAGAAAACCGCCGCCGCCGGTTACCAGAACCTTCATGATCGAACCCCGGACCCCTGTGCAGGCGATTGTAACGTCGGCGGGCACGAATCGCGATTTACGCCCGCTTAAGTGATCGCGGATTACCTTCCGGGATAGTTGTGTGGAGCGGCATATGGTTGGCAAGCAGTGGTTAGTCGGCGCACTCTTTGCGTTGGCAGCGGTCGCGGCGCACGCGGAAACGGATTTCGCCGGATCGACGCCATCGGGCGCGTATTACCGCATCGCGGTTCCGGATAGTTGGAAACCCGGCGATGTGCTCGTGATGTATCAGCACGGACTTACGTTTGACGATCCGGGTCCGAATCCCGATCTGGGGCCGATCAAGGATTTGCAGCTGAGCGAAGGTTACGCGGTCGCGGCGTCGAGCTATCGCCAACACTCGTGGGCATTGTTTACGGCGGCCGACGACAACGCGGAGTTGCTCGACGTTTTCAAACAAACCGTCGGCGCGCCGGGCGCGATCATCCCGTTCGGCGCATCGCTCGGCGGATTGATTTCGCTGAAGCTTGCGGAAGATTCGCGCTTCGCGCCGGTGCCGGGTGTGTATGCGGCGTGCCCGCCCGCAGCGGGATCGCGGGCGTGGGACGCGGCGATCGATCTGCGTCTGGCGTACGACGTGATCTGCAAAGGCGCCGGCGATTTGCCGACCGGCGACCAGCCGTATCCGTGGGCGTACAACCTGGACGATATTCCGAACGATCTTTCCGATCTCGAAGACAAGGCGCAATTGCTGCAGACGTTATTGCCGCTCAATCAATGCACGGGCATCGATCTGCCGGAAGAAATTCGCAATGGCGCGATGAAACGCCGGTTGGCGGAGCTGATGAATCTCAATCACATCACGGATGAGGATTTCTTCGTCACGAACATGGGCTATGCGACATACGCGCTGAGCGATCTGGTGCGCGCACCGGACAAGCTGGATGATTTGAGTCCGTTCAGCACGGTCGGCGTCATGTATCCGGATGCGGCGGTGAATGCCGGCATCGCCCGCATTCAAGGCGATCCGTTCGCGTCGCTGTATTTCAAATGGACGTCCGACTTTCGCGGCCGCGTGGCACCAACGACGAAAGTGATTTCGATTCAGACGAACCAAGATCAACTCGTGATTCCCGCGAATCAAGATATCTTGCGTCGCGCATTGCCGAGCACGCAGTTGACCAGCGCGCTGGTGAACGAATCGTCGCCGACGCATTGCGGATTTTCGCTTGCCGAAGGCGTCGCCGGTTGGGAAGCGTTGCGCGCATGGATGGCGGGAACGCCGCAGCCGAAAGTGTCCGATCTGCAGAACGGTTGCAATGCCGCGATCGCGGCGGGCGCGGCCGGTCCGTGCCGTTACGATCCGAGCATCGTCGTGCCGAGTTTCGACAGCCAGGTTCCGCCGCGCGAGGCGATTGCGGCTGCGCCTGTCGACGAACACTACAGCGGCGCGTGGTACAACCCGCAGCGCAGCGGCGAAGGCATCGAATTGGAAATTCTGCCGAACGATAAAGCGGTGATTTTCTTCTTTACGTATCCGCCGACCGGCGCGGCTGGATTGCAGACGTGGCTTACGTCCGTCGGCGACGTCGTTGACAACGGCATCGAATTCGCGGATGTGCAAATTCCGTCGCTCGATGCGAACGGACAAGTGCAAGGACAGCATTGGGGCCGTATCGGACTGACGTTCGACGATTGCGGCAGCGGCGCGATGCGTTGGGATGGGCCACCGAACTGGGGCTCGCTCGAAGTGCCGTTGGTGCGGCTCACATCGCCGCAAGGTCTGGGCTGCGGAATCCAGGGCGGCCAGCCGCCTTCGGCCAATTCGGCGACGGGCGCGTGGGACGATCCCGCATATCCGCATCGCGGTTTTTTGATGGAGCAGTTGGATTCGCAAACGATCGCGACATTCTGGTTCGGCTTCGATGCGTCCGGCGCGCCCGCGTGGTCGACGGGCGTGTTGACCGCGAAACCGGATGGATCATTCGCAGGATCGTTGGTGCGCGACTTCGGCACGCACTTCGGACCCGACTTTTCGATGACGGATATCCAGAAAGTTGTGAACGGCACGCTGAACACGTCGCCGTTCGCATGCGCGTCGGCGACGGCGCAGTTCACGGTGCAGCCCGGTCAGACGGGAATCGTCCCCGCGTCGCTGTCGCTGCGGCGCGTATCGACGCCGCTGGGACTTCCCGTTTGCGGTCAGTGATCCTTGATCGGATACGTCTGCACGCCGCTTGAGTTCGGCGGCGGCGTTTCCTGAGCGCGGGTATGCACGCGAACGCCGCCACACACGTAAGCTTCGAAGCTTTGCGAGCCGTCGACGGGATCGCTCGTGGCCTTGATGGTATCGGCTGGAATCGATACGGCCTGATTGCGTGCGAGCGTTTCGAGTTCATCGCGCACTTTCAACGACGGCCGATGATAGAACGCAACTTTATCGGCGACGGAAACATTGATCGATCCCGCGTCGCGGCAACCGCTGACGTTGCCGTCGTAAGCGACATGCACGGCATTGCCGCTGTCGCTGGACTTGACCCATGTGCACGCTTGCGTGCCAGCAAGCGTGGCGGAAAACAGAACAACGTAGCGAAGATTTTTCATGACAAGGTGACCGCAAAAAACGGTGCGGTCACCTTATCGCGAATGATTCCTCAATGCACTACGTTGCCGTCCGCATCGAGCACTTGAACCGCACCCAGATTCAGCGCGCGCATAGGTTGCTCGATCTGCTTGCGATCGCCGACGATGACCCACGTGAGTTCATCCGGCTGCACGATCTCTTTCGCCGCGGCCTGGATATCGGCATCCTTCTGCGCTTCGACGCGATGCTTGAACGTCTGCACGTAATCGTCCGGGCGGTGATAGGTGACGATGCTCTGCACCGCGCCGAGTACGGCGGCCGTGCTCTCGTACTGGCCGGGCAGCGCGCGCATGTCGCCGTTCTTGACCTTCGCGATTTCTTCGTCCGTCAACGGATGATCGCCGATCACGCCGCGTGCTTCTTTCAACACTTCTTCCGCCGCCGGCGCGGTTTTGTCCGTCTGCACGGGCGCGTACATCACGAAGAGGCGCTGACCGATCGCATTCGGCGAAAACGAAAACGCGCCGTACGCCCAATGTTTGTCTTCGCGCAGATTCATGTTGAGGCGCGAACTGAACAGCCCGCCAAAGGCCTGCGTCATCGTGCTGATTTCCAGGTTGTTCGGCGCCATGGTCGACGGCGCGACGACGCCTGCGATAATCACCGATTGCTGCGAACCGGGCCGATCCAGCAAATAAATCGCCGGCTTCGCGGGAGCTTTCACTTTCGCCACATCGAT
The DNA here is from genome assembly GCA_036267795.1 of Rudaea sp. Lineage (GTDB taxonomy): Bacteria > Pseudomonadota > Gammaproteobacteria > Xanthomonadales > Rhodanobacteraceae > Rudaea. Next base: position 14,015 of record DATAVJ010000113.1, read on the forward strand.
CTTCACCGCTTTCGACGCTGGCGCTTTCCAATCTCCGAACGCGGCGTCGAGTTGAGGAACGATTTCCGCCAGTGTCGTATCGCCGGCGACGATGATCTTCGCGTTGTCCGGGCGAATGAAATCGATCATGAACTTGCGCATGTCGGCGGTGGTGAGCGATTTGATCGCCGCCTCCGTGCCGCTGCCCGTGAACGGAATCGCGTAGGGATTGTTCTTGCCGTAAATCAAGGGCGGCAATGTGCGCAGCGCCATTCCGGTCGGTTCGGTTTTTTCCTGCGCGATGCCGGCAAGCCACTGGCCGCGGATGCGCGACACGTCGTCGTCGCGGAAGGCGGGATTGCGCACGATGTCGGCGAACAGCGCCAGCGATGCGGTGATCTGCGACTTCAATGTGTTGAGACTTGCCCCGCATGTGTCGAGGTCGCAACCCGTCGCGAGAATCGCGCCGAGACGATCGCGGCGGCGCGCGATCTCCAGCGAATCGAGATCCTTCGTGCCTTCGTCGAGCATCGCCGTGGTGAAGCTCGCCGTGCCCAGCTTGCGTCCGTGATCGGCGGCATAACCGCCGGAGAAATCGATCTTCATCTGCACGACCGGAATCGCGTGACGCTCGGCCAGGACGACTTCGATGCCGTTCTTAAGCTTGCCGCGTTGCAATGTGGGGAAATTCAAATCGGGGAACGACGCGACGTCGGGAACGCCCTTGCTGCGATCAACGTCGCTCTTGACGGTTTTATAAACACGTTTCTCAGGCAACACTGCTTTCGGCTCGCCCGGCGACGCGGCGAGACCTTCGGCTTCGGCTTCGTCCTTGGTGGGATCGGGCGTGCCCGGTTTTACGGTGAGCGTGTAGTCACCTTTCGAAACCCATTTTTGCGCCGACGCCAGCACCGACGCCGGCGTGGCAGCGTCGAGTGCGGCGAAATCCTTTTTATAGGCGACCGGATCGTCGCGATAGACCTGGCCTTCGGCAAGAATGCGCGCCTGACTGGCGACTTTTTCCACGCCGCGGATAAATCCCGCGTGGCTGCGCGTGCGTGCGCGATCGATTTCGTCCTGCGTCGGACCGTCTTTCAGGAATTTTGACCATTCGTCCGCAATGGCCGCTTCGACGCGGGCGGGGTCGACGCCTTTCTTCACGTCCACCTGCAACTGGAACATGCTGGCCAGCGCGAAACGTTCGATACCTACTTCGACGTCGTCGGCAATTTTATCTTTGTATACCAGACGCTCGTACAAACGCGACGTCTTGCCGCCGCCGAGTACAGCCGCCGCCAGCGACAGTTGCTGCAAGTCGGTGTCGCCGAGTTGCGGAACGTTCCATTCGCGATAGACGCGGACCTGCGCGACTTGATCGACCATTTCGCCGCGGGTGGAATCCTTGCGCGGAAACACCCAAGGCTGCTGGCGCGCCACCGGCGGACCGGCCGGAATGTCGCCGAAATATTTTTCCGCTTTCTCGCGCGCGATGGCGGGCGTGATGTCGCCGACCAGTACGAGCGTGGTGTTTGCCGAACCGTAGTGATCGGTGAACCACTTTTTCACGTCGGCCAGCGACGCGTCGTTCAAATCCTTCATCGACCCGATCGTGTCGTGATGATACGGATGGTTCACCGGAAACGCGTTGACCTGGATGTTTTCTTCCACGCGCCCGTACGGCTGGTTTTCGTCCTGGCGTTTTTCGTTCTGCACCACGCCGCGTTGCGTATCGAGTTCTTTCTGGCCGATGGCGCCGAGCAGATGGCCCATGCGGTCGGACTCCATCCACAATGCAAGATCCAGCGCTGACGTCGGTACGGTTTGGAAATAGTTGGTGCGGTCGTTCCACGTCGTGCCGTTCTGGTCGGTGGCGCCGACTTGTTCGAACGGTTTGAAATAACCGGTTTTGTGGTTTTCCGAACCGGAGAACATCAAATGCTCGAACAGATGCGCGAATCCGGTTTTGCCCGCCGGCTCGTCGGCCGAACCGATGTGATACCACACGGCGACGTGCACCACGGGTGCCTTGTGATCTTCGTGAACCACGACGGTCAAGCCGTTTTCGAGCTGGAATTTTTCGAACGACAGATCGACCGTATCGAATTTCGCCGTGGCAGGCGCGGCGTTCTCGGCGGAGACTGCTGTGCACAACAGCGTCAGAGCCAGCGCAATCGGTGTGACGACGGTGGAGCGGAAAGACATGCGATTCTCCGCGACAAGGGCAGAAGGACCGGCGAGCCTAGCCGATGCCATCCGGCAAGACAATGTGCCATTCGGAACGATCGAACAGGCGTACCCGGCATCCTCGATTCAACGCGCGAATTCAATCGTGTGCGCGTTGAATTTTCGATGGCGTCGAACGGCACGCCATGCCGCGATTGCTGGCGACAAGACGATCGATGTGTCCGCGCGGACAGCGGACGTCGCCGCGTACGATCAGTCACTGTGCCGGAAGTCACAGCCGCTACGAGGACATGCAACTAAATCGCGCCAGCGTGCATCCAATCCGTCGCTTGAGCAATGCAAAACCACTGGCACAACGATTGCTCTGCACCATTGAGCAAATGTATTGAAAAAGTATACAAGGACACGGCCATGAATATTTCTATGCAAACCAGACGGGCATTTATCACGTTGAGCATAGCGGTGATGGCGATCGTCTTCGTCGCGGCCAAAGCATCGATGGGCGCCGATGCTCAGGCGCGCAGCGATGCGCCGGTTCGCACGGAATCGGTTTTTGTCGCGCAGGAAACGTTTACGTCTCCCGTCATCGTCCCCATGCACGTCTCGGTGCCGATGCTCATTGCGAAAGAACGATCCGTGCGCAAGATCGCTCGGTCGCGTTGCGAACGCGTATCTGACATCTGACGACCACGACGAAACGTGCGGCATAATCGCCGCATGCTGCACGTCGTCCTGTATCAACCGGAAATTCCGCCGAACACCGGCAACGTGATCCGTCTATGTGCGAACAGCGGCGCACGGCTGCATCTGATTCGTCCGCTGGGTTTCGATCTGGATCACGCGAAGCTGCGGCGCGCCGGTCTCGATTATCACGAATTCACCGACGTGGCCGTGCATGACGATCTGGATGCCTTCATCGATGCCGCAAAACCCGCGCGCGTTTACGCGCTATCGACGCGCGGCCGGCATTCGTATGCGGATGTGCGATTCACGGAAAACGACGCCATCGTGTTCGGCCCGGAAACGCGCGGCTTGCCGCAAACGTTGCTGGATGCGTTGCCGCCGGATCAGCGTTTGCGTCTACCGATGCGGCCGAACAATCGCAGTTTGAATTTGTCCAACGCCGTCGCCGTCGTCGTTTACGAAGCATGGCGGCAAATGGGATTTACGGGCGGCGAATAAAAGAAAAGGCCGCGCAACGCGGCCTTTTCGATGTGCGTGGACTGCATCCGTGCAGTCCTGTTCGATCGTCCTTA
>DATAVJ010000114.1:0-2646 GCA_036267795.1 Rudaea sp.
CGCCCACGGATGCGGGCGGACGGCTCGCTCTCACGGATCATCCGTTGAATCCGCCAACGAACTTGTCCGAGCGGCCGTATCCCTATGGTCCACCGGCGCCGCAGCCCGCGTGGCGGATTTCGCATGCGAAATCGACAACAGGCGATCGGCCGAATGAACCCGGCGCCGACGGACACGAACTCGTACGCTCGACAGATACGGAGCGTGAAGTCGATGCGAGCGAACGGTCTGCCGAAACACATTCATCCGATGCGCCCGACGCGATGCCGGGCACGCGCCCCGGCGTGTTCGGTTTCAACGATCACGACCGACATGCCGCTCCCGATCCCGACCTTGGCTGGAATCTTCCGTCATGAGTAGTCAGAAAGAACCCACCGATACCATGCACACGCGCGTGGCCGTGCGCTTGAAACGTGCCCTGCTGCGCGAGGCGAGCGAACGTGGGATCACGGTACGCAACGTGCTCGAAGCGGCACTGCGCGACCGCTACGATCCGCACCGCGAGGCGCGCGACAAGCTGTTGGTCATCCGCGAACTGAAGACCATGCGCCGGGAGATCACGCACGTCTCGGCCGGCAACAAGGTGCTGTTCGAGGCGGTGGCGTTGCTCGTCAAGAACCTATTTTCGTCGCTCACGCCACCGACGGCGGAAGGCCGCATCGCGGGCGATGCGTTCTATGCGCGGTTCATCGACGCGGTCGTGCGCGCGATCGAAACGAACGACCCACTCATGGACCAAGTGCTGTCGCTCGCCATCGTGCGGCATGACGAACCCAAGCCCAACCTGGAGGCAAGCCGTGATGCATGAGGCAATAGTGAAGGAGACGTCGCAGGACCGATTGGTCGAGATGATGGGCAACGCGATGGGCACGTCGATCGGCGAACTGCTGCTCGACGCGAGTGTCGAGGAACTTCGCGCGAATCCGGATGGCAGATTGTGGTGTGTGCGGGACGGGTTGCGCCACGACACCCAAAAAAACCTGAGTACCGGAGCGCGGCGGCAACTAATCAACATCGTAGCGCACGCGGTCGGCGTCACGGTTGATGAAAACAATCCAAGCTTCCCCGCGGAGCTACCGGAATCGGGTTACCGGTTCCATGCCGTCGTGCCGCCGCAATCGCCGGACGGGCCTACCTTCGTCATTCGCAAGAAACCGACACAGGTCTTCTCCCTCGATGACTATGTGCGTGCCGGTATCATGTCGTCGGAACAGGCAGTGTTTATCCGGAACGCAGTAGCGAATCGCGAAAACATTCTGGTGGCGGGCGGCACCGGCTCCGGCAAGACCACGCTGACGAACGCGATCCTGAAGGAGATCGGTCGCGTCGCCGGACGCGTGCTGACGGTCGAAGATACGCTTGAGCTTCAGATTGAAGCCGACGAAGTCGTGCGTCAGCGCACCGTGCGCAACGGCAACGCGGTACGCCGCTCGATGCAGGATGTCGTGCGCGACATGCTGCGTCTGTCACCGGATCGCATCATCGTCGGCGAAGTACGCGGACCTGAGGCGATCGACATGATCCAAGGCTGGAATACTGGGCACCCTGGCGGCGTCGCAACGATTCACTGCAACTCCGCGCCGGACGCGATGGAACGTCTGGAGGATTTGTTGATCCAGGGCGGTTATACACCCGTGCCGCGGCAGCTTGCCAAGGCGATCAACGTCATTCTCTTTATCGGTCCGGTTGTCGTCGAGACGCCGCACGGGCTTCGATCGAGGCGGCAGCTTCGTGATCTTGTCTGCGTGAGGGGCGTTCGCGCAACCGATGTCGGGCACGAATACGTGTTCGAGCAGCCGCTCCCCACCACGCCGCAAGAAGGCATGCCAATCGAAAGGGGCACGCCGTTGCTTTGATGCAAGGGCGAGACTGTGCTCCCTTGAGTTTGGCGAGGATGAAACGCGCGTCGCGCGGAATCTACGCGGGACGGCGAGAGTAGATGATGTTTCGATCGGGGAGATCGACATGCACGCTGCCAGCCTGCCGTCTACTAGCCGTGCTCGCCTGAGCACAATAGCGATCATCGCGATCTCAACAGCAATTGCCGGTTGCGCGTCGCAAAGTCAGCGCGCTCATAGGACACCTGCAGACAGCCACGATTCTCTTCAGGCGGTTGCAGCAATAACGTCAAGTCCTTCGAATCACGCGGAAGCTTTGGACCGCTCTGGCGGACAGCAAGACTCCCCCTTCGTATTTCGACGGTATCCCAGTTTGTTGGTGCCTTCCGAGCAGGCGAGAAGTTCCCTCAGTGAACCGCAAAATTCTTCCGTACTCAGTGCCTTGACGACAGAACAACGTTTGGCGTTTGTACGCGCTCGAACGGTCAAAGAGATCGACGATGTGCCAATCGATCCGAGTACCTTTTTGTCGAGACTGCAGCCCGAATCGCGCGATCGGTTTGTCGCCATTTTGAAACCCGCAGGCTTTGCAAAGTTTGTGCGCGCGAAGACGTCCAGAGAGTTTTTTCAGCTATTGACGCCCGACCAGAGAGCAGAACTAGCAGTTCGGTTTGAACCGCATTTCCTCGGTGCTCGCGTGTCGTCGCGCACAGACCAGCAAGGGACGCCGCGTGCCGCTGCTCCAGCGGCAGGTTTCGGAATGTCTGCGCGCCCGATCATAACAAAATCCACGCTTTCAAGCGTTAGC
>DATAVJ010000115.1:0-29830 GCA_036267795.1 Rudaea sp.
TTCGAGTTCATCCGCTCCGACCACGCCCGCCGCCGTTGCCGTCGCCACCAGTTCGCCCGAAGGTACCATCACCGCGTCGGTGAAGGCGGTGCGCGAGAACAATATCGCCGCGTTGTTCGAAATCACGCTGCCGCCGCCCGAGTTGGCCAAGATGAAGGCCGACTGGAGCAAGGAGATGAACAAGGATCCGGTGACGGACGAGGATCGCAAGCAGTTTGCCGATACGATGACGAAACTCACGGCGCCGGACGCCGAAGCCAAGCTTTACGCGCAGATCGAACCGCAGCTGAAAGACTTCGACGCGAAGTCCGCTCAGCAGATGCCGATGATGATCGCGATGGGCCGCGGTTTCGCGCAGAGCGCGATCCAGCAAAGCAAGGATTTGAGCGACACGCAGAAACAACAGGCGCAGCAGTTGCTCGATGCCGTCGGCAATTGGGCGCAGACGACGAAATTCACCGATCCGGCGTTGGTGAAAAGCGCCATCGCCGCCATCTGCAAAACCGCGCGCGATCTGAACCTGAAGACGATCGACGAAGCGCGCGCGCTCAGCTACGACCAAGGCATGCAGAAAGCGGGCACCGTCGTGGGTGGTCTGAAGCAGGTGTTGCTCGTGTACGGACTCAATATCGACAAGACGCTGGATTCCGTGAAAGTCGATCCCGCCGTCGTCGCGGGCGACAGCGCGAAAGTGAAAATCAGCTATGTCGCATTCGATCAGCCGTTTTCGACGGACAGCGATTTGGTGAAGATGGACAACAAGTGGTACAGCAAGCAGGCGGTCGATCAGTGGAACAAGCGCCAGCAGGAACAGGCCGCCGCGACCACCACGACGCCGGCAGCGCCCGCCGCCGCTAAGTAATTCGTTTGTAAACAAGGCTATGCGATTCAGCGCACGCGCGATCCGCGTGCGCTGAATCAACGGTTTCAAACCTCGTAACTTTTTATCGGGCGCGGCTTTCGTACAATTGCCGCATGGACTCTCCCGTTTCCAATGTTCCATCCGGCTCGCCGTCGCAGGCACCGTGGTGGTCGCGTGCGTTCGGCGCGGTGCTCGAGCCGTGGGTGCGCATTCGGCGCGATGCATCGTCAACGCCCATAACGCTCGATCCGAACGTTCCCGTTTGCTATGTGACAGAACGCTACGGCATGTCGGATACGCTGATTCTCGAACAGGCATGCCGCGAGGCGCATCTGCCGGAACCGCTGCAGCCGTTGCACGTCGGCAACTTGCGCAAGAAGCGGTCGATGTTTGCGATTTCGCGCCGCGCGGCCTGGGTATTCCGCCGTCAGAAATCGTTGACGCATTCCGCCACGCTCGCGCAATTGCTCGACACGCTGCGCGCAAATCCGGAAAGCGATTTGCAGCTCGTGCCCGTGTCGATCTTCGTCGGTCAGGCGCCGGATAAAGAAACCGGTTGGTTCAGCGTGCTGTTTTCAGAAAACTGGGTCGTCGTCGGGCGCTTTCGACGTCTGTTGGCGATCCTGTTGAACGGCCGCAGTACGATCGTTCAATTTTCACCGCCGATTTCGCTGCGTCAAACCATCGCCGACGAACGCGATGCGCCCGCAACGGTGCGCAAAATCGGACGTGTGTTGCGCGTGCACTTTCAGCGCATTCGTGCTGTCGTCATCGGACCCGATCTTTCGCATCGCCGCACGCTCATCGACGCGGTAATGAACGCCGCGCCGGTTCGCGATGCGATTGCGACCGTCGCCGCGAAAGAAAATCTGACGGACGAAAAAGCCCGCGCGCGCGCGCGCGACTACGCGTGGGAAATCGCGGCAGACGTTTCGCATCCGTTCGTCCGCTCCGTCTCGTTCCTGCTCATCGGTTTCTGGAACAAGATTTACGATGGCGTGCACATGCATCATTTCGAGAAGATGCGTGCGGCAGCGCCGGGGCACGAGATCATTTACGTTCCGTGTCATCGCAGCCATATCGATTATTTGCTGATGTCGTTTCTGCTGTACCGCAATGGCGTCGTGGTGCCGCACATCGCTGCGGGCGTGAATCTCAACCTGCCCGTGCTCGGCCCGATGCTGCGGCGTGGCGGTGCGTTCTTCCTGCGGCGAAGTTTCAAGGCCAACGCACTGTATTCGACAGTGTTCAGCGAATACGTGGCGCAGCTTTTCGCGCGCGGCGCATCGATGGAATATTTCATCGAAGGCGGGCGCTCGCGAACCGGCCGTCTGCTGCAGCCGCGCGCCGGCATGCTGGCAATGACGCTGAAGAGCTACCTGCGCGAATCGCGCCGGCCGGTGATGTTCCAGCCGGTCTATATCGGCTATGAAAAATTGATCGAAGGCAATTCGTATATCGGCGAATTGTCAGGCCAGCCGAAAGAGAAGGAATCGATTTTCGGTTTGTTGCGCGCGTTCGGTATTCTGCGAAAACACTACGGCAAAGTCGTCGTGAATTTCGGCGAACCCATCGTGCTCGATCAGTTGCTCGCGACCGTCGAACCGAATTGGCACAGCGCCGTGGACAATCCGGACGAAAAACCGATCTGGTTCAGTCCCGCCGTCGACACGTTGGCGGAGCGCATCCACATCAACATCAATCGCGCCGCGGATGTGAATCCGATCAATCTGCTGGCGCTGGCGTTGTTGTCGACGCCGAAACACGCGATGACGGAAACCGATTTGCTCGCGCAGATCGAACTCAACCGCGCACTGTTCACGGAGCTTCCGTACTCCGACCGCATGACGATCACGCCGCTGACCGGGCCTGAAATCATCGCGTACGGCGAGAAGATGGAATGGATCAAGCGAATTGCGCATCCGCTCGGCGATCTCATTGCGTGCGAAGGCGACAACAGCGTGCTGCTTTCGTATTTCCGCAACAACGTGCTGCATCTGACGGCCACGGCGGCATGGATCGCGTGCTGTTTTCTCAACAATCGCCGCATGGCGCGCGGGTCGATCGTCAAGCTGGGCCGGCTCGTTTATCCGTTTATTCAATCCGAACTCTTTTTGCCGTGGGACGAAGACGGTTTCGCGGCGCAAATCGAATCGACGATCGATTTTTTCGAGAAACGCGGACTACTCGATTCGGCCGGCGACGGCCGCATCCTGCGGCGCGGTCCGGGCCAAAGCGACAGCTCGTATCAATTGCGCCTGATCGCACACAGCATGCTGCAGGCATTCGAGCGCTACTACATCGCCATCGCTGCGCTGGTGCGCAACGGTCCGCGCACATTGAGCTCGGGCGAACTCGAGAATTTGTGCGCGATGACCGCGCAACGCCTGACGCTGCTGCACGAATTGAATGCGCCCGAGTTTTTCGACAAATCGCTGTTCCGCGGTTTCATTCAACAATTGCGCGAACGCCGCGTGATCTGGCCGGATGCGACCGGCAAGCTGGATTTCGACAGCGCGCTCGATGACGTGGCGCGCGACGCGAAAGTGATCCTCAGCCGCGAGATTCGGCACGGCATCTTGAAGCTGACGCCGGAGCGGCGCGAATCGCTCGCGGAAAAAGCCGAGTCGACCGAGAAAACGGACGACTAGACGCTACGCGTCCAGATCCGGAATGAGCTGGCTTTCCAGCTTCGCGATCATATCTTTCAGCAACAATTTACGCTTCTTGAGGCGACGCATTTGCAATTCGTCGCAGCCGGTCGTGCTGGCCATGCGCGCTATCGCGGTGTCGAGATCGCGATGCTCGATACGCAAGTCGACCAGACGTCGTGAAATCGCGGCGAAGTCTTCGGTCACTGATAACTCCAAAGCGTAAGTCGCGAGTCTAGCGCGCGGCCGTGCACCGCGCGAGATCGCGATCCGCCGTAGAATATGCACATCCCCGAAACACGTTCGTCATGACTCTCGTCGCCTTGGCCAAACATCAGACGGAAACCAACAAGCTCGCCAAACGCTTGCGGCGACTTGTCGGGCAAGCCATCGCCGATTTCAACATGATCGAACGCGGCGATCGCGTGATGGTGTGTCTGTCCGGCGGCAAGGATTCGTACACGCTGCTCGCGATGCTGCGCCAGCTGCAGGCCAAAGCGCCGGTGGATTTCGAACTCTTCGCCGTGCATCTGGACCAGAAACAGCCGGACTACGACGCCGACGTGCTGCCGGATTATTTGCGCTCGATCGGCATGCCGTTCGAGATCATCGAGCAGGATACGTACAGCGTCGTGAAGCGCGTCGTGCCCGGGGGCAAGACGATGTGCGGTCTATGTTCGCGGTTGCGCCGCGGCGCGCTGTACAACTTTGCGGAGCGCAACGGTTTCACCAAGATCGCGCTCGGCCATCACCGCGACGACATCGTCGAGACGATGTTCCTCAATATGTTTCATCACGCGGCACTGAAAGCCATGCCGCCGAAGCTGTTGTCCGACGACGGCAAGCACGTCGTAATCCGGCCGATGTCGTATTGCAAGGAAGACGACATCGCGGAATACGCCGAACAGCAGGCGTTTCCGATCATGCCGTGCAATCTTTGCGGATCGCAGGAGACGCTGCAGCGCAAGGCGGTCAAGCAAATGCTTGCCGATTGGGAACGCAAGCATCCCGGCCGCACGGAAAATGTTTTCCGCGCGATGACGGCGATCGCGCCGTCGCACCTGGCGGATCGCGACCTGTTCGATTTCGCCGCGTTGGGCAGCCGCACTTCCGCTTCGCCGCCGACACCATCCGATTGGCTGGCAGGCTCCGTCGACATCGCAGCCGTACTGAGCGACGTGACCGGCTGACTTCGTTTTTCGGTCATTTGACCTTTTTCTAATTGGGGTTTTTCGACATGTGGTTTCGCAATCTTTCGTTGTTTCGTTTTTCCGAAAAATCGGCGCGCGCATTGAAGTCGCTGGAGGACAAACTCGAGCCGCATCGGCTCCGCCGCGTGGGCCCGCAGGAGGTGAGCACGAGCGGTTTCGTTTCGCCCTATGGCGGCGCCGAGGAAGCCCTGGTTCACCGTACGGGACAGTATGTGCTTGTCAGCGTCGGCCGGGATGAACGTCTGCTGCCAAATGCGGTCATAAACCAGGAATTAGCAGCACGTTTGCAGAAGATCGAGGCAAAATCCGGCAAAAGACCAAGCTCGAAGCAACGCAAGCAGCTGAAAGAGGACATTTTAGCCGATTTACTACCGCGCGCTTTCACCCGTCAATCGACGGTAAACGCTTACTTTTCATTGGAAAATGGCTGGTTGGCAGTCGATAGCTCTAGCCGCAAGATCGCCGAAGATGCTGTCACGAAGCTCAGACAAGCATTAGGTACGTTTCCGGCAGTCCCAATGACGGCTGAAGAGAGTCCCAGAGGCCTGATGACGGACTGGTTGATACGTGGCAAGCTACCCTCGGACTTGGCGTTGGCCGACGAGTGCGAATTGCGCGATCCGGTCGAGTCCGGAGCCATCGTTCGGTGCCGCCGCCAAGACCTTGAAACCGACGAGGTGCGTGAGCATCTTAAGTCGGGAAAGCAGGTGTTTCAGCTCGGTCTGACGTTCGAAGACCGCATGAGTTTCGTGCTCGGAGAAGAACTCACCGTCCGCAAACTCAAGTTTTTGGACGTCGTGCATGAAGAGCTCGACGAAACGTCGGCGGAATCGACAATAGCCGAACTCGACGCACGTTTTGCTTTGATGACGTTGGAACTGGAAAGACTGTTCGGAAAATTGGAAACGTGGTTCGGTTTGCCCCGGCCGACCGATAAAACCTAAGCAAGTGCCGGGGCTGGAATGAACGATGACAGCCGCTGGCGAAAATCATTATCTGGAATTGGCCACACCGGCCGGCGATACGATCAAAGTATTGCGCAACGCGCACCCGCGCGCGCGGCGCTTGCGATTGACGGTCACGTCCGGCGGCGCGCGCGTCTCGTATCCGCACGGCACACATCCGGCGCAAGTGTTTGCGTTTCTGCGCAAACACGCGAATTGGCTGGAACGCAAACTCGACGAATTGAAATTCGATCCTTCCGGCCCGCCGGCGCTGAAACCCGGTGTGCCGACGCTGATCCCGCTGCGCGGCGAAACCACGCGCCTGTCGTGGCGCGCCGGCGCATTTCCGCACGTGGAACTCGACGGCGAAAGGCTCGTCCTTTCCGTACCGAAACCTCACACGAAGTCCGCGCTGCCGATCGCGCGTAATTTGCTTCGCGATTACTTGCAGTCGCAGATTCGCCGCGACGTTTCACGCTATCTCGCGCGCTACTCCGACGAAATCGGACGCGCGCCGAACGGCGTGCGCATCAAGCCGCTGAAAAGTCTGTGGGGAAGTCTCGACACGCGCGATTGGGTCACCCTCGATCTCGCGCTGGCGCTCGCGCCGCTCGACGCGTTGCGCTACGTCGTCGTGCATGAGCTGTGTCATCTGCGCATTCGCGATCACTCGCCCCGCTTCTGGGCGCTCGTCGGCTCGATGTATCCAGACTGGAAAACACAGCGCGAATGGTTGAAAGTCAGCGGGCATGCGCTGAAAGCGGAACTGTCGCGCCTTATCGGCGGTTAATTTGTCCTGATGAATTTCTCGATCAATGCAGCGATCGGCGCCGGATATTCCAGATGCAAATGATGGCCGCCGGCGATTCGATGCACTTGAATGTCGGCTACCTGATCGATGCGGCGCTGCATGGTTTCACGCAGCAAATACGGCGCTTCCGGCTCGGCAAGAACGAGCAGCGTTTTTGCCTGAATCCCCTCCAGTATCGCGAGGACTTGTTCTTCCGTCAGGCGCACCGGCGTGGCAAGCGTGAGCCGCGGATCGGACGACCAGCTAAAACCGCCTTCGACTGAATTCAGTCCACGCGAAACGATGGCTGCCGCGGCGTCATGCGAGAGGTTGTTCGCTTTTCGGCGTGCATCGACCGCTTCGTCTTGATGCGCGAATATTCTGAGCGACTTTTCTTCGGACGATTCACGCTGATCCATGCCGCGCCGCAATTGCGCAAGCGCGTGTTCCGTGTCGCCGGCAATCGGACCCAGCGCTTCGATCAGCAACAGCCGATCTACCGTTTCTGGTCTGCATGCGGCGAACACGCAGGCAACCGTTCCGCCCAGCGAGTGCCCGAGCACACTGCATTTTTTCCAAGCCAATGCATCGAGAGCGGCGATAACGTCGCTCACGTAATCGACGTAGTGATACCAGGCGCCGGCCGGCCTCCAACCCGAACGGCCATGTCCCGGAAAGTCGATCGCCACAATGTGGAAATGTGTAGAAAGCAACGGCGCGAGGCGATCGAACGATCCGGCATTGTCGAGCCAACCATGCAACGCGAGCAGTGGCGGCAGGGACTGATCGCCCCATGCTTTTGCGGCGAGTGCGATGTGCGGGAGATCGATTTTTATCTCGCGCGCCGATGTCATGTCCAGCCACTCGTGTGCTGCTCGATCAGCGATCGCATCAGTTGCACGTGGTTGGCGCTTGCGTTCAACGCAGGAATGTAATCGAGCCGTTCGCCGCCCGCGGCGTGGAATTGTTCGTTGCCGCGAATGGCGATTTCTTCCAGCGTTTCCAGACAATCCACCGCGAATCCCGGACACAGCACCTGGATCCTTCGGACGCCCTGTGTCGGCAGTTCCGACAGCGTCACATCCGTGTAGGGCGCCAGCCACGCCTCGCGGCCGACTCGCGACTGGAATGTCACGATCAATTCGTCCGCGCTCATCGCCAGTTCGTTCCGCAACAACGACGCCGTTTGCAGACATTGGTCGGCATACGGGTCGCCCGAGCGCACGTAGCGCTGCGGAATGCCGTGAAACGACAGCAATAATTTTTCTGCGCGTCCATACGCGTTCCAGAAATTGCGTACGCTGCCGGCCAACGCATCGATGTAACGCGCTGACGTGTGATAGTCCGCGATGCTGCGCAATTCCGGAACGCGTCGCATGCGTGCGGCGGCGGCATGCACGGCATCGAAGACGGCGGCCGTCGACGTCGCCGAATATTGCGGATACATCGGTACGACGAGGACGTGACGAATTCCCGCCGCATCCAGACGGTCCATCGCCGCCGCGATCGAAGGCTCGCCATAGCGCATGGCCAGTTCGACGTGAAATTTCGCGTCGCTTGTGGCGGCCACTGCGTCCGCGAGGGCGCGTGAATTGATGAGCAACGGTGAGCCGTGCGGTGTCCAGATTTTCGAATAAAGGCGCGCGGAGCGGGCAGGCCTAATGCGAAGAATGATGCCGTACAGGATCGGCAGCCAGAGCCAGCGTGGGTAGTCAATCACGCGCGGGTCGCTTAGAAATTCCGCAAGATATTTTCGAACCGCACGGGCGGTCGGCGCCGAGGGCGTACCCAGATTTACCAAAACTACGCCGATCTGCGAGGCCGATGCGGGCGATGATTGCGTCGAACTCTGCATCCGGCATTCCGTATAGGGATTTGTCGTTTTCGGGCGCAATACCACAATACGTTGTGGCGCGGGCCGCTCTACAACCATAAATCTTGATTCGCACCGGCAGTGCGGCCAACGCAGTCTAGCATCCTGCGCTAAGGCTTTGTTTTGTAACAGACAAGCTGCTAGACTCGACGCGCCGTACCTCGCCCGGTGCGGATGACGATTACTAAAATAACGATAACGAGAACTACGCATGCCCCTGCGCGCTCTACTTGCAGCGCTAGTGTTCGCCGTTGCCTGCGGCCAGGCGATTGCTGCGGACGTTATCGGCTATAGCGAAGCGTTCGATACGCTGTATCGCGTCGATCTGACGACGCAAACGGCCGTGGAAGTCGGACGCGCCACGCAGATCGGCTTGCCGCGCCTCGCGAATATCGAAGGACTGACCGCCAGCCCTGCCGGAACGCTTTATGCGGTGTCCGACACCGCCAGCGTCAAGACGTTTCTTCAGATCAACCCGACGACAGGACTCGCCACCAGCTTGGGGGTTCTGACCATTTCCGGCGGAAACGTCAGCGGTCAGCTCGACTTGTCGCTTGCGTTCACCTGCGATGGCCGGATGTGGATGGCGTCAGGAACCGGATCGCTCTGGCAAGTCGATCCCGCCACTGCAACGGCGACGTTCATCGGCGATCTCGGCGCGAAGATTACCGGTCTGGCGGCGCGCGGAAACCTGCTATACGGCGCCGGAAGCCAAGGCAACAACAATCTCTACGCGATCGACACGGCAACCGGTGCGACGACGCTCATCGGCTCCTTCGGGAACGACGCACCTTACATAACGACGATCAGTCCTGCGTTCGACGCGGCCGGCAATCTGCACGCGATCCTGGATTTCAATCCGCAGCCGTCGGGTTCGACGATCATTCAGTGGAACGATCTCGCGCAGATCACCGCCACGTCGGGCGCGTTGGACGATATGGGAAACATCACAGCGTCCGGCAATTCTGTCGCGGACCTCGAATTCGTGGGGATGAAAGGCTTGGCGATTCTTCCCAGCGCGTGCTTCGCCCAACAGGTTGTCTCTTCACTGCCTGCCCTGTCGTGGCCGTCGTTGCTGCTCTTGATAATGCTGCTGACGCTCATCACGGTCACGCAGTTCAGTCGCCGTTACCCGACCATCTGATGTCATCGGCGTGCGCACTGCGCGCGTCATCAATTGAGGAATTGCCATGCGGCGTTTGCTGACTGTTTCCGTTTTGCTGTTTTCGCTCGCATCCGCATTTTCCGGACGTGCCTTTGCCGGCGAGGAAGAAAATTCGCGCGCCAACAATGCCGTTCGCGTCCTGAAAGAAATAATGATGGCGCCGGACAAACGCCTGCCATCCGACTTGCTGCAAAGCGCGTACGCCGTTGCCATCATTCCGGACGTGATCAAGGCCGGCTTTGTGATCGGCGGCCGCCACGGCCAAGGACTTATCGCCGTCAAAACGGCGGACGGCACGTGGAGCAATCCGAGCTTCGTCAGCATGTCCGGCGGCAGCATCGGCTTTCAGGCCGGCGTGAGCTCCACCGACGTGATTCTCGTTTTCCGCACGCAACGTGGCGTCGACTCGATCGTGCACGGCAAGTTCACCTTGGGCGCCGATGCGTCGGTGGCGGCGGGGCCGGTCGGCCGCAACGCTCAAGCAGCCACGGACGCACAATTGAAAGCCGAAATTTACTCGTATTCGCGTTCGCGCGGCCTGTTTGCCGGCGTGGCGCTGGATGGATCGGTGATGGCCATCGACAACGACGCCAATCAGGCCGTGTACGGCGAAGGCGTGACGCCTCGCCGCATCTTCGAAGGTGGCGTCGCCAACGTACCCAACCCCGTCGTTGATTTCCGCGATCGGCTTGAGGAGTACACTGCGAGATAGGCGAATGTCGTCGCGACACGCGGCGATGCGTTGCACTCGCATAGATCGGTTTCGGAGAACGTTATGGGTACGTGGAGCATTTGGCACTGGCTGATCGTGCTGGCGATCGTCGCGTTGATATTCGGGACGAAGAAACTGCGCAATTTCGGCGAAGACATCGGCGCCGCGGTCAAAAGCTTTCGCAAAGGCATGCAGGACGGCAACGAAAACGCGGCATCGCCGCAACTCAAGGCCGATCCTGCGCAGCCACCACCGCAAGCGCCGAACGAAAACAAGCCGGAATCGAATTCGACCAACTCGGCGCCGTAAACGCCCATGTTCGATATCGGTACCGGCGAGCTGGGTTTGATCGCGGTCATCGCGCTGCTCGTGCTCGGTCCGGAGCGTTTGCCCGGAGCTGCTCGCACCGCCGGCGCGCTTTTGCGCAAGGCGCGTCAAAGCTGGAACAACGTGCGCGACGAAATCGAACGCGAACTGGCTGCCGAAGAATTGAAGCAGTCGATCAAGCGCACGGTCGATGAGATAAACCCTAAAGCGGACATCGATCAATTCCGCGAAAGCATCGAGAATCCCGCATCGAATCCGTCGACGCCTGATCCGACGACGCCCAGCCTGCCGACAACGCCGCCCATTGCCGATGAGCGACACTGAATCCGACGAAGGTCAGGAACAGACCTTCATTTCGCACCTGGTCGAACTGCGATCGCGTCTGCTCAAGGCGATCGCCGGCGTACTTTTGATCCTGATTTGTTTGCTTCCGTTTTCAGACCGTCTCTACGCGTTCATTGCCCAGCCGCTTCTGCAACGCCTGCCGCAAGGATCGCAGATGGTGGCGATCGAAGTCGCCTCACCGTTCATGACGCCGGTGAAACTGGCATTCATCGTCGCGCTTTTTCTGGCCATGCCGATCATCCTGTATCAGCTGTGGCGTTTCGTGGCACCGGGTTTGTATCGTCACGAAAAAAAGCTCGCGGTGCCGTTGCTCGCATCGAGCGTTGTCATGTTTTATCTCGGCTGCGCATCGGCGTACTACGTGGTGTTGCCGAAAGTATTCGCGTTTCTATTGAGCGTGACGCCCACGGGCGTCGCCATGATGACCGACATCGGTCACTACCTCGATTTCGTGCTGACGATGTTCTTCGCATTCGGACTTTGTTTCGAAGTGCCCGTCGTCGTTTTCCTGCTTGCGCTATTGGGCTGGGTGAACACGGCGCAATTGTCCAAGCAACGGCCCTATGTGATTCTCGGCGCGTTCGTGCTCGCGGCGGTGGTCGCGCCACCGGATGTATTGTCGATGCTGATGCTCGCGATTCCGATGTGCCTGCTCTACGAATTAGGCGTGATCGCAGTCAGAATTTTTCTGCGTCGCAACGAAGAAACCGCGACGAAGAGCGCTTCCACGGGCACCTGAACGGCACCGGTCGTCATCCGGAAAAATTCTTTGCAGATTGCACTTTTTAGCGAATGCTGCAATTTGTCTTTTGCAGCATTCTGACATAGACTGGCTGTCCATTTTGTTGCATTTTCCACCGACCGAATCACCGGTCAAAACACCATCGATCAACACTGCCGATCAAACAGGAGAGAAGCCGTCATGGCGAAATCGAACGATGACACCCGCGACGCCAGCTTGCGCGTGTCGAAGAAAATGCGCGACGCACTGAAAGCCGCCGCCGCGACCGCTGGCCGTCCGCTGTACGACGTGACGAACGAAGCCATCAATAATTATCTTGGTTCGGCAAAAGCCGGTGGTGTGCGCAAGGGGAAGAAGTAAAAGATTTCTCGACGCTTCGCCCGCGCCTTTTTTTGCGACGGCGGATTGAACAAAACAGAAGCGGCCGAAAGGCCGCTTCTGTTTTGTGCGACACGACGTTTGCTGCGTCAGCCGTCCGTCGGCGGCAGCACGCCGCTGACTTCCGCAATCGTCGTAACGCCGCGTGCGACTTGCGCCGCCGCGCTCACGCGCAATGGTCGCATGCCTTCGGCGAGCGCCGTTTCGCCGAGTTTCGCCAAGTCCATGTTCGCTTGGATCATTTGCCGAACCTTCGACGAGATTTTCATCATCTCGTAGATACCCGTACGGCCGAGATAGCCCGTGTTGCGGCATTCCAGACAGCCTTTCGGCGCATAGACTTTCGCCGGCGGCGCCAAACGCCAGCGATGCACGAGCGCATCCCAAGCGCCCACGTCGATCGGCGCTTCGACTTTGCAATGCGGACATAACGTACGTACAAGACGCTGCGCGACGACGCCGGTAAGCGTCGACTGCAATAGATAATGCGGTGCTCCGAGATCGAGCATGCGCGTCAGCGCCGACGGCGCATCGTTGGTATGCAGCGTCGACAGAACCAAATGCCCGGTCAGCGATGCCTGAATCGCCATCTGCGCGGTTTCGAGATCGCGGATTTCGCCGACCATGATGATGTCCGGATCCTGGCGCATGAGCGTGCGCACGCCGGTCGCGAAATCCAGATCGATCGATTGCTGCACTTGCATCTGGTTGAATTCGGGCGACACCATTTCGATCGGATCTTCGACGGTGCATACGTTGATATCCGGCGTCGCCAGGTGTTTCAGCGTGGAATACAGCGTCGTCGTTTTTCCCGAACCGGTCGGCCCGGTCACCAACACGATGCCGTGCGGGCGCTCGACCATGCTGCGCCAAAGCAGTTCTTCGTCCATCGAAAAACCGAGCTGGCGAAATTCCTTCACGACGATGTCGGGATCGAAAATACGCATCACCACTTTTTCGCCGAACGCCGTCGGCATGGTGGACAGACGCAACTCGACTTCACGGCCTTCCGACGAGCGCGTCTTGATGCGGCCGTCCTGCGGGCGGCGCTTCTCGGCCAAATCCATACGGCCGAGAATCTTCACGCGCGCCGTCACCGCCGTCATCACCGGCGTCGGAAATTCGAACACCTTGTGCATGACGCCGTCGATGCGGAAACGTACCGGACTGGCATCGCGCCGCGGTTCCAGATGAATGTCCGACGCGCGCTGCTCGAAGGCGTACTGAAGCAGCCAATCGACGATGTGCACGACATGGCGATCGTCCGCGCCGATCTCGCCCGCCTTGCCCAATTCGAGGAGTTGTTCGAAATTGAGGATCGCGCGCGAATCTTCCGTGCCCAGTTTTTGATCTTTCGCTTTCTGGATCGAACGCTGGACGCCGTAGAACTCGACGAGGTATCGATTGAGATCGACTGGATTGACGACGACGCGCTGAATGTCTCTGCGAAGAATATGACCGAGATCCGCCAGCCATCGCGTATCGAACGGTTCGCTGGTCGCGATGACGACCTGCACCGGACTCACCGACACCGGCAGGATGCGATAGCGCTGCGCATACGCGTGCGAAATCACCTGCGTGACGGCACCCGCATCGATCTTCATCGGATCGATTTTCAGATACGGCAGTTTTGCCTTTTCCGCCATCCACGACGTGAGCACTTCGAGGCTCAGCGGTTTTTTGTCGACGGGATTGATCAGTTTCTGGTTGGCGATCAGCGCGATCGGATGCAATTCCATTTTGCCGCGCGCGCTGCGTCCGTCGGCACGCACTTTGAGCGCATCGGCAGGTTCGATCATGCCGTCGTGCTTCAACGCGCCGAGAACGGCATCCAAATCGAGCTTGCGGTGCAGCGCAAGTTCCTGGATGGGATCGATCGCCGGAACACTGGTGGGTCGTTGCGGAACCGTGGCCATAGCCAGCCTTCGAAATCCTTGTATTGGTCACCCTGAGACGCGGCGCCGCACCATCAAAATCAGCGGCGCCGTTATACTAACGCGCTTTTCGGCGGGAACTGTGATTTCTATGTCGGGACCGACTTTCCAGGACGTCATCCAGCGCCTCAACACCTATTGGGCGCAGCAGGGCTGCGCCCTGATCCAGCCGCTGGATACCGAGGTCGGCGCCGGGACGTTTCATCCCGCGACATTCCTGCGTGCACTGGGCCCGGAACCATGGGCGGCCGCGTATGTTCAGCCCTGCCGCCGGCCGACGGATGGCCGCTACGGCGACAACCCCAACCGGCTGCAGCACTACTATCAATATCAAGTCGTGATGAAACCTAATCCCGACGATATTCTCGATCTGTATATCGGATCGCTGAAGGCTCTCGGCATCGATCCGCTCGTACATGACTTGCGTTTCGTCGAAGACAACTGGGAATCGCCCACGCTCGGCGCATGGGGGCTCGGCTGGGAAGTCTGGCTCAACGGCATGGAAGTCACGCAGTTCACCTATTTCCAGCAAGCCGGCGGTTTGGAATGCCGGCCGGTGACGGGCGAGATCACGTACGGCCTCGAACGTCTGACCATGTATTTGCAGAATGTCGACAACGTGTTCGATCTGGTGTGGACGCAGGCGCCACACGGCACCGTCACTTACGGCGACGTGTTTCATCAGAACGAAGTCGAGCAAAGCACCTACAACTTCGAATACGCCAACGTGCCGGAACTGCTGCACTGGTTCGACGTTTGCGAAAGCGAAGCGAAGAAGCTGGTCGATTTGGGTTTGCCGTTGCCGGCTTATGATCAGGTTTGCAAGGCATCGGCGAGTTTCAATCTACTCGATGCGCGGCGGGCGATCAGTGTGACGGAGCGGCAGCGTTACATCCTGCGTGTGCGGACGATTGCGCGTGCTGTTGCCGAGTCTTATGTCGCGCAACGTCAGAGGTGGATCGACGGCAAGGAAGCGACTCATGTCTGAAACGAAATCGCTGCTGATCGAAATCGGGTGCGAAGAGCTGCCGCCGAAATCGCTGGATGATTTGACGGAAGCGTTCGCGAGCGGCATCTGCGCCGGACTGTCCAAGCGCGGCATCGCAGCCGATGTCGCAAATGCGAAAAAGTATAATTCGCCCCGGCGACTTGCCCTGATCGTACCGAACGTGGGCGTGGCGCAGCCGGATCAAAACATCGACAGGCGTGGACCGGCACTGAATGCAGCATTGGATGCATCCGGGCAACCGACCAAAGCGCTGCAGGGTTTCGCGTCGTCGTGCGGCGTGTCGGTGGGCCAGCTCGAAAAGCTGCAAACGGACAAAGGTGCGTGGTTAGTCCATCGCGCACAACAGGCGGGAAAGCCGATCGCGGCGTTGATGCAGGAAATCATTGAAGAAGCGCTGGCAGCGCTGCCGATTCCCAAGCCTATGCGTTGGGGCGATCACGATTTTGCATTCGTGCGGCCGGTGCATTGGCTCGTTGTATTGCATGGCGACACGGTGATCGATGCAGAGATTTTTGGGATCACAAGTGACCGCAAATCGCGCGGACATCGATTTCACTCTCCAGTTCCGTTCGATCTCACGTCGGCCGATACTTATGAGACCCAACTCAGCGCGAAGCACTTCGTCATCGTCGATCCTGTGTCTCGGCGAAACAGCGTGTCGGCAGTGGTCGAACATGCTGCGTCGCGGCTAGAGTTAAACGTCGTTCCGCGCGCCGAGCTTGTCGCAGAAATATCGAATCTTGTGGAATGGCCAGTTTCTGTTGCGTGCGAGTTCGAGAGCGAATTCCTTGACGTTCCTCAGGAAGCGCTAATCCAAACAATGGAAACGAATCAAAAGTTCGTTCCGGTTTTCGACGCAAACGGAAAACTCACCGAACATTTCATCGGCGTCGCGAATATCGAATCGAAAGATCCCGCGGAAATCCGCAAAGGCTACGAACGCGTTATCCGTCCGCGTTTTGCCGACGCGAAATTTTTCTACGACGAAGATTTAAAGACGCCACTGTCGTCGCATCAGGGATCGTTGAACACCGTCACGCATCAACAACAGCTCGGCAGCGTGTGGGATAAATGCATTCGCGTCGCCGAACTTTCCCGCGTCATCGCAAACCGTCTCGGTGTCGATGCGGCGCGCGCGACGCGAGCTGCGGCATTGAGCAAGTGCGATCTGATGACACGCATGGTCGGGGAATTTCCCGAATTGCAAGGCGTCATGGGTCGCTACTACGCCACAGCAAACGGCGAGAGTGCGGATATCGCCAACGCGCTCGACGAATTTTATCGGCCGCGATTCGCCGGCGACCCAATAGCGCAAGGCGATATTGCGCAGGTGCTCGCGGTTGCCGAACGCCTCGATACCCTCGCCGGAATTTTCGCCGTCGGCATGAAGCCATCCGGCAACAAAGACCCGTTCGCATTGCGGCGCGCGGCGCTCGGTTTGGGCCGCACATTGATCGAAGGTAACCTCGATCTCGATCTGGAAGCGTTGTTGCGCGAAGCGATCGAACTACTTCCGCCGATTGCGCCACCGAAGAAAAAAGATAGTGCGCCGGAAAAATCGCCGGCCGAAACGAAACGGATTCTCACGCAAGAATTGCTCGACTTCGTCTTCGAGCGGCTGCGCGGTTATTACGCGGAGAAAAACATCGGCAGCGATCAATTCGATGCCGTGCGCGCCGTCGAACCGGAAACGTTGACGGACTTCGATGCGCGCATTCGCGCCGTCGCGGATTTTGCGAGCCTCCCGGATGCCGCCGCGCTCGCCGCCGCGAACAAGCGGATCGGCAACATTTTGCGGCAAGCCGGAGATTCGGCCGGAATCAAGATCGATTCCACACTGCTTGATCCGGGCGCGGAACGTGCGTTGTACGAGCAGGTCGAGAACGTCCGCGCTGCGACCGCTCCGCTGATCACACAGCGCCGATACGTTGAAACATTGCGCGCACTCGCGGCATTGCGCGCGCCGGTGGACACGTTCTTCGACGGCGTGATGGTCATGGCCGACGACGAAGCGAAACGCCGCAACCGCATCGCGTTGCTGAATGGCTTGCGTCATATGTTTCTGCAGGTCGCCGATATTTCCGTGCTTCAACATGCGTGATCGGATCGGCGCGTGAGTTCGTCCGCCGATCGTCTCTGGCTGCGCGCGCAACGTTATGTGTCACAGAATCAAAGCGACGCAGCGCGGATAACGCTCGAGTCGTTGCTCGCACGCGATCCGGCGCACGTCCGGGCTCATCTCCTACTTGGCGGCATCGCGTGGCGGGAAGATCGTATCCGTGATGCGGCGGTGTGTGCGCAGGCCGCCGGCCGCTGTTGTCCGTCCGAGCCGGATCTGATGTGCGATGTCATTGCTGCGCTGATCCAGGTCGGCGAAGTGCTCATGGCACGATCGGCCATCGCGAAGATTGCGGATACACATAACGGACCTGTCTTGGTGCGCCTCGCCGGCCAGCTGCAAATGCTGGGTGAGCACGAATACGCGTTGCGCTTGCTGGATCGCGCGGCGGCGGCAGGCATCGCTGGCCCGGACTTCCACGGTTATCGCGGCGCGCAGCGTGCGTTCAACGGCGATCTCGACGGTGCGGAACGTGATCTGGGCTTATGTGTAACGGCCAATCCGGCCGCGGGGCGGACGGCGCTTCTGTTGTCGCGGTTGCGACGTCAGACATCCGCGCGCAATCACCTTGCTGCGCTGGAAAAAGGAATCGCGCTTTCGGCGCAACGATCCGAGGATCGCGCCGCGCTCGAGTTCGCGCGCTACAAAGAATTCGAGGATCTGGGCCGCTACGACGATGCGTGGAACGCGCTGTCGTCCGCCAACGCCACCATGCATGCGCTGGCACCGCACGATTCCGCGCGCGAGCGGGCGCAATTTGACGCATTGATCGAAATTTGCACGGACGCTTTTCTCTGCTCTGGCGAGGTGCGGCACGAAGGACCGCATCCGATTTTCGTGATGGGTTTGCCGCGGTCCGGCACGACACTGCTCGAACGTATCCTCGGCAACCACTCGCAGGTCGCGGCGGCGGGAGAACTTGGCGATTTCGGAAAACAGGTGTGCTGGAGTGCCGATCACGTTTGTGCGTTGTTGCCTGACGCAGCGATGCAGTCGCGTTTGCCGAAACTTGACTATGCCGAACTTGGCGCGCGCTATCTCGAACAGACGCAATGGCGAGCCGGCGGAAAGACGTTTTATGTGGATAAGCTTCCGGCGCATTGGCTTGTTGCCGGGCTGATTCGCAAAGCACTGCCACAGGCGCGAATACTTCATCTGACGCGCGATGCGATGGACGTATGTTTTTCGAACCTGCGTGCGATGTTCGGTTTGTCGTATCCGTACAGCTATGACCCGATCGCGTTGGCATCGCACTACGTTCAATATCGCCGATTGATGGCGCATTGGCACGAAGCGATGCCTGGACAGATACTGGATGTTTCTTATCGCGACCTCGTCCACTATCCGGAAGCGACGGCAAAATCGGTCGTGAATTTCTGCGGATTGGACTATGAGCCCGAATGCGTCGTTCGAACGAACAAAAACGCAGCCGTGGCAACGCTCAGCATGGCTCAGGTTCGCGAACCGATTCATCAGCGCGCATTCGAGGAATGGCGCCCCTACGAAAAATACCTGGCGCCCTTGTTCGCCGAACTGCAACGAGCGGGATTTGCGTAACGGCGCTCAAGAAAAAAGCCGGCGTTGCGCCGGCTTTTCCTAACTCGGAACTTCGTCTAGAAGTGGAACTTGTATTCGAGCCAGTAAAGCCGGCCGAGTCCGTTGTAGACGAGCGGGTTGTAGTACGGCGGCGGCAGCGCACTGCTTGGCCCGGTGCTCTCGAAATCGAGCGGCGGTTGCCGGTTGAACACGTTGTTGACGGTCAACAGTATCGATGCCTTCTCGCTGAAATCGTATTGCAGACTGGTATTGAACTGCGCCCAACGTCCATTGGTGGCCGTTCCGGCGAAGTTTATGGTCTTTCCGTACAGGGTGCCGAATACCGTTGCGGTCCATTTGTCGATCGCCCACGATGCGCTCGCGCTCGTCTTCGACTTCAACTCATACGAATTGTAGTTGTGCAGCAGGTCGATGAATGGATCGCCCGGGTCCAAGCGCTGTTCGTGATTCAGTTCTATGTAGTATTGACCCGACAGCGCCATATTGCCGAAGCGTCCCCAATCCATGCGGTATGTCGCATTCGCCTGTACGCCGTCCAGATGCTCGTCGGCGATATTGACCGGGAACGTGGTGACGTACTGCAACTGCCCTGCCGCTTGCGGGAAGTTGAAGTCGGTCGGGTAGCGCGAGACCTGCGACAGTGCGTTTTGGCACAGTGCCGAATTGATGTCGAATGCCTGGCCGCCGAACGACGTGCCGAGACGGCAATTGGCTTCCGTCTGCAACAGTTGATCCGGCGTCTGCGTCTCGACTTCGTTGCTGATGCCGATGTGCGTGTAATCGAGCTTGATGTCGAACTTCGCCGACGGCGACCAGACCACACCATAGCCGTACGACTTGGCGGTGATGTCTTTCAGGTCTTTCGAGCCATGATAAAACGAGAACAAGCTTTCGTTAGCTTGCGGGCAGGTCGACAGATTGTCCTGCGTGAATCCCTGTTGCCGGCAAAGATAGTAGTCGTTGCCCGTCGTGAAGAAACCGCTGTTGCCTTGGAATACATACAGCATGTCCGGCGCACGGAATGCGGTGGCGTAGTTCGCGCGCAGCAGCAGGGTGTCGACCGGACGATATTCCAGTCCCATTTTGTATGTTGCCTTGCCGTCGGTTCGTCCCGCGAAATCGTACGAGTCGTAGCGAGCCGACACGTCGGCGGTCAACGTGCTGAAGACCGGGATCGTCATTTCGCCACCGATCGCGTAGCGATTGCGCGATCCGGCCCCTTGCGTGCCGGTGCGATTGTTGAAATCGCCGGCGAGAAGACGCGGATCGACCGGATTGTTGAACGCCTGATTGCCCACTTCGGCGATCCCGGCCAAGCCGACCGATCCCGCCGGAAGATGGAACAGCTCGGTATTCGTCACCGTCAAATGCAGGTCCTGTTCCCATGACACCGACGTGCTCTGGATCGCATCGGTGAACTGGGCGAACTGCGCGGGCGTGATGGGTTTGTAGAAATTGGCCAGGTTGGGCGTGTACGCCGGGAACCCATAACCGTAGGGATCGACGCCCTGTTGCGCGCCGAGGTAGTAATTGTTCAGCGGCGCGGTCAGCGGCCACGGCTCCGAATCGCGCGTGTTGATCTGCGAGCGATTATAGTAAAGATCGTACGACCAACCCGAACTGAAATCGCCGCGCACGCCGACGTTCACGTCGTATTGCCGCGTGTAGATCTTATCGTCGTTCGCGTCGGCGCTGCCCATTTCTTCGGGCGCGAAGTAGCGTTGGATGCTTTCGAAATCCTGGCGGGTGTTGTCCCAGAACACGCCCGAGAATGTATTGGCCGACTGCACCAGATCCTGATTGAAGTAGCTCCAGAATGCCGGACCGCCGTTGAGCTTCTGCTTGGTGACGCTGCCGAGAACCTCCGCATACACTTCGGCGTTGTCGTTGAGACGATAGGTCACGTTGAGGTAACCGTTGGCGACCTTGCTCTCGTTGAGCAGCGTCGAGTTGCCGAAGTCGTAATTGCTGCCGCAGTAAAAGCCGCTGTTCGGACGTTGGGTGTATTGCACCGTGCCGCCGAACAATCCCGACGTCGGCGCGCACGCAGCGGCGCCCGGATCGAAGTACTGCGCGCTGAACGGCTCGACCTGCAGGAAATCGCGGCCGGCGACCGTGCCCAGCGGATTGGCCGTGCGGTCTTTCCAGAAACTTTGACGAACGAGAATGGGATCCTGATTTTCCAAGCTGACCGAATACGCCAGCGAAAGATTGCCCCAGGATTTGCCGCCGGTTATCTGGAGCCGTTCGTTGCCGCCGCCGCCATCGCCATGACCGCCGCCGCGGAACGAGAGATCCATTCCATCCATCTTCTTCTTCAGGATGATGTTGACGACGCCGGCAATTGCCGACGAACCGTAGATCGACGATTGCGCGCCGGTCAGTATGTCGATGTGATCGACCATCTCCACCGGGATGTTCGACAGGTCCGTGATGTTCTGATTGCCGTTGTACGGCAGCGGATAATCCGCCAGCGGATGGCCGTTGAGCAGGATCAGCGTGAAGCCGGGATCGAGTCCGAACAAGCTCACCGTCGTCGCGCCCGGCGTGAACGATCCAAGGTTCGCGATCTGCGAATCCTGCACAGAGCCGGTTGCGACCGGCATCGTTTTCAACGCGTCATAGACGTTGCGATAGCCGTGCGTTTCCAGTTCCTGCGAGGTGATGGTAATAATCGGCGAAGCAGTCTCGACCTGCGAGCGGGGAATCAGCGAGCCCGTCACCGTTACGGTGTCGAGACGCAGTTCCTTCTTTTTTGTCTCATCCTGCGTCGCATCCGTTGCGGACTGCGCGAATGCGTGCATCGACACCAGCGTCGCAAGCCCGGTTGCGACCGATGTCACCAGCAACTTTCTTTTCATGTATCCGACTCCCATGGCAAACACCCCGATGCGCGGTACGCGACTCGCGTCTGTTGTTAAGAATTCGAAAACATGATCGCAGTGTGCGGTTGACCTGCGCATCCCTATATCGGGTTAGCCGTCTATGCCTCTATTTGCTTTTTCTTCGAGAGACTGACTGCGTCAGAAATTTGCGACGGCGCGCAAGTCGCTCATGGCCGGTGCGACCTTGTGGAAAATGTTCGCCGGGCTTGCGCCGGCAAATCGCTTGAACGCGCGCGACAACGATGATGCGGAACCGAATCCGACGCTCGCCGCAATCATGTGCATCGGCTGTCCCGTCAGCGCGAGCATGTGCTTGGCGTGATCGACGCGCACCTGGTTCAAGTATTGGTAGGGCGATACGGCGAATGCGGCTTTGAAGGCCTTGATGAAATTGAAGCGGGACATGCCGACGAGATCGGCCAGACTCTCGCACGATAATTTCGTGTAGTAGTGCTGATCGATTTCCATTTTCGCCAGATACACGCGACTGCGCGCATTCGACGGCGTTCCGTTTGCGGCGAACTCGATTTCCGCATCGTTGCGGCGGATGCCGGCGCCGCGCGGGAAACTCAGTTTTCCGATGACGAATTGATTCGGCAATCGCCGCAAAAAATCGTGCGACTCATGCGCACTCAGGTTCGCGTCGCCCGGCGGCGTTGCAATCGCCGGTGCCAGCCGCGACACCGCGGCGCCGATCGTGAAACCTTCGCGCTCGCAAATCGTAACCAGTTCGGCAAGGCGACTCAGTTCGTCGGGGTTGCGCCGGTTCGTCCATCCCGCCGGGAAAAACACGCGTTGTCCGCGATTCTCCGCCGCCCACCGATAAATCGTGCTGAGCGGCATGCCGAGCGTCATCGCCACGTCGCGTTTGTCGTAGTCGGTCTGCAGCGCCAACGCCAGTTCCACGAAAGCATCGGGATAATTGAGTCGAACCTGACGGAGCTTGTGCATTGCGTTTTCTGGTTCGCGACGACGCTGTCGCGGCATGCCGTCATTGATGCCAAATCCGCGCACTGTGCAAAACCCCGCAAAGAGGGCCGCGGGATCACTCGTTTGAGGCGTCGGCCGTCACGATCCCTCGCCAGAGGCATGCCGATCTGACTCGATCGATCTAGAATCGCTGGATGGCCGTGTTCACATCGGGGAAACCGCTGCGCCGGGGAAAATGGACGTTGGCGTTCTTGTGTTTTTTCGTCGTCCTGTTTGCGCCGGCAGCCGTCGCGCTGAGTCCGAGCAAATCGATCTCGCAGTTCGCGATGGATTCGTGGCAAACCGAAGCCGGTCTGCCCGAGCTGGCCATGGACGCCATCCTGGAGACGAGCGACGGCTATCTCTGGTTAGGCACGCAAGAAGGATTGACGCGATTCGACGGCGAGCACTTCACCGTATTCGACCACATCAATACGCCGGCGCTGCGCTCGGACTTCATCACCAAGCTCGTTGAAGACCGGCAACACTCGCTATGGATCGGCACCACCGTCGGGCTCGTCGTGCGGCATGCGGATGGGCGGTTCGAGAGATTCGGCGCCGAAAACGGGCTGCCGATCGCGCGCATTCTTGCGGCCGTCCGCGACAACGACGGCAGCGTGTGGGTCGGCGGCGTCGGCGGCCTGGCGCACATCGTCGACGGCAAAGTCGTGCGCATGGTGAATGACAGCAATGGTCTGACGAACAATCTCGTCACCAGTCTCGTTATCGACCACGAAGGTGCGTTGTGGATCATCGCACGCAGAAACCTGCATCGAATAAAAAATGGAAATGTGGAAAATTTCACCGATGCCGACGGCGTAAAAGGCCATGGCATCAACGCACTGTTCAAGAGCCGCGAAGGCGAAGTCTGGCTGCTCAGCACCGGCACCGGCATTCTCCGGCGCGTGGGCGACCGCTTCGAAGCCTGGTGGCCGGAAGGTGTTCCCAGGTACATCAACGTCAGCGATATCCATGAGGACCGCGACGGCAATATCTGGCTGGCCAGCGATGCGAACGGCTTGTTCCGAAGCTGGCAACATCTGCTGAACAAGACATCCGCCGAACAGGGGCTCAACGATTTGGGTCTGTTGACGCTGTTCGAAGACAGCTCCGGCAATTTATGGATCGGCACGCTCGGCCGCGGACTCATCCGGCTGCGCGACGGCAGCTTTACCGCGTTCACAAAAAAGGAAGGCCTCTCCGCCGATGGTGCCTTCTCGGTGATACAAGATCGCGCCGGCGACATATGGGCCGGCACACTGGATGGCTTGACGCGGATCAGCATCGACGAAGTGCGGCATTTTTCCCGCGACGACGGGCTGTCGAGCAACTACATCACGTCGCTGGGCGACGATCCGGACGGCGGCATCTGGGTGGGACTCGGCGGCACCAAGATCGATCATATCCGGGACGGAAAGATCGACCGGAAAATCGCCCTCAAGACGCCGCTCATCAGCGGCGTGGTGACCTCGGTCATCGAGGACAAGCAGCATCGGCTATGGGCCGGTACCGACGGCGGCGGATTGGCGCGCTACACGGCGGACGGCACCCGCTACTTCACCGCGAGCGATGGCGTTCCGGATAATTTCGTCAGCACACTCGCCGAAGACGCCGATGGCGCGATCTGGATCGGCACGAGCGGCGGACTCGGACGCGCACGCGGCGACGTGATCGATCCCGATCCGCTGCACGACGCAGAGCTGCGGCAAACGGGAATACTTTCGCTGCATATCGACGCCAAAGATACGTTGTGGATCGGCACGGCCGCGCGTGGATTGCTTCGCTTCGATCAGAATCATCTGACGCGCTACACGATGCAGGAAGGATTGCCGAACGAAACCATCAACAGCATTCTGACTGATGGCAACGACGACCTCTGGCTCGGTTCCAATCGCGGCATTTTCAAAGTTGGACGGGCCGATCTCGACGACGTGGCCGCAGGCCGCAACGCCAAGCTGCACGTGACGCGCTTCGGCGAAGCCAACGGCATGAAGAGCGCCGAAACGAGCTCGGGCGAGCAGCCGACCGCATGGCGCAGCAACGACGGCCGACTGTGGTTCGCCACGGCGCAAGGCGTGGTGGTGGTCGATCCGAACCATGCGCAACCGGCGCAACGACCGCTGCAGACGATGGTAGAGAGCATCCGCGCGAACGATACCGCCGTCGCATTTAATGACGGCAAAGCTCAATTGCCGGCGGGCACATCGCGTCTGGAAATCTGGTACACGGCGCCCGATTTGACGGACGCCGCGGCGACGCATTTCCGTTATCGGCTGGAGAATGTGGACGCGGACTGGATCGACGTGGCCAGCGAGCGCGTCGCGCGCTATACCAATGTCCCGCCGGGCGCGCATCGATTCGATGTACAGGCACGGCGCGATAACGAAGACTGGAGCGCATCGGCGGCAGCGATCGCCTTCAACGTCGCGCCGCTGTTTTATCAAACGTGGTGGTTCCTCATTGCCTGCGTTCTTGCCGCAATCGCGCTGCTGTGGAT
This sequence comes from Rudaea sp., assembly GCA_036267795.1. Taxonomy (GTDB): domain Bacteria; phylum Pseudomonadota; class Gammaproteobacteria; order Xanthomonadales; family Rhodanobacteraceae; genus Rudaea. The sequence continues at coordinate 24,971 of DATAVJ010000115.1, forward strand.
TTTTCACCACTTGCGCGTGAAATGGCTGCATATGCAATCGGCAGTCGCCGACGAACGCCGGCGTATCGCGGGAGAAATTCACGACAGCCTTGCGCAGGGCTTCAGCGCGATCTCGGTGCAAATCGAAGCGGCGCTCGGGCGGCTCGATCGCGCGCCGGATCTCGCCGCCAGCCACCTCAAACTCGCCCGCGACGTTTCGCGCACCAGTCTTTCCGAAGCGCGGCGCTCGGTCTGGAACCTGCAATCGCCGTCGCAGGAAACGAATCTCATCGGCGCGATCGCCGCCGCGTGCGAACAGATCGCCTACGGTCACGGCGTCACACTGCACACGAATTCGACGGGCAACGTCTGGCCGGTGAATCCGGCGGCGGAAAACAATCTGCTGCGCATTGCACAAGAGGCGGTATCCAATGCGATCCATCACGGCGCGCCCGCCGAAATACACATTGAGACAATGTATACATTTAATCATCTGTTGCTGACCGTCACCGATGACGGCTGTGGGTTCGAGGTCTGCGCCGGATCGCAGCAACCCGATCGCGGCTTTGGCCTGAGCAACATGCAGCGCCGCGCGCAAGCAATGAACGGCCGTTTCGACGTTACAAGTGCCACTGGCGTCGGAACGCGAATCAGCGTATCCATTCCCCGCATCGCGCTGCTCAACCGGCTCTGGCGCGAGTTCAGAGGTACGCCCTTGCGCAAGACGCCATGACGCACGAAAAAATGCCGATACGCGTACTTGTCGTCGACGATCATCCGGTCGTGCGATCGGGACTCGCCGCGATCATTTCCGATCAACCGGAATTCAAGCTGGTCGGCGAAGCAGCGACGGCCGCGCGCGCGATCGCGCTGGCGCGCTCGCATCATCCGCACGTGATGCTCGTGGATCTGTCGCTGCCGGACATGGACGGTATCGATCTGATCGCCACGTTGAACCGCTCGGAGCCCGGCCTTTATTTCCTGGTTCTGACGACACGGACCGGCGGCGACGATATCAATCGTGCATTGCAAGCCGGCGCGCACGCCTATTTGTTCAAGGACACGTCGAGCGAAGAATTGGTGTCCGCCATTCGAACGGTGGCGCAGGGCGGCCGCTATGTTCCGCCGACGGTCGGCCGCAAGGCGGAACAACTGCCGAATGCGGCGGAGCTGACCACTCGCGAGCGCGAAGTTTTACTTTGGCTCGCTCGCGGCGGCAGCAACGAGGCGATAGGAGCGGCACTCGGAATCACCACTGAGACGGTGAAGTCGCACATGAAAAATATTCTGGGAAAACTGGGCCTGAAAAGCCGAAGCGAAGCCGTGGCGCTTTGTCTTCGCGCCGGCTTGGTGCACTTGGAAAATCTATAGTAGTGACACGCGAAGATAAAGCACGACACGTTACAATGCGCGGTCATCGCAACCAACCGCGTTTCACATGCAGCATTACGTAGAATCTATCCGCACCGCCGAGCCGACCTCATGAGCGCCGCTGCGGATCGGCAATGGGAAAAAGTCCGACGGTATCTCGAAACGAAACAAGAGGACGCAGCGCATATCTCTCTCGAAAAACTCGTGAAGATGGCGCCGATGGACGTGGAGGCCCGCGTATTGCTCGCCGGTTCCATTTTGGCCGGCACGAGAGGCGTTCGCGAAACGCTGGCGCAATTGCAGGCAGCAGCCGACGTGCTTCCGGACAATGCCGATCTGGCCGCGATGGTGGCGCTGGCGATGTTTCGAGTCGGCGATGTCGTTGGCGCGCGCGCATGCCTGCAAAACGAGGATGTCGAACGAACGACATCCGTCGAGAATCTCATGAGCTTGGCGCATGTTCACCAGCTATTGGGCGAGCAAGCGAAAGCGCTCGCTTTCATGGATCGCGCAAAAGCGCTCGGCTACGACAATCCCGACTTCCGATATTTTCGCGGCATCCAGCTTCAGTTCAACGGACGCTTGAAAGAGGCCGAGGAAGAACTGGAGAGCTGTCTCAGACTGGGACCGACATTCGGACGCGCATCGTTCACGCTGGCGCGGATCCGCAAGCAGACGCGCGAGAACAATCATCTCGATTACATCCACGGCCAGCTCAAGCGCGTCGAACCGGAAAGCGAGGATCACGCATCGTTCGAATTCGCCTTGTTCAAGGAATTCGACGATCTCGGCGACCTCGACAACGCATGGGCGGCGCTGGAACGCGGTAACGCAATCATGCACCGCCGCCTGCAACACAATGCTGCGGAAGAAAACGAATTGTTCGATCGGCTGATCGAGGGCACCGGCGCCGATTTCTTCCAGCCGACGCGGTCTCGCTTCGAAGGTCCTGCGCCGATTTTCGTCATCGGTTTGCCGCGCAGCGGAACAACGTTGCTCGAGCGTATCCTGGGCAATCATTCGATGGTCGAATCGGCCGGGGAGCTGAGCGATTTCCCGCGCCAGATGCAGTGGCAGGCCAATCACTACTCATTCCCGGCACTCGATTTGAAGCTGGTCGCAAAAGCGGGTGAACTGGACTACGCGAATATTGCGAAGCGTTATCTCGAGCAAAGCCAATGGCGCGCGAACGGCAAGCTGTTTTACGTCGACAAGCTTCCGCCGAATTTTATGCTCGCGGCATTCATCCACCGCGCCTTTCCGAATGCGCCGATTCTGCACATGGTGCGCGATCCGATGGATGCGTGCTTTTCCAATTACAAAGCAATGTTCGGCGGCTCGTACGGCTACAGCTATCAGCAGACGAATCTCGTTGTTCACTACGCGAACTACCGGCGCCTGATGAAGCACTGGCACACGATGATGCCGGGAAGGATTCTCGATGTTTCCTATAACGAACTCGTGCGCGATCCCGAGGCGAAAGCGCGCGACATCCTCGCCTACTGCAAGCTTCCGTACGAACCGGGATGCGTGGATTTATCGCGCAACCAAACCCCGATCGCCACGATGAGCAGCGCGCAAACGCGTGAGAAAATCAACGACCGCTCGATCGGCGAATGGCGGCGCTATGAAGACAAACTGGCTTCGATGCATTCAAAAGTCAGCCGCTGGTAGCGTCCGCTGGTCGACAATGCCTTTAAAGATTTCTTCGAATCACATCTATTGAAAGCACAAAAAAAAGGCCGGTCTGAGACCGGCCTTTTAAGCGAAATGTACTAACCCTTATTCTTTCGATGCGCCGAAGCGATAGGCGAATTCCACCCAAACTACGCGACCGTACGGATTGTAGTTGTACGTGTTGTAGTAAGGGAACGTGGACGCCGTGCGATCGACCGGCGGCTTCGAGTTGCGAAGATTATTGGCGGTAACTTGAATCGCCGCTCCCGAGTCGAAGCTGTACTTGATGCTGCCGTTGTAGAGAATCCACGGCGCCAATGTGCCGGTTTGTCCCGCATTGGGAATCGAACCGTAGCGTTGTTGATAAAGCGTGGTGGACCAATGCCCGACATTCCAAGTCACTGACGAATTGACGGTCGATTTCCAATCCGTAAAGCGCGCGTCGTGATAGACATTGATGACCGGATCGCCGGGGAACTGCTGGAACAGATGCTGGAATTCGATGTAGTAATTGACGTTGAATCCCAACGTTCCATACTTGTTCATGTCCAAAAGGTAATTCGCCTGCGCGATAAGACCGTTCTCGCTCTCGCTCGACGCATTGATCGGATAGGTCGTTACCGTCAATAGGCCGTTCGGATTGGTCTTCGCATCAGGCGCGTTACGGGTGACAAGACTTTCATACAACTTGCAGCTCGGCGAGTTGGGATCGATGGTCGCGCCGCCAACTGTTTGACCCAACAGGCAATCAGCCTCGTCTTGCAAAAGCTGATCGGTGCTGAGCTGCGTGACTTCGTTCTTGATCTCGACGCGCTGGTAATCGACGGTGAAGGTCAATTTGTCGACGGGGCTGTAAACCGCTCCGTACGTCAGCGTTTTTGCGGTGACGTCGTTCAGATTTTTGCTCGACCCGTTGGTGCCGAAGAACTGATCGGAGTAGTCGTTGCAATTCTGATAGGTGCCGGGGCCGAATCCTGCGAGACGGCACTGATAGTAGTCCGTACCCGAAGAAAAGAATCCGTTGCTGCCGAATACGTTGACAAGATCGGGCGCGCGGAACGCTGTCGCATAGTTTCCGCGCAACAGCAGCGTATCGATCGGACGGTATTCAAGGCCCAGCTTGTAGGTGAACTTGCCTGCATCGGTACCCGCGAAACTGTAGTTATCGTACCGGCCCGACACATCCGCAGTCAGCGTGCTGATCACCGGAATTCGCAATTCCGCGCCGACGCCGACGTTGCTGCGATGACCCGCCGCTTCCGATCCCGTCAAGCCCAACGCGTCGCCGCTGGAAATGAGCGCCGGAATGCTGTTGTGCAAAGAATCACCGCCCAATTGAACGGTAGCCGCCACGCCGGCGTCACCCGCCGGCAAATGAAACAGCGTGGGATTGGTTACGGTGAAGTTGACGTTCTGATTCCACGCCACCGACGGATTATTGATACGCGCCGTGAGTGAATTGAAAACAGCCGGCGTCAAGGGCGTATACAGCTTGTTCTTGTCCGGCGTATACACGGGATAACCGTAGTACGTTCCCATCTGCGGACCGAGGTAATAGTTGTCGACGGCCGACTTGATGAAATGGCGATAGCTGTCCACAGTATTCGCCTGCGAACGGTTGTAGTACAAATCGTAGTTCCAATCTGCACCGAGCTGTCCGCGCAGGCCCAATGCTGCGTTCAAGTTGCGCGTGTAAATGGTTTCCGATCCAGCGCCCGTGTCGCCGCCGTATTCTTCAGGGGCCACGATGTGCTGCCACAGCTGCAAGTCATTTTCGGCCGGATTCCAGAAATAGCCAGTGCCCGGATGCAGGAATTGTTCGTTGGATTCCCA
>DATAVJ010000116.1:0-2946 GCA_036267795.1 Rudaea sp.
CGCCGTCTGGCGCAGCGGAAAAGCACAGGGCGGCGTTAGCGATATCGCTACGCTGGCGGAGTGGCTTGCCGTAATCCGTGCCGGTCAACCCGAATTGCACGCGATGGACGTGTACGATTTCCGCGAGCGCGCCGAAAAGCCGCCATTGCCCGATCGCAATATTCGTTATCACGCCAACCAGCATGATGCGCTTTCGTTCGTTGCCGCGCAGCTCGCGACGGAGCCGGAAGCCAATCTGCTGCAAAACGAATTCGCGCCGACACATCGCCGTGCGCCGACGGCGCGTCTATGGCGCAACGCCGGGCTGCTTTGCGCCGCGGCCGTGATATTGCTATTTGTATACTTTGTCGCAGACTACTTGAAACTGTCGCGCCAATCCACGCAACTGGAGACGGCCGCGCGTCAGATTCTGCACGACTCGTTTCCGCGGATGGACAGCATTGGCGGCGATCCGCGCCAGTTGATGCAAAGCGCGCTCGACAACTTGCGCGGCAGCAACGACGCCACCGGATTGTTGCATCTGCTCACGCAAATCGCACCGGCGCTGTCGAGCACGACGCGCACCACGCTGACCAGTCTCGAATACCACAACGCCACGCTCGAGCTGGGTCTACGTGCGCCGGATATGTCGATGTTCGATCTGATGCGCGAACGTCTTTCCATCGTGCCCGGTTTGAACGTGCAGGTCACTGCGGCGAACAGCGGCGCGAGCGGCATCGACGGACGCTTGCGCATCGCGGGAGGAAAATCGTGATCGCCGCGTGGTGGAACGGATTGCAGGCGCGCGAACGGCAGATGATCGCATTCGGCGCCATCGCCTGCGTGGTGCTGCTCGGCTGGGCGTTCATCTGGCAACCGCTCGCGGAGGCGCGCGCGCGTTTGCGCACGCGCGTGGATCTCGAACGAGCCGATGTCGCATGGATGCGCGCATCGTCCGCGCAGGCCGGCGAGCTGCACGCACAAGTCGCGCGCAGCCACGTCGAGCGTCAGGGCAAATCGCTGCTCGCACTGGCCGACATGACGGCGCGTTCGTCCGGTTTGTCCGGCGCGCTGAAGCGTGTGGAACCGACCGGCGGCAACAGCGTGCGCGTCAGTTTCGAGGTAGCGAATTTCGACATGCTCGTGGATTGGCTAACGCAACTGTCGCGCGATTACGGCGTGCGCGTGAGCGACCTGTCGGCGGACAAAGTCGAAGGACTCGGACTCGTCAACGCGCGCGTGACGCTCGAAGACAACCCACGCTGATCCGATCCTGATAATCCAAGTGGAAATATTATGAGAGCGTTGCGCAGACTGATTGCGGCCTTGCTGATTCTCATCGTGATCGCCGCCATCGTTGCAATCACCTTGCCGGCGGCGACGGCGTATCGCTTCTGCGAAGACAAACTCGGCGCGATCAAACTATCCGGCATCACCGGCACCGTCTGGGACGGCCGCGCAAGCAGCGCGCAGGTGTTCGGCCAGGAAATCGGCGCGGTGACGTGGAACGTGCATCCGCAAGCCTTATTGCAGAGCGTGCTGGCCGCGCATGTGAATGTCGATGGCGGCGCGGTGTCGGCGGCTGCCGAAGTGAGGCGCACGTCCGACGGCGTCATTCAACTCAGCGACGGCACGTTTCATTTTCCCGCGAGTTTCGCCGCGCCCGCACTCGACATCCCCACGCTCAACCTGCTCGGCGATATCGACGGCAAACTCGATGGCGGGCGGCTGCAAGGCGTTCTTCTCAGCGATGCGAGCGGCACGATGCGCTGGAATCGCGCGGCCGTTTCCGGCGCGGCGCAGGCGCAGTTCGGCGATCTCGAAGCGCATTTCGCGAGCGCTGCGGACGGTTCGATTCACGGCGTAGCGCACGATCTCGGCGGTCCGCTGCAACTCAACGGAACGTTCGATGTAAGCGCGGGAAGTTTCGATGTCGATGCGCATTTGGCTGCACGCGATGGCAATCCGCAGGTGGCCGAGGCGTTGCGTTATATCGGCCAGCCGGACGCGGACGGAACATCGCATTTGATCATCCACGGACAACTGTTCAAGCTGTTCTGACGATGGATGCTGCATTTTCCACATTGTTGGATCGCGCACTCGCCGTGGCGCGCGAAGCTGCGGATGCGGCGGCCGTCGTCGTTCGCAGGTATTACCAACGCGGCGTCGCCGTCGAAATCAAATCCGATCAAACACCGGTGACGGTCGCCGATCGCGAAGCGGAAATCGCGATCAAGAATGTGCTCAGACGTGAATTTCCCGATCACGCGTTTTATGGCGAAGAACTGGGTCGCGAAGGTAACAGCGAATTCTTGTGGCTGATCGATCCCATCGATGGCACGAAAGCATTCGTGCGCGGTTATCCGATGTTTTCGACACAGATCGCGTTGATGTATCGCGATGCGTTGGTGTTGGGTGTTTCGTCGGCGCCGGAGTTTTGCGAAACGATGTGGGCGCGCAAGGGTGGCGGCGCTTTCTACAACGGCGAAAAGGTGCGTGTTGCGGCGACTGCCGAGTTGAATGCGAGTGCGGCGATTTCGATCGGCAACGTCAAAACGTTGACGGCCGATGCACGGTGGAATGTGCTCGGGGAATTGATTCGGCGTACGGGGCGAATTCGCGGGTATGGCGATTTTTTGCATTACCACTTGTTGGCGCGGGGATGTGTCGATCTGGTGATTGAGTCGGATGTGAATATTCTCGATGTGGCGGCGTTGGCTGTGATTGTGCGGGAGGCGGGCGGGGTGTTTACGGATTTGTCGGGGGATGAGTTGGGGCTTGCGACGAGGAGTGTGTTGGCGGGGACGGTGGGGTTGCATGTAGTGGCGTTGGGGATGTTTCGGAACGGGGTGTGAAATTGTCGGCTCGTCATTCTGGCGGAAGGCGGAATCCAGTTGCTTGCCTTTGATCTTTTGTTTTTTTTGGAAGACAGGGCTTTCACTCGCCTGCGGCGAGCGAGTCACTTCT
>DATAVJ010000117.1:0-4712 GCA_036267795.1 Rudaea sp.
TCTCAACATCCACGGCATGGCCAACCGCGGCATCCTCAACGGCAAGCTGTCCAACTGGACGCTGACGCGCGTGCACATCGTGGCCAACGGCTGGGCCGGCTGGGACGGCGACCTGGGTTGCGGCACCAGCGGCTGCTCGTCGGATTCGGGCACGATGACGTTCCAGAGTGTGGAAATCGCCTGGAACGGCTGCACCGAGCAATATCCGACGCACAATATCTATGCGTGCTGGGCGCAATCCAACAACGGTTACGGCGACGGTTTCGGCACCGCGCAGACCGGCGGCCACTGGACGTTCACGGATTCGTACTTCCACCACAACACGTCGGACGGCCTTGACCTGTTGTATGCCGACAGCACCGCTACGGTCACCGTGGAGCGCTCGCGCTCGGAAGGCAATGCCGGCAACCAGATGAAGATCGCGGGCACCTCGACGATCGAGAACTCGGTCATCGTCGGCAACTGCTCGTATTTCCAGGGTGTGGACTACATTGTCGGCAACAACTCCAACAGCGGCAACACCTCCGGCGACAACTGCCGCGCCTACGGCAACGCGCTGGTCGTCTCGCTTGGCACGGCGCCGGGCGCCACCAACCTGCATTCGGTGATCCGCTACAACAGCATCACCAGCGAAGGCAATTGCTTGATCCTCGCGATCAATGGCAGCGCGTCCGCCTCGGTGCAGGTCCAGAACAACCTGCTGATCGGTGCTCCGTACTGGATCCCCAATGACGGCTCCTTGAGTTGCCTGTTCTATTGGGACAGTGCCTGGTCCCCGGTGACCTTCACCAAGAACTGGGCGTGGAAGGTGAAGCCGAACACGTGTCCGTCGGGCAGCAACTGCACGATCGACCCTCAAATCGACGACTCGAGCCTCAAGGATTTTGATCCGGTACTTCTCGCGGGCAGCCCGCTGATCTCCGCGGCGGACAAGACCGTCGGCACGGTGCCCACCGATTTCCGCAACCTGCCGCGGCCCGGTGCGGCCTCACCCGGCTACGACATCGGCGCGGTGCAGTATCAAGGCGCGTGCGACGAAGTGACTCTCGGCGACGACATCTTTACCGGTGGCGGATTTGAGGTGGGCGACCTGCCGTCAGTGCTGCCGTGCGTCGGTACGCTGGTCACGCCGGATTTCGTGGTACCGCCGCACCCGTAAGACGAACTCAGGTTGCGCGCGGCGGCATCGGCGTCATGCGCACCGCGCAGCCAGTGACGCGCACGCCGTCGGGAACGTCCTTCACCACAACCGTATTCGCGCCGATCACAACGTCGTTGCCGACGCGAATACGGCCGATGATCTTCGCACCCGCGCCGACATAAACATTGTCGCCGAGCTGCGGAATTCCATCGGAACGGCCCGCACCTTTGGTTCCTATCGTCACGCCCTGCCCGATGCTGCAATTCCGGCCCATGTTGCCGTGGACGACGATGCCGCCGAAGTGGCCGATGTAGAAACCGGGTCCGATATCGCAGTTGGCCGACACGTTGATGCCGAACATCACGTCGATGAAGAACTGCAGGATCTTGTAGATCAGCTTGAAGGGGTACGAGAGCAGCTTCGGGCGGATGGTGCGCGTCCAGCGTCCATAACGGAACACGCACACCGCGAGGAAGCCGTACTGAAAGAACACGTTCAGGCGCGTGCGCACCGGGCCGAAGCCACGCTGGTCGTCACGGTAGCGGCAAAAATCCTGGCGCAGGTTATCGAACAAGGCAGCGTCCGTCGCGCGGAGAACGGCATGGGCGCGCATCATTCCACACTTATGCTAACTTCGACAAAAATCTGGAGACACCTTCACGGCTCAAGCCGATGCAAGGTGCCGATGAGCCGATGGCGCGTCCTGCGTATGTTTCCGAAAATCCCACGCCCCTCGCCGACGCGCGCCATCTCGCCGCGCTGCTGCCCGACGGCGTGCAATTGGCTCTCGCCGAACCGCGCCACGAGCGCATCGAACTGCATCCGCTGGAACGCGCATACCTGAACGGCCGAGCGATGCTGCCCGTTCGCGAACGCGAGTTTTGCCTCGGCCGCGCACTCGCGCGCGAGACGTTGACCCGCTTCGGCATTTCCGATCACCCGCTGATACCGGCCGATACCCGCGAGCCACAATGGCCGGCGGCCATCGTGGGAAGCATCAGTCATTGCGAGGATATCTGCGCGGTGGCTGTCGCCGGCGATCGCCACCTCTCAGGGTTGGGCATCGATCTCGAACGCATCGGGCGAATCGACGGCGGCATCGCCTCGACCATCTGCACGCCGGACGAGCTGAACGAAGGCAACGATCCGCGCCGGATGAGCGTGCTGTTCAGTGCGAAAGAAAGCATCTTCAAGACGGTATTTCCTTCGACACGGCACTTTCTCGATTTCCGCGACGTTTCCGTCGTCATCGCCGGCGACCGATTTTCCGCCCGACCGGCCAGATCCGGTTTGCCGATGCAGATCGAAGCCTTGCACGGCCGTTTCTATCTCGGACAATTCCTTGTTGTGACGGCCGCGTGGCTCACTTAAATCACGCGTACTGCAATGCTTCCCGGTAAACTGCGCGACCTGTTCGAACTCCGCTCTGCATCCATGCCCAACGCTCCTCTACCTGTGCTGGACAACGCACGCGTCGCCGTCATCGGTCTGGGTTACGTCGGCCTGCCGCTCGCGGTGGCATTCAGCCGCAAATATCCGACAGTCGGCTTCGACGTCAATCCGTCGCGGGTTGCGGAATTGCGTGAACATCGCGACCACACGCTCGAAGTCAGCGCGGAAGAACTCGCCGGCGCGGCGAAGCTGTCGATCCATTGCGATCCGGCGGAGTTGCGCACGTGCGACATCTTTGTCGTCACAGTGCCTACGCCTATCGACGAATTCAAACGGCCCGATCTGCGTCCGCTGGAGTCGGCCAGCGTAACGGTCGGCCGTGCGGTCCGGCGCAGCGGCATTGCGATCTACGAATCGACGGTGTACCCGGGCGCGACGGAAGAAATCTGCGTGCCGATCATCGAACGCGAATCCGGGCTGAAGCACAATGTGGATTTTTATACCGGCTACAGTCCCGAGCGCATCAATCCCGGCGACAAGCAACATCGGCTGGAAACCATCGTCAAAGTGACGGCCGGTTCCACGCCGGAAGCGGCCGATGTGGTCGATGCGCTATATCGCGGCATCGTCGAAGCCGGCACGCATCGCGCATCGAGCATCCGCGTCGCCGAAATGGCGAAGGTGATTGAGAACACGCAGCGCGACTTGAACATTGCACTCGTCAACGAGCTGGCGCTGATCTGCCACCGCCTGCACATCGACTCGCGCGAGGTGCTCGAAGCGGCTGGCACGAAATGGAATTTCCTGCCGTTCCGGCCCGGACTGGTCGGCGGACATTGCATCGGCGTGGATCCGTATTACCTCACGCACAAGGCGCAGCAGATCGGCTATCACCCGGAAGTTATCCTGTCCGGCCGGCGCATCAACGACGGCATGGGTTCGCACGTCGCACAGCGCGTGATCCATCAGATGGTGCGGCGGCGCATGCACGTCGCGCAGGCGAAAGTGCTCGTGCTCGGTCTCGCGTTCAAGGAAAACTGTCCGGACCTGCGCAACACGCGCGTCATCGACGTGATCGCCGAATTGCGCAACTACGACGCCGAGGTGGATGTCTACGATCCGTGGGTCGACGCCGGCGAAGCGCAGCACGAATACGGCCTGATACCGATCGAGAAACTCGCACCGGCGACCTACGACGCGATTATTCTCGCCGTGGCGCATCGTCAGTTCGTCGCGCTTGGCGCGGCCGGCATCCGCGCACTCGGCAAACCCGGATGCGTGCTGTTCGATGTGAAACAGATTCTGCAGAAAGGCGAATGCGACGACCGTCTCTGAGCACGGCGAAATGAGGTGATGCAATGCGGGTATTGGTGACGGGCGCGGCGGGCTTCATCGGCGCGGCGCTGAGCGAACGCCTGCTGGCACGCGGCGACGACGTGTTCGGTTTCGACAACATGAACGCGTACTACGACGTGAGCCTGAAAGAAGCACGGCTGGCGCGGCTGGCGCCGCAGACCGGTTTCCGCTTCATGAAAGGACCGCTCGAAGACCGCGCCACGCTCGATGAGGCCTTCGCGGAATTCAAGCCGCAGCGCGTCGTCAATCTCGCCGCGCAAGCCGGCGTGCGCTACTCGATCGAAAATCCGCGCGCGTACGTCGAGAGCAACCTTGTCGGTTTCATCAACATCCTGGAAGCGTGCCGTCACGGCGGCGTCGAGCATCTCGTCTATGCTTCGTCGAGTTCGGTATACGGCGCCAACCGCACGCTGCCGTTCTCGGTGCGCCATGCGGTCGATCACCCGGTGAGCATGTACGCGGCGACCAAGAAAGCCAACGAGCTGATGGCGCACACGTACAGCCATCTGTACAACCTGCCGACGACAGGACTGCGCTTCTTCACCGTCTACGGCCCGTGGGGCCGCCCGGACATGGCGCTATTCCTGTTTACCCGCAAGATTCTCGCGGGCGAACCCATCGACGTGTTCAACCACGGCCGTCACACGCGCGATTTCACGTATATCGACGATATCGTCGAGGGCGTCATCCGCACGCTCGACCACGTCGCCGAGCCTGATCCGACGTTCGACCCGTTGAATCCGAATCCGGGAACCTCCAGCGCGCCATACCGGCTCTACAACATCGGCAGCCATCGGCCGATCGATCTGGCGCGCTACATCGA
>DATAVJ010000118.1:0-13184 GCA_036267795.1 Rudaea sp.
GAGCACGAGAAACAGAACAGCCGTGCCCGCGACATAGCGCCACGCCGAAAAGGTGATCGGCCCGATGTAGGCGAGCACCGACTTCATGACGATCCAGTTCGATCCCCACACCAGGCTGAGAACGAGGAGCGCGAGAACCGCGCCGTGCCGACCCGAAAGATTGCGCATCGTGGAGTGATCCGGAAAGCTGCGTATGATACGCGCTCGCTTTCGAGACGCGGACGGAGTGCAATGCCGAATCAAGTTCAGCGGTGTTCGTGGGCCGGCGACGATCCGGCGATGCGCCACTATCACGATACGGAGTGGGGCGTGCCGTTGCACGACGACGACAAACTGTTCGAGTTTCTCGTGCTCGAGGGCGCGCAGGCCGGACTGAGCTGGAGCACCGTGCTCAACAAGCGCGATGCGTACCGACGCGCATTTCACCGATTCGACATCAAGCGCGTCGCGCGCATGACCGATGCGGCGCTCGAAAAACTTCTCGACAATCCTGGCATCATCCGCAATCGCCTGAAAATTTATTCTGCGCGCAACAATGCACGTGCGGCGCTGAAGGTGATCGATGAATTCGGCAGCCTCGACGCGTATTTCTGGTCATTCGTCAAAGGAAAACCGATTCGCAATCGGCACGCCGGACGCGGCGACGTGCCGGCAAGCACCGATCTATCCGACACATTGAGCAAGGACATGAAGCAGCGCGGATTCAATTTCGTCGGATCGACCATTATCTATGCGCACATGCAGGCGACGGGAATGGTCAACGATCATTTCTTCGGTTGTTTCCGCCACAAGCAAGTCTGAAAACTAGCGCCGCGAACCACGCAGGCGGTCGACCGAAAAACTCGCGATCTCTTCGCCGCCCGAACGGCGCGGCTGGCCGGCGTCCGGCGCCCACGCGTGTGCGCTGATCACTTCGTACGTCGCGGGCAATTTGCCGTCAACGCGAAAACGTTCATACGCGTCGACCGCGCGGCGATAGTGCGATTTTCCGGTGAGGCCACGACTGCGTTGCGGATCGGCGTTGGTCGCGCCGATCGATTTCAGTCCGCGCATCAGGCTCGTCGCATCGGTGCAGCGCAGCGTGAAACGATCGACATCGAGCACGGGATTGCGGAAACCCGCGGCCATCATCGCGTCGCCCAGCCGTGCGATGTCGGCGAATTCGCTGACGTGCGGCGTGTCGTCGGCTTCGGCCCACGCTGCACGCAATTCGTGCAGCGTGTCCGGTCCAAATGTCGAAAACGCGATGTAGCCGCCCGGCCGCAGCACGCGGCGGAATTCGTCGAGCAACGCCGGCACGTCGGCAATCCATTGGATGCACAGGTTGGAGAACAGAATGTCGATGCTGGAATCCGCCAACGGCAAGTCCAGCGCATTCGCGCAGACACGTGCGACCGGCCGCCGCCAGCCGGGGCGAATGGATTTGAGCATCGGCAGCGCGAGATCGAGCGCGAGGATCTGCGCGTCCCGATAGCGTTTTCGCAATGCCAGCGTGCCGCGCCCCGGTCCGCAGCCGATGTCGAGCACGCGGCGCGGCAGGTCGTCGAAATAATCCAGCCGCTCCAGCATCCGATCTTCCACTTCGCGCTGAAGTTCGGAATGTTGCACGTACGTTTGCGCGGCTCTTCCGAACGCACGCTGCACATGATTGGAATCGAAACCACCGCTCATGCCGTTATTGTGCCCGCGAATTGCGCGATTGCGTTCGCGACAGCCGGCGCGTCGGCAATGAAGGGCGCATGGCCCGACGGCAATTCGAGAAATCGACCCATCGGATTTTGTTGCGCCGACCACTTCATTGCGGCCGGCGGCACCAGACGGTCGCGCCGCCCCGCAATCCAGAGATTGGGAATGGCGAGGCGCGCCATGCCCGATCGCATATCGGCGCGCTCAAGAATCTGCATGCCTTGTTTCAGCGCATCGATAGCGGGTGCGCCGCGCTCGAAGGTGCGCAAGCGGAGCTGACGCAACTGGGTTTGCGCATCGGGCGAGCCCAGCACTTCGAGTGCGAGAAAACGTTCGACGACGACGCGATAATCGTCGCGCAATCCGCGCTCGAATTGCTCGAACGTCGATGGCGAAACGCCGTGCGGCCAGTCCGGCGCTTCGAGAAAACGCGGCGATGCGGCAATTTCCACAATGCCGCGCACGTGTTCCGGATAACTCAACGCCGCGCTGAGCGAGATAAGTCCGCCCAACGACCACCCGATCCAGATGGCGCGCGGCACTTTGCCGATCAATGCCTCGACGCAGCGTTGCGGATCGAGTTCCGTCGTGTCGTCCCGGCTGAAACCGTGGCCGGGCAAGTCGACGAGATGGAGCGTGAAATTCGCGCGCAGGATGTCCGCCAGCGGCGCGAAGATGCCGCCATGCATGGCCCAGCCGTGGATCAACACAAGGTCCGGGCCTTGTCCGATATTTTCTAGGTACATGTTCAGCGGCTGCGTGTGCCGGATCGCGAACGTTGCGGGTCGCGTGCGCGCGACGACCTGCGAATCGGCGCGCCGCTATCGCGTGCGCCGGACGTCGCGCGCGGAACTTCCAGTGCAGCCGCAAGCGCATTGAGTAGTCCTTCGACATTGCTCTCCGAATGCGCCGCGCTTAGCGTCACACGCAAACGAGCTGCCCCATTCGGCACGGTGGGCGGGCGAATCGCGGGGACGAAAAATCCATTTGCTTCCAGTTGCCGGGAAATATCGAGCGCATCGGCGGTCGAACCGATAAGCACGGGCTGGATCGGCGTTGTCGATGGCAGCAGCGGAATGGCGCGCGCCGCCGCGCCGTGTCGGAAGTGCGCCACGAGTGTTTGCAGTTTTTCGCGCCGCCACGATTCGAAACGCGCGATGTCGATTGCCGCGCTGGCTGCTGCGGCCAATGCCGGCGGCAGCGCCGTCGTGAAGATGTGCGCGCGCGCGAATTGCGTGAGTCCATCGATCAGGGTGACCGATCCGGCGACGAACGCGCCGCACACGCCGATCGCTTTGCCGAGTGTTGCCATGAGCACCGGCACGTCGTCCTCGGAAAGTTTCGCCGCGCTGACGCTGCCCGCTCCGTCATCACCATGAACCCCGAGTCCATGCGCATCGTCGATCATCAGCGTCGCTAGTTCACTTTTACACAATGCGGCAAGTTCGCGCAGCGAGGCTGTGTCGCCATCCATGCTGAAAACGCCGTCGGTGGCGAGCAGTGCGGCCGCATCGGGTTGCGATTGCAATTGCCGGCGCGCGCTGTCGACATCGGCATGGACGTACCGCTTCAGATCGCATCCGGCTAGCCGCGCGCCGTCGATCAGGCACGCGTGATTGAGTTTGTCCTGCACGCAGAGATCGCCGTCACCCAATAGCGCCGACAACACACCGATATTCGCCATGTAGCCGGTCGAGAACAGCAACGCACGTTCGCGCCCTGTCCACTGCGCCAGTTTTTCTTCCAGCGCTTCGTGTTCGCGCCGATGACCGCCCAGCAAATGCGCAGCCGTCGCGCCGACGCCCCATTCCACCGCGCCGCGTACGAGCGCCGCGCGCAATGCGGGATGTTGCGCGAGACCGAGATAATCGTTGCTGGCAAAATTGAGCAGCACGTTGCCGCCCACCACGATACGCGGACCATCGACTTGATCGACGGTGCGCACGCGGCGCAGCAAATCGGCGCGCTCGCGCTGCGCCTGCGCATCGGCCAGACGCGCGAGAAGATCGGGACGCGGCATCGTTATGTCACGCGGCGGCGGAGACGATGTCCGCGTGCATGGCAACCGGCTCGGCATCTATTTCGCGCGGATGAATGCCGAGCCGCGCGAACAATGCTCGGTCGTGTTCGACGTCGGGATTGCCGGTGGTCAGCAACTTTTCGCCGTAGAAGATCGAGTTCGCGCCGGCGAAGAAACATAGCGCTTGCAGTTCGTCGCTCATCTCCGCGCGGCCGGCCGACAGTCGCACGACGGAATGCGGCATGAGAATTCTCGCTACCGCAATCGTGCGCACGAACTCGAACGGATCGAGCAACGCCGTGCCCGCCAGGGGAGTGCCTTCGACTTGAACAAGACGATTGATCGGCACCGAATCCGGATGCGTCGGGAGATTCGCCAGCGTTTGCAGCAGCCCCGCGCGCTGCGAGCGCGATTCGCCCATGCCGACGATGCCGCCGCAGCAGGTTTTCAAACCTGCGTTGCGTACGCAGCCGAGTGTGTCGAGGCGGTCCTGGAATTCGCGCGTGTGGATAATGTCGCCGTAGAACTCCGGTGCGGTGTCGAGATTGTGGTTGTAGTAGTCGAGTCCGGCGTCTTTGAAGGTATCGGCCTGCGTCTGCGTCAGCATGCCGAGCGTGGCGCAGGTTTCCATGCCGAGCGCTTTCACGCCCGCGATCATCTGCGCGACTTTCTCGACATCGCGATCTTTCGGCGAACGCCACGCCGCGCCCATGCAGAATCGCGTTGCGCCAGCGTCCTTCGCGGCGCGCGCTTTTTCGAGCACCGAATCCAGGCTCATCAGCTTTTCAACTTTAACGCCGGTGTGGTATCGCGCCGCTTGCGGACAGTACGCGCAATCTTCCGGGCATCCGCCCGTCTTGATCGACAACAGCGTGGACACTTGCACGGCGTTAGCGTCGTGATGTGCGCGATGGGTTGTGTGCGCTCGCTCGAGCAAATCGTTGAAAGGCATGCCGAACAATTGCGCGACTTCATCGCGCGAATAATCGTGACGCACCGTGGCTGCTGCGGACATGGCAAACTCGTAGGACGGAAGATGAAGCAGTTTGGATTTGAGCGCTGGAGCTGTCAACTTGCTAAAGGGACTTTTGGTTGACGGGCTGCGTCTGAGCCAACGGGCGATATTGCCGTCGCGATGTTTGTTATGTCGGCTCAATGGCAGCGAAGGCCGCGATCTGTGCGACGCATGTGCGAACGATATCGCCCGCAACTCGTTGTGTTGCCCGCGCTGCGCGTTACCGCTGACGGCACGCGCGCCGCTATGCGGCGAATGCCTGCAGCGCGAACCGGCGTTCGCGTCGGCATTCGTGCCTTTTGTGTATGGACACCCGATCGATTTGCTGTTGACGCGATTCAAATTCAGCCGGAATCTCGCGGCGGGCAGCGTATTGGCGAAGTTGTGGCTGGACGCGTATTCGGCCGGTTGTGCCGATCTGCCGGAGGCGATCGTTCCGGTTCCTCTACATCGGTCGCGTTTGCGCGAACGCGGTTTCAATCAGGCGCTGGAAATTGCGCGGCCGGTGTCGAAAGCGTTCGGAATTGCGGTGCGCACGGATTTGCTGACGCGGACGCGCGCGACGTCTGCGCAGTCCGATCTCGATGCTGTCGCGCGCCGGCGCAACCTTCGCGGCGCATTCGAGATGACGAAAGCGGCGGAGTGTCCTTCGCACGTCGCGTTGGTCGACGATGTGATGACGACTGGAACTACGGTTCGGGAATGCGCGCGCGTGCTGCGCAAGGCCGGTGTTTCGCGCGTCGATGTATGGGCGATCGCGCGCGCGCCGAAGTGAATCTTATTTCAGCGCGTAGGACAAGACGATGCCGACCCAGATCGACAATCCGATCCAGTTGTTGTTCTTGAAGGCTGCAAAGCAGGCGTCGCGCGACCGCGCGCGCATGAGCCATATTTGATAGGCGAACAACGCCGCGGCAACGCCGAGTCCGGCGAAATACGGCCAATGCAAATGACCGCGCTGCGCAACGAGCAACATCGCGAACAGAAACGTAATCATCAGCACGCCGATGATCGGCAGATCGGCGTCGCCGAAAAGAATGGCGGTGGATTTCGCGCCGACGCGGATGTCGTCATCGCGATCGACCATCGCATATTCCGTGTCGTAGATCGTCGAGAATAATACGTTGCCGAGAAACAGCAATCCGCACAACGGCAACACGGCGACGAATTGTTTCATGTCGCTGCCCTTCGTCGCGGCGAACGCCATCGGGATAGACCAGCCGAACGCGCAGCCTAAATAGACTTGCGGAAGATAGGTGTAGCGTTTCATGAACGGGTAGGTGATCGCGAGAAACGCACCCACGATGGACAGTTCGACGGTAAGTTTGTTCGTCAGCAGCACGAGCAGAAACGCCGCCACGATGAGCGTGAGAAAAACGCCAATGGCCTCGCGCGTGCTGACTTTGCCGCTCGCCAACGGACGATCGCGTGTGCGCTTCACTTCCGGATCGAGCTTGCGGTCGGCGAAATCGTTGATGACGCAACCGGCCGAGCGCATGAACCACACACCGAGCGTGAAGATGATCAACAGGCCGACCGATGGGAAATCCTGAGCGGCCAACCACAGCGCCCACCATGTTGGCCATAGCAGCAGCAGCGCGCCGACGGGACGATCCATCCGCGCCAGGCGCGCGTATTCCGTCAGCCGTTCGCGGAGATGTTCCCAGTCGATCCGATCGATCAGGCGCGTCGGTCTCGTTGGTGCTGCCGCAACGGTTTTCGGCGGAGCGCGTCGCGTTATCGGCGGTTTGACGGCGGGCGTCGCGACGGGCGCGTTCTTGGATGGCGGGCTGCGTCGGCGCGGTGGTATTTGTTTCTCGACCATCCGCCTAGTTTACCGGCATCGAGTTCGCAATCTCGCCGCTTCGTCGGTCATCAGCGTATGCTTTGCGGGCGGGATCGAATGGGGAGACCAACGATGCGCACACCCGTGCCGTCTCGTTTTTTGTTGTTCGCGATGTGCGTTCTGGCGCTGATCGTTTCGCTGCTCATGTGGGAAAGCGGCATCGGCTGGCGTTGTCTTGCCGTCGTCAGCGGAGCACTGGTGGTGCTCGGTGTGCTCGACATGATGGCGCGCAGGCACACCTTGCGGCGCAATTTTCCCGTCACGGCGCATGTTCGGACTTTTTTCGAATTTTTCCGGCCGATGCTGCGGCAGTACGTGGTGGAATCGGATACCGAAGAGGTGCCGTTTTCGCATGTGCAGCGCGCGATCATTTATCAGCGCGCCAAAAATGTGGAAGACAAGCGACCGTTCGGAACAGAGCTCGATCTGTACGCCGATCACTACGAATGGATCAATCATTCGATGGCGCAGGCGAAAATCGACACGCACGATTTCCGCGTGACCGTCGGCGGACCGCAGTGCACGCAGCCGTATTCCGCCAGCGTGTTCAACATTTCGGCGATGAGTTTCGGATCGTTGTCGGCGAACGCGATCCGCGCGCTCAACGAAGGTGCGCGTCGCGGCGGGTTTTATCACGACACCGGCGAGGGATCCTTATCGCGCTATCACCGAGAAATGGGCGGCGACATTTGCTGGGAACTCGGCTCCGGCTATTTCGGATGCCGCAATACCGACGGCACGTTTTCCGAAGAACGCTTTGTGGAGAATGCTAAAAATCCACAAGTGAAAATGATCGAGGTGAAGCTGTCGCAGGGCGCCAAGCCCGGCCATGGCGGCGTGTTGCCCGGCGCGAAGGTGAGTGCGGAAATCGCCGAAGCGCGCGGTGTGCCCGAAGGCGTCGATTGCATTTCACCGGCGCGGCATTCGGCGTTTTCGACGCCGCTCGGGCTGCTGCAATTCGTGGGAAACCTGCGTGAAAAATCAGGCGGCAAACCGACCGGGTTCAAGCTGGCGCTCGGTCATCCGTGGGAATGGTTCGGCATCGCGAAGGCGATGACTGAAAGCGGCATCTATCCCGATTTCATTGTGATCGACGGCGGCGAAGGCGGCACCGGCGCTGCGCCGCTCGAATTTACCGACCATGTCGGCGCGCCGCTGCGCGAGGCATTGCTCCTCGTTCACAACACGCTGGTGGGATTGAATCTGCGCAACAAAATCCGGCTTGGCGCGAGCGGCAAGATCGTCACCGCGTTCGATCTGGCGCGCACGTTCGCGCTGGGTGCTGACTGGTGCAACGCCGCGCGCGGTTTCATGTTCGCGCTGGGCTGCATCCAGTCGCAGAATTGCCATACCGATAAATGTCCTACGGGTGTGGCGACACAGGATCCGTCGCGCTGGAAAAAACTCAATGTGCCGGACAAGTCCGAGCGTGTGCAGATGTTCCACGAAAATACGCTGAAGGCGCTGAAGGAGTTGATCGCAGCGGCGGGATTAAGCCATCCGAATGAAATCGGGCCGGAACATGTGATACGCCGCGTGTCGTCGACCGAAGTACGGTCGCTGTCGTCGCTGTATCACTTCGTGAAACCCGGGGAGTTGATCGGCGGTACGCCGGACCATGCGGTGTTCAAGGTGTTCTGGAATCTGGCGCGCTCGGACACGTTCGCGACGCCGACCTCGGTTCTGGAATTGCACCACACGAAAGGGAGGTAAAAAAAACCCCACGCAGCTCGCATCCGCGCGGGGCTTAGGGAGCAGTTGTGTCCCTGGAGACGGTTTGTCAGGCGGAAAGACGGCTCAGTGCTTCATTGACGCGAGCAAGACGCTGCTCAAGCGGCGAAGCCACGCGACCATCATTCGCTGAAGCTTGGGACCGGACTTCCTCGAGCTGCATTTCAAGGCGGCCCATTTCGATCATGAGATCGTGGCGGAGAAACAGCGGATTGAGACTGAGTGTATCGACGACTGCGAGCATGACATTCTCCAAGTTTGCGATGTAGTTCACATAATGCAGAACATATGCCAACCACCCGCAATCGCTGCAGCGCCGGTGTTTTCGACAGTGTTGACGTCGCTTGTGACGCGCCGGGACGAAAGTTGACGCACGTCGCACTCGATAACCCATTCACATGACAAGATTCACACTTCAGTAACTTGAAGGTGGGTTATTATTCGCCGCGTTGCTCGTCACCCGACGGCGCGAAAGCGCTGTGTGACACAGAATCTTCGGTCACTGGCGCCCGGCATACGGTCCTCTTGGATTCCCCCTGTTCCTAAGACCGCCGGGCGCCAGCCTCACCTTTAGCTTTATTCCCCAGATTCGCGCCCGGCTGGAAGGCATTTGTATAATGCGCGCCGCGAGTACGCCCCATGCCAGATACCACTCATCATTACGACGTCATCGTCATCGGCGGCGGCCATGCCGGCACCGAGGCGGCGCTTGCGGCCGCGCGTTTGGGCGCACGCACTCTGCTGCTCACGCATAACATCGAGACGCTGGGCCAGATGAGCTGCAACCCCGCGATCGGCGGGATCGGAAAGGGTCATCTCGTCAAGGAAATCGACGCATTGGGCGGCGTCATGGGATGGGCGGCCGATCGAGCCGGCATTCAGTGGCGGACCTTGAACGCGTCCAAGGGTCCGGCGGTTCGCGCCACGCGCTGTCAAGCCGACCGAACACTTTATAAGGCCGCGATTCGCCGGCGTCTGGAAAACCAGCCCAATCTGTCGATTTTCCAGCAGGCCGTCGACGATTTGCTGCTGGCCGGAAATCGGGTCACCGGCGTCGTGACGCAGATGGGCTTGCGCTTTCACGCAGCCCGCGTCGTGCTGACGGCCGGCACATTCCTCGCCGGAAAGATCCACATCGGGTTCTCGAATCATGCCGGCGGTCGCGCCGGCGATCCGCCCGCGACGACGCTCGCCGAGCGTTTGCGCGAATTGCCACTCCGCGTGGATCGCCTGAAAACGGGCACACCGCCGCGCATCGATGGACGTTCGATCGATTTCGCGGGTTTGCAGGAACAACCCGGAGATGTACCCGCACCGGTGTTCTCCTTCATGGGATCGTCGGCGGACCATCCGCGTCAGGTCAGCTGTTGGATCACGCATACGAGCGAGCGCACGCATGACATCATCCGCGGGGCGCTGGATCGTTCGCCGCTGTACACGGGCAGGATCGAAGGCGTCGGTCCGCGTTATTGTCCGTCCATCGAAGACAAGGTGGTTCGATTCGCCGACAAGACATCGCATCAGATTTTCATCGAACCCGAAGGGCTGGAAACGACCGAGATCTACCCTAACGGCATTTCAACTTCGCTGCCGTACGACGTGCAGCTGGATCTCGTGCGCTCGATCGAAGGTTTCGAGAACGCACACATCACGCGACCGGGCTATGCGATCGAATACGACTACTTCGATCCACGCGGACTCAAGAACAGTCTCGAGACGAAAGCGATCGACGGGCTGTACTTCGCTGGACAGATCAACGGCACCACAGGTTACGAAGAAGCCGCGGCGCAGGGCTTGATCGCGGGCCTCAACGCGGCACGCGCGGCGACCGGCAAAGAATCGTGGTCGCCGCGGCGCGACGAGGCGTATATCGGCGTTCTCATCGACGATCTGCTGACCAACGGCACCACGGAGCCGTATCGCATGTTCACGTCGCGTGCGGAATATCGCCTGCATCTGCGCGAAGACAATGCGGACTTGCGCCTCACGCAGAAGGGATTCGAGCTTGGCAGCGTGGATGCGCAGCGCCACGTGCACGTTGAGCGCAAGCGCGAAGGCGTCGAACGCGAAACCGAGCGGCTGCGCGGCATATGGGCCGCACCCGGCAACGCGCTGGGTGCGGAGATCGAAACGCAACTCGGCGTGAAACTCACGCGCGAGACGAATGCGCTCGATCTGCTGCGCAGGCCCGAAATGGATTACAAAGATTTAATGTGCGTGGCGTCGCTCGGTCCGGGCGCAGACGATGTGCGCGTTGCGGAACAGGTGGAAATTTCGGCCAAGTATTCCGGCTATCTCGACCGTCAGAATCTGGAGATCGGCCGGCTGCGACGCCATGAAGAGACGCTCATTCCGTCGCACTTCGATTATGTCGCCGTGCGCGGACTGTCCGCAGAGGCATCGCAGAAGTTGCAGGCGGTGAAACCCGAGACGATCGGGCAAGCCATGCGCATCGCCGGCATCACGCCGGCGGCGATTTCGTTACTGCTGGTGCACCTAAAGCGGCGCCGCGCCGCCTGATTCGCGGCGATCCTGAATCTGCGGCGATTGCGCCGCCGATTTCATTTCAGTGCTGCTTCGGCACGCGGGCGCTGGCCATGTTGAACGCGCGGACGGCGTGATCGTATAGCGCTTTGGCTTCGTCGTCCGTTGCATCGGTGGTATGGCCGTTGGCGATCTTGTCTTTCAGCACGAGCTGGCCGTCATCGTCCCAGCCGACATGCGTGCTCGCGAACGGGCGCGCGTTGCCGCCCGTTGATTCATCTTTCACCACGACCCACGGCTTGTCGTTCTGATAACCGATTTTGATGGCGACGCGGCCCTTGTCGTTGTCGAGGTCGGTAATTTCACGGACGAAACGAACCTTGCCGTTCGACGCAAACGCATCCCAGGCGGTAGACGAATTTTCGTCCGTCGAGGTGCCGCTGAATTGCTTCATCGTGCCGATTTGCGCGAAAGCCTTGTTGTAGGCATCGAACAGCTTTTCGGAAGGCGTCGGTTCCGGCGCGACGATGATCTGGATATTCGATGACTGCGCCTTATTCGTCAGCACCGGATATTGCAAAACCGGCATGTAACGGCGTTCGCCGTCCGTGAGGATCGCATTGATCGCATAGGTGCGCTTCGGATCGACGGTATGCGGATCGATCGGCAGATTGAACGCGATCGGCGGATGATTCGCGTTCGGGATGACGGTTTGCGCCAGCGCCGTCGCGGACTGCGCGACATCGACGACGCGGATTTCCACCTTCGCCTCGTTGCTGAGTTCGCGCGGTTCGCGGAGCATTACGGTTCCGCTCACGCTGCCGGGAATCGGTGCTGCCGCAGGAGGCGCGGCGGCGGGTGCCGGTGTTTTGTCGCAGCCGGCAAGGCAAACAAGCACCAATAATGTCCATAGCCCCAGAATTCGCATTCGAATCTCCAAATTCACTCGCACAAAAGTGTCCATTGATGTCACGACGACTGAACCGGCATCGGCGTCGCAGAGAGCCCACCATTCTAGCCGGTCCCGATGCGATTGAAAATACGAGCTGCTTCGTATAACCCCGGCAGGTGACTTTCTCGCGTTAAGCAAAAATTGACACCATAGTTAACTATTTGTTACGGTCGCGCGTGAATACCTCAGCTCAGTTTTGACGGATTCACACGTAGCTATTGCCGCATACACGACGTCATGTTCACCGCTAGCCAAGGACACAACGCAAAACTCGTTGCAGGCGGGGCAATTCGGTTGCCGAAATTTTCACATAGCTTTCGATTGGGGACACAAACATTATGAATCAACGACTTCTAACCTCTTCCATCGTCATGGCGCTCTATGCGAGTACCGCGTTTGCACAAACCGCGGATCAAACATCAGCCGACCAGGACAAGAAAAAGCAGACGTTGGAAACTGTGACAGTCACCGGCTCGCTCATTCCGCAGTCGCAGATTGAAACGGCATCGCCGACGATCACCATTTCTGCGCAGGACATTTCACGCCAGGGTTTCGCAACGGTATATGACGCGCTGAAAGCCACGCCGATCGCCAATGGCGGCACGCAGGGAAATCAGTCGTCGGGCGGGTTCACCCAAGGCGCGCAGACCATCAGTCTGTTCGGATTGCCGATCAATTACACGTTGTTCTTGATCAACGGCAAGCAGATGACGAATTATCCGCTGGCGTACAACGGCAGCAATGCGTTCACCGATCTTTCCAACATTCCGGTGGCGATGATCGATCACATCGATATCGTTCCGGGCGGCAACTCGGCGATTTACGGCTCAGCGGCAATTGCCGGCGTCGTCAATATCATCCTGAAAGACAAATACGACGGAGTGGACATCGCGTACCGCTACGGCGATTACTCCGATGGCGGCGGCCAGAATCAGCGTCTGCAGATCAGCGGCGGCCATTCATGGGGCAACCTGGACGTGAGTTTCGGCCTGGAATTCATTAACCAAAAGCCCATCTTCGCCTCCGACCGCAAGCAAACCGCCTCCATCAACGCGAATCCTTCGTTGAACGGCGCGCCTGCGATTCCGTCGCGTTCGTTCCTTATCCTCGACGGATTCACCAGCGACTACATCGATCCGGGTGCGGCGGCTTGCGCACCGCTGAAATACCTGTTCAACAACACAACCTCGTACGCTACCCGCATAAATCCCGGCACGGGCGATGCGGAATCTTATTGCGGCACGACCGGCCAGTATCAGGCGACGTCGCTGCTCAACCGCAATCGTTCAGGCAGTGCGTACACGAGCTTGACGTATCACATCAACGATACGACGGAAGCGTACGCTCAAATCCTGTTTACGAAATCCGCGCCGCAATACAACATCGGCGGTTCGTTCCAGTTCTGGGAATCCAACGAACAATTCCTGCATCCGGGCACCGGCTATTTCTG
>DATAVJ010000119.1:0-27792 GCA_036267795.1 Rudaea sp.
GATTTTGACCAACGTCACCTTCAGCGGTAACAGCTCTCATCGCGGCGGCGCGATGTACAACGCCAGTACATCGCGCGGCACGAGCCAACCACGGCTTCTCAACGTTACGTTCAGCGGTAACAATGCAGACGTAGGCGGAGCGATTTACGATTTCGAGCAATCGTCAGGCGTCATTGATGCAAAACTAATCAACGTTATTTTGTGGGGCGACAGCGCTCCGGCGGGTGGCGCTGAAGTTAAGCATGACGCGGCATTTCCCCTGGCGATCTTGTGGAGCGTAGTAGAAGGTGGGTGCCCTGACGCTAGCCTCTGCACAAATTTGTTTGTCACGGACCCTAAACTTGGCCCGCTAGCGGAAAATGGAGGATTCACGCGAACACTCTTGCCGGGGTTTGGCAGTTCTGCAATTGATACCGGCAGCGATGGCAATTGCCCTGCAATGGATCAGCGCGGTTTGAGTCGTCCGCAAGGTCCGCATTGCGAAATCGGCGCGGTGGAAGTTATTCCGACACCACCGCCTGTAGCCGATCCGAAGAGTGTCGTCACTCCTGAAAACACGCCGGTCCAGATCACACTCTCCGGCAGCGACAGCAATCCCGCCGGGCCGCTCTCGTACGTGGTCAACACCGCCGTGCAATTCGGCTCCGCTTCGATCGTCGGTAATATCGTCACATATACGCCGAGTACCAATTTCACCGGCTTCGATTCATTTTTGTACTCGGTGACGGATACCAACGGCACATCCACGCCCGCAAAAGTGACGATTGAAGTAACGCGGATACCGC
This sequence comes from Rudaea sp., assembly GCA_036267795.1. Lineage (GTDB taxonomy): Bacteria > Pseudomonadota > Gammaproteobacteria > Xanthomonadales > Rhodanobacteraceae > Rudaea. The sequence continues at coordinate 786 of DATAVJ010000119.1, forward strand.
CCGTCGCGAAATCATTCAGCGTAAACGTCCCCCACAACACACCGTTGTCGATGAAGGTTTCTGCAACGGACGCGAACGCCGGCGGTCCGTTTTCGATGACGTACGCGATCGTGACAGCCGCCTCGACGGCGCATGGAACTATTTCGCTCAGCGGCGACACGGCGACATACACGCCCGTTCACAATTACACCGGCCTGGACGAATACGAATACACCGCGACAGACGTCAATGGAACATCGTTACCAGCGACGGTAACTATCCACGTCGCGCCCGCGCCGCCTGTCGCCGACGACGAATCTGTCACCACTCCGTACAACACATCAAAGCAGATTACGTTGTCAGGATCGGACAACGACAATCTCGGCGGTCCATTCGCGTTGACGTTCGCGTTAACCTCGTCGGTGTCACATGGAACACTGGGCGCAATTAGCGGAAACACCATTACCTACACGCCGAGCCACGATTATTCCGGTCCCGATTCGTTCACGTACGACACGATAGACGTCAATGGCCAATCGACACCGGCGTTGGTGCAAATCACGGTGCTCCCGCCCGGCGTAGGACCGCCACCGCCATCGAACACCACAGCGATACCGACGCTTGGTACGTGGGCGTTACTCGCTCTCGCCAGCCTGATCGGATTGATGCCTCTCGCACGTGCACGAAAACGGAAGATTTGATTGCCCCGCGAGTGCTTCCTCGGCACTCGCAAACAAAAACGCCGGCGAAAGCCGGCGTTTCCTATTGCAAGATTTGAAACGTAATTAATGTTTCAAGGTGCGACGCAACCGCTCCAGCGCTTCCAACTGCGCCGTCGCCATCGCAAGCTGCATCTGCGCTTCTGCAATTTCCATTTCATCGCCGCGATTGGCGATGGCACGCTCGGCTTCTTCCTTCGCACGACGCGCGGCGTTTTCGTCGATGTCTTTCGCACGCATCGCGGTGTCGGCGAGAACCGTCACCACGCTCGGCTGCACTTCGAGAATGCCGCCGGAGACGTAGAAGAACTGTTCTTCACCATTTTCCGCGATCACGCGCACCTGACCCGGCTTTAAACGCGTGATCAGCGGCGCGTGACGCGGCGCGATGCCGAGTTCGCCCATTTCACCGGAGGCGATGACCATCTGCGCCTGTCCATGGAAAATCTCGGCTTCGGCGCTGACGATGTCGCATTTGATGGTTGCCATATTCCTTTCTCCCCCTCTCCCGCTTAAGGGAGAGGGCTGGGGTGAGGGTGAGGCAGTGCTGTCCTCACCCTAACCCTCTCCCGCAAGCGGGAGAGGGGATTAAATCACGCCACTTTCTTTTCCATGGACTTGGCTTTCTCGAAAGCTTCTTCGATACCGCCGACCATGTAGAACGCCTGTTCCGGCAGATGATCGCATTCGCCGTCGACGATCATCTTGAAGCCGCGGATCGTGTCTTTCAGCGACACGTATTTTCCCGGCGAACCGGTGAACACTTCGGCGACGTGGAACGGCTGCGAGAAGAAGCGCTCGACTTTACGCGCGCGCGACACGGTCGCTTTGTCTTCTTCCGACAACTCGTCCATGCCGAGAATCGCGATGATGTCTTTTAGTTCCTTGTAGCGCTGCAACGTGCCTTGCACGCGGCGGGCGACATCGTAGTGTTCCTGGCCGATCACGTTCGGATCGAGCTGGCGACTCGTCGAGGCGAGCGGATCGACGGCCGGATAAATGCCGAGCGACGCGATATCGCGAGACAGCGCAACGGTCGAATCCAAATGCGCGAACGTCGTCGCGGGCGACGGATCGGTGTAATCGTCCGCCGGAACGTACACGGCCTGGATCGACGTGATCGAACCCGTCTTGGTCGACGTGATGCGTTCCTGCAAGCGGCCCATTTCCTCGGCGAGCGTCGGCTGATATCCGACGGCTGAGGGCATGCGTCCGAGCAGCGCGGATACTTCCGTGCCGGCCAGCGTGTAGCGATAGATGTTGTCGACGAAGAACAGTACGTCGCGGCCTTTGCCGGAAGCGTCTTTCTCATCGCGGAAATATTCGGCCATGGTCAGACCGGTCAGCGCGACGCGCAGACGGTTTCCGGGCGGCTCGTTCATCTGGCCGTACACCATCGCCACTTTCGACTCTTTCAAATTGTCGAGTTTGACGACCCCGGCTTCGATCATCTCATGATAGAAATCGTTGCCTTCGCGCGTGCGCTCACCGACGCCCGCGAACACGGACAAGCCCGCGTGCTGCGTGGCGATGTTGTTGATGAGTTCGAGCATGTTCACCGTCTTGCCGACGCCGGCGCCGCCGAAGAGGCCGACCTTGCCGCCTTTGGCGAACGGGCACACCAGATCGATGACCTTGATGCCGGTTTCGAGCAATTCGTCGGACGTCGCCTGATCGTCGTAACTCGGCGCCGCGCGATGGATGACCCAGCGGTCTTTTTCGCCGATCGGACCTTTTTCATCGATAGGCGTGCCGAGCACGTCCATGATGCGGCCGAGCGTCTCGGTGCCGACCGGCACCTTGATGCCTTCGCCCGTGTTCCTGGTGACGAGATTGCGCTTCAAGCCGTCGGTGGAGCCGAGCGCGATGCAGCGCACGACGCCGTCACCGAGCTGCTGCTGCACTTCCAGCGTGATCGGCTGCGCCGTACCTTCGACGTTCAGCGCGTCGTACACCTTCGGCACGCTATCGCGCGGGAATTCGACGTCGACCACCGCGCCGATGATTTGGACCACTTTGCCCTGATTCATGTTCGTGTCCTCAGTTCTCAATTCTTTTCGATCAGACCGCGGCCGCGCCGCTGACGATTTCCGAAATCTCCTGCGTGATCGCTGCCTGACGCGCCTTGTTGTAGATCAGCGTGAGCGTGCCGATCGCCTTGGTGGCGTTGTCGGACGCGCTCTTCATCGCGACCATGCGCGCGGCGTGTTCGCTCGCGAGATTTTCCAGCGTCGCCTGATAAACCAGCGATTCGATATAGCGTGTCAATACGTGTTCGAGCACGGATTCTGCATCGGGTTCGTACAGGTAATCCCATTCGTGCGCCGTCACCAAAGAATCGCTCGGCGGTAGCGGCAGCAATTGTTCGATGGTCGGGGTCTGCGTCATCGTGTTGACGAAGTGGTTGTATACGAGCGTCAGCCGATCGAGTTTGCGTTCGTTGTACAGATCGAGCACGACTTTGATCACGCCGACCAGTTTTTCGATCTGCGGACGTTCGCCGAGATGCGACGTGCTGCCGACAAGATGCACTTTGAGTCGACGGAAAAATGCGTTCGCCTTGCTGCCGATCGCGACGACGTCGACCTCCACACCCTTTCCCTGCCATGCGCGGATTTCACCGAGCAGTTTGCGGAACAGGTTCGAATTCAAACCGCCGCACAAACCGCGATCGGTCGACACGACGATATAGCCGACGCGCTTGACCGTTTCGCGCGCTTCCAGAAACGGATGACGGAATTCCGAATTCGCTTTCGCGACGTGGCCGATCACCTGTTTCATCGCACGCGCGTACGGACGCGATGATTTCATCAGATCCTGCGCCTTGCGGATTTTCGATGCCGAAACCATCTCGAGCGCGCGCGTCACCTTGCGGGTGTTGCCCACGCTTTTGATCTTGGTTCTGATCTCTCTTGCGCCTGCCACGTTAGTCGACCTTCTCGATTCTTGTGCTTGTCATTCCAGCGAAAGCTGGAATCCAGTTTTTGCTCGTCCCGACCCTTTTCTCTGCAAAAGCAGAAGCTGGATTCCAGCTTTCGCTGGAATGACAAGCAAAATTCACTACCAGCTTCCGGTTTTCTTGAACTCTTCGATGCCTTTTTTCAACGTGGCTTCGATGTCGTTGTTCCAGTCCGCCTTGTCGTTAGCCGCTTTCACCCAATCCGCATAGTTGTTCGCGAAATGAGCGTGAAGAGATTTCTCGAACGGCAGGATTTGCGCGATCGGAAGATCGTCGAGATACCCTTTTTCGGCCGCATACAAACTGATTGCGAGCTGTGCGACGGACAACGGCGCGTATTGCTTCTGCTTCATCAGTTCGGTAACGCGCTGGCCGCGTTCGAGCTGCGCGCGCGTCGCCGCGTCGAGGTCGGATGCGAACTGCGCGAATGCCGCGAGTTCACGATACTGCGCGAGCGCGAGTTTCACGCCGCCCGCCAGTTTCTTGATGATCTTGGTCTGCGCCGCGCCACCGACGCGCGACACGGAAATGCCCGCGTTCACCGCCGGACGGATGCCCGCGTTGAACAAGTCTGTTTCCAAAAAGATCTGGCCGTCGGTAATCGAAATCACGTTGGTCGGAACGAATGCGGACACGTCGCCTGCCTGCGTCTCGATGATCGGTAGTGCGGTGAGCGAACCGGTCTTGCCTTTGACCGCGCCCTTCGTTTCGCGCTCGACATATTCCTCGTTCACGCGCGCCGCACGTTCGAGCAAGCGCGAATGGAGATAGAACACGTCGCCCGGATACGCTTCGCGGCCCGGCGGACGCTTCAGCAGCAGCGAAATCTGGCGATACGCCCACGCCTGCTTGGTGAGATCGTCATAAATGATGAGCGCGTCTTCGCCGATGTCGCGGAAGTATTCGCCCATCGCGCAGCCGGAGTAGGGCGCGATGTACTGCATCGCGGCCGAGTCGGCGGCGGCGGCGGCGACGATGATCGTGTGCGCGAGCGCATCGTTTTCTTCGAGCTTGCGCACGACGTTGGCGATCGAACTTTGCTTCTGGCCGATCGCGACGTAAATGCACTTCACGCCGGAATTCTTCTGGTTGATGATCGTGTCGATGGCGAGCGCGGTCTTGCCGGTCTGGCGGTCGCCGATGATCAGTTCGCGCTGGCCGCGGCCGATCGGAATCATCGAGTCGACGGATTTGTAACCTGTCTGCACCGGCTGCGAAACGGATTTACGCCAGATCACGCCCGGCGCCACTTTTTCGATCGGCGACGAATGCGTCGCGTTGATCGCGCCTTTGCCGTCGATCGGCTGACCCAGCGCATCGACGACCCGGCCGAGCATTTCGCGGCCGACCGGCACTTCGAGAATGCGGCCCGTCGTCTTGACGGTGTCGCCTTCGCGCAGATGTTCGTATTCGCCGAGCACGACGGAACCGACCGAATCGCGCTCCAGGTTCAGCGCGAGCGCGAACGTGTTGCCGGGCATCTCGATCATTTCGCCGGCCATCGCATCGGCCAGGCCATGGACGCGCACGATGCCGTCGGAGACGGACACGATCGTGCCTTCGTTGCGCGCTTCGGCGGCGAGCTTGACCTTCTCGATTCGAGTCTTGATCAGTTCGCTGATTTCGGATGGATTCAACGTCGTTGCCATGATGATTCCTTCTTTCGCGCCAACAATGCGCTTCGGATGTTTGTGTGTAAGGGGTTAGGACTAAGGGTTGAGGCGAGCACTATTTCCTCGGCAACCCGTATTCCTAAAACCTCACGCACTCTGCTTGTCATTCCAGCGAAAGCTGGAATCCAGCCTTTGCTCTGCCGCCGAAGAACTGGATCCCAGCTTTCGCTGGGATGACAGCCATCCAGATTTATTGCATCAACGCTGTTTCAAGACGCGCCAGTCTTCCGCGCACCGATCCATCGATCACCACATCGCCCGCATCGATGATCGCGCCGCCGATCAAGCTCGGATCGACTTCCTGATCCATTTCGATGTCGCGGTTGAAACGCTTTTTCAGCGCGGTGCGAATCGTTTCCTCTTCACTCGCCGGCAGCGCCGTCGCGGAACGCACTGTCACTTTCAATATGCGCTCGGCGTCGCGTTTCAACTCGTCGAACAATTGGGCGATCTCGACGAGCAGATCGGCACGCTGGTTTTCGATCAGCAATGCGACGAAGCGACCGAAATCGCCATCAACCGCTTCACCGTTCGGCAACAGCAGCGCCGCGAGATCGCTCGCGCTCACGCGCGGGTCCATCACCATCGAACGCACGCGCGCATCGTGCAACATCTGCGCGGTGAATTTCAGGTTGGTCGACCACGCGCCGAGCGCCTTAGCATCCTGCGCGGTTTCGAAAGCGGCGCGAGCGTACGGACGCGCGAGTGTCAGCGTTTCGCTCATCGTCAGATCTCGGCGACAAGTTGATCGAGCAACGCCTTGTGCGTATCGGCGTTGATCTCGCGCTGGATGATCTTTTGCGCGCCTTGCACGGCGAGCGTGGCGACCTGGCCGCGCAATTGTTCGCGCGCCTTGCCGACCATGCCTTCGATTTCGGTTTGCGCCGTGGCTTTCAGACGAGCCGCTTCGAGCAACGCGTCGGCCTTGGCTTTATCGATGACCTGATTGCCTTGCTGCTGCGCTTTCTCGATGATTTCCGCCGCTTGTGCGCGTGCCTTTTTGATTTCCTCGGCAACGCGCGCGTCGGCATCTTTCAGCTCGGCTTTCGCGCGATCCGCGGCCGACAAACCGTCGGCGATGCGTGCGGCGCGTTCGTCCATTGCCTTCATGATTGGCGGCCAGATGAATTTCATCGTGACCCACACCAAAATTCCGAAGACGATGATCTGGGCGATGAGTGTTGCGTTGATACTCACGGGTTAACCCTCGTAGCGAGTCTGTTTACGCTCAGTGACCGGCGAGATGCGCCAGCACCTTGGCGCCGAACGGATCGACGAACGTCAGGTACAGCGCGATACCCACGCCGATGATCGGAATCGCGTCGATCAGGCCGACGAGCAGGAACATCTTGCCTTGCAGCATCGGAACCAGTTCCGGCTGGCGCGAGGCGCCTTCGAGGAACTTGCCACCCATCAGGCCCATGCCGATGGCGGCGCCGATGCCGGCGAGGCCGAGGATGAGGCCGGCCGCGATAGCGGTCATGCCTTCAACTGAAGCGAGTGCGGTCAAATCCATGTTTATCTCCGTCTAACTTTGCTGTGAATGAAACTCGTCTGTAAAAATCGGGGTGAAATGAACTCAGTGATGATCGGCCGCCATCGCCATGTAGACGACGGTCAGCACCATGAAAATGTAAGCCTGCAGCGAAATGATCAGGATGTGGAAGATCGCCCATCCGGTTGCGAGCAGCACCTGCGTGAGAAATCCGAGATTACTGCCGATGCTTGTCGGTGTGTAGCTCAGCGTGAAGCACGCGAGCAGGATGAAGATGATCTCGCCCGCGTACATGTTGCCGAACAGTCGCAGGCCTTGGCTGATCGGCTTGGCCAATTCTTCCACGCACTTGAGCAGGAAGTTGATCGGCATCATCCATTTTCCGAACGGATGAAACAGGAATTCGGCGCCGACGCCCTTGAATCCCTTCGCGACGAAGCTGTAGACGAACGCGGTGAGGAAAACGGTGATCGACATCGCGAGCGCGATGTTCGGATCGGCCGACGGCACGACGCGCAAGTGCTCGACGCCCGCTTTGCCGGCGATGAAAGGCAGCAAGTCGATCGGCAGCAGATCCATGAAGTTCATCAGGAAGATCCAAAGGCCGACCGTCAGCGCCATCGGGGCGACGAACTTGGCGCCGTGGTGATACGCATCTTTCACCTGGCTATCGACGAAATCGATGCACATCTCGATGAAGTTGACGAATTTGCTCGGCACGCCCGCGTGTGCCTTGCGCGCGGCGGAGGCGAAGATGACGACGTACACGAGCGCGAGCAGGAGCGAGAAGAACACGGAATCGAGATTGAGAATCCAAAAACCGGATTCCCCCTCGACGATCTTCCAGGTTTTCAAATCCAACTGGAGAAACGTGAGGTGGTGGAGAATGTAACTGCCTACGTCGTGCGCAGGTGCGGCTTCAGTCGCCATGTTCTTTCAGATTCCGGTCTAGTTATCGACAACAGCAGAAAAACCTAGCGAGTCCACCCGTCGTGCAGACCGAGCAGTTGCGGCAGCAGGGCGGCGACCACGCCGATCATCACGGCGAACCCGGGAAGCCCCGCCTTGACCATCGCCAGGTACAAACCCAGCGCGATCACGCCCCATTTGAGCAGATTGCCGACAATGAATCGCGCCATCACCACACCCGCCGCGGCGGGTGGCGCCGCGAAAACGCGCAACGCCAAAATTCCCGTCGCCATTGCGACGGTAAAACCGCCGCTCAGCACACCCAAGCCGGATCGCCAGCCCCCCAACAAAAATCCCGCCGCCACCAGTGCCGTGACGATCAGCTGCGCGCCGACGACACGTAAGGCGAGCCGCCTTCCGGCAGCGATGGAATTTTGCATAGGGAAAGCAAATCCCAGACTCGGTTCCGGCTCAGAATCCAGCCGGATCGGACTGGTCAACAAGGCCCACAATTATAGCGGGCGGAGCGTCGGCGCTGCAACCAAAACGGCGTTCGGAAAGGCCGGCTTCAGGGCGTAACGGCATTGGGGCACAAGTGCACCCATGCGAGCTGCAAGTCCGTCGTCGTATAAGTGTGCCCGCCCGCAAAGGTATTGAAGAAAACCGTGCTTCCGTCGATCCATCCGTGCGACACGAAATCGGTGTGATCGACTTCGGCATAGGAGTATCCCGGCGAGTCGGCCGTACCGACGTGAATATCCACCGGTACCTTGCGCGACTGCGACTGCAAAAGTGCGGGGCACGTATTTGGCGAATACGAGCACGCAGCTCCTCCGAGCGCGCCGGCACTGACGCTGTAAGCGGCCAACGTCGACGCGTTGAAAGCGGCACTGTCGCCATTCAACGCCAAGTCGTACATCACCGATCCGCCCGACGAAAAACCCCAGCCGTGGAGCCGTGTACGGTCGATGTTGTACGCACTTTCGACAGCGGCGAGGACGGCGGCGAAAAGATCATAGTCGCTGGGGCTGTCAGGCGGGATCGACCATGTCGCGCCGGGCTGACCGTTGACGGAGACTTCTTCGTCGGCCACCGGTGCGGCAACGATGAAGCGTCCGGCTGCTGCAACGGAAGACCAAGCATTCAGCGCGTCGCTTGCGTAGCTATTGCGGCTCGCGTAGGGCGCCGTGCCGTGCAGCGCCAGTACAAATGGATACGCCTGCGACGGCGTGTAGGAGGTGGGCACATAGAGGTAATACAGCTGCGTGCCGGTGCCGAGCCCCGCGATATGCAACGTATGTGCAGTCGTGCCGGTTGCGCCGCCGCTGCCATGGGTCGGATCTCGAGGCACTGGGGTTTCCATAGTGTCGAATTCGCTGACGAAGACGGCGTCGGGATGCGCACACACCCAGCCGGGCAACGTCACGGTCTGCGCGGCGTGTGCACCAAAGGAGCAAGCCGTCGCAAGCGCCATGAAGAACGATGCGTATCGGGTGAATCGAAGCCATTTCATTCCAGAAATATAACGATTGGTGCAGTTAGGAATCGTGAATGGCGGTTTGCCTTGCAGGCGGCGCGCGGCGGTCGGCATAATCGCCCCTCGCGGCGTTGCCGCGTGCGAGACGCAACAGATGAGCAGCGCGAAAGATTTCTTCCTCGAGTTCCCGGCCGGTGCGGATGTATTCAACCACGGCGAAACGGGCAACGAAACCTATATCGTGGAAACCGGGCAGATCGATCTTCTCGATGCCAACGGTGATCCGATTGCGTCGGTGGGGCCCGGAGAATTCTTTGGTGAAGCGGTGCTCGGCGACAAGCCGCATGCGATGAGCGCGCGGGCCGGCTTGAAAACGCGTGTGCTTCGGATTGAACGCGCGGCGTTCGGCGACGTGATCAGACAGAACCCCGAAATCGCGTTGCGCGTGATCAAGCAAGTCGTTGCGCGCGCTTCGCATATGCACGCTGCGCCGAGTATTCCGCCGCCTGCAAAACCTGTTGAGCCGCCGAAACCCGTCGTCGTGCCCGCGCCGGCGCCGATTGCCGCGCCGCCACCTGCCGCACCGCCGCCGCCCGTTCCCGTGGCGCCGCAGAAACAAAAAATGCTCGCGCTTCGACCGGCCGGACAAGACCAAGTCATTTCGCTCGACGCAACGCGCAGCGAATTCCTCATCGGCCGTCCCGATCCCGCCGCCGGCATCAATCCGGAAATCGATCTCGGTCCGTTCAACGCCAATGGCACGCTGAGCCGCCGCCACGCCAGAATCCTGCGCGAAGGCAGCTTATACTTTTTGCAGGAAGAGAACGGCGTGGCAAACGGCACGCATCTCAACGGCGAGCGTTTGCAGCCCGGCATAAAAGTTCCGGTCAAACCGGGCGACAAACTTCGCTTCGGTTTGATCGAAGTCGATTTGATCAGTGTCTGAGCCGTTCGGAGAAACCATGGCAAGCAAAGACAACGAATGGCAAGACGCGCTGGCAGCGATCGATCTTTCTTCGATCGAATCGCTGAAGAGGCTGAAGCAGGAACAGGATCAGCTCAACGCGCGGCTGCAGTCGATGGAAGAATTGAAGTCGACGTTCGCCGAGCCGGTGTACAAGCGCGTCCGCGACGATTATCAGCAACGGCTGCGCGCGCTCGACGAAGAAGCCGCGCCGCTCAAGCAGACGGCGCGCGAACAATATTCGAGCCTGCGCAGTTTGATCGAGCGTTTCGAAGCGGACCACGAAGCGGTGAAGCTCGATCAGCAGGAGCTCGAGCTGCGCTACAAGCTCGGTGAATTCGACGAAAAAGAATTCCAGAAACGGATCAAGGCGATCGAAGTTTCGGTGAAAGAAAAAGCCGAGGCGCGCGCGCGCGGACTGGAAATGAAAGCGCGTTTCCTCGAAGCATTCCATGCGGAAAGCGAATTGGATTCGCCGGCAAATGCATCGAGCGCCGCAAGCCGACAGCCAGCAGTGACGGGCCAATTTGCCGCCGTGCCCGATCCGACGGAATCGCGCACCACCGACATGCCCGCGGTTCGTCCCGATCTGCAGCCGAACCGAACGCAAATCATGTCGGCGGTCAACGTTGCGGCGGCGCGTCCGGCGGCGCCAATACCGCCACCCGCACCGGCTGGCGGCGGCGCAACCCAGATTTTCCGCGCGGCGCGTCTGGTGCCGCAAAATCCCGAAGCCGGCAAACAATCGTATACGTTGACGCTGAAGCCGATGGCTATCGGCGCCGATACGTCGAACGACATCCGCATTGCCGGACCCGGCGTGGAATCCAAACATGCGCAGATCAACGTGAGCATGGCAGGATTCACTTTGGTCGATCTCGGCACCAAACACGGTACGCGCGTGAACGCGGAAAAAGTGAAAGAACGCCAACTCGGCAACGAGGACGTCATTCAAATAGGCGCGGCGCGTTTCGTGTTTCGCGAAGGCTGATTTGTGGCAATCGAGATTCAACAGGAGCAACAAGGGGCCACGCGCATTCTCGCGCTGAGTGGACGGCTGGATACGGATACGTCGGCGGATGTCGAACTGACGCTGCAAGACCTGCTCGGCGCGGGCGAGCGCAATTTCCTTATCGATCTGACCGGCATCGGTTACGTGAGCAGCGCAGGATTGCGCGTGTTGCTCGCGACCGCGAAACAACTCGAAGGCGGCAAGGGAAGTTTGCGCCTGTGCGGATTGAATCCCAGCGTGCGCCAGGTTTTCGACGTTGCCGGATTCAGCAAACTGTTTGCACTTTTCCCGGATCGTGCAACGGCATTGGGCGAAGCAGGCAACGCGAAAATCAAACCTGAAGTCGTTCTGGCGCAGAAAGCGGCAGCGCTGCTAAGCGTAAAAGCGACTACCGAACCACTGCATCCCAAAGCCGTCGAACTGGCGCGAATCGCGACACAGCTTCTCGGTCTCAAAACGATGCCTGCTTCGGCGGGAAGAGCAATGCCGCCGCCGGCACCCTCGCGCCCACCGGCAAAAGCGGCATCCAAACCGACAGACGACGCGGCGCAAGCCGGCGTGCTTGGAAAGATTCGCGGGATTTTTAGCGGAAAGTCCTAAGTCCGGCGCTCAGCCGGCGCGTTCGCGGCTCAAGGTCAGCAGCGTCAGATCGTCGCTTTGCGGTTCTCCGGACGTGAAACGCGCCAGCTCGGCGAGCAGCGAATCGAGTATCGCCTGCGCATTGCCGCCGCCGTCGATCATTGTTTTGACGACCCGTTCTTTGCCGAACAATTCTTTCTGCGGATTGTGCGCTTCGTCGAGACCATCCGTGTAGAACAAGACGCATCCGCCGGGCGCGAGCGTCGACTGCAGCTCGCGAAAAACGGTGTCGCCCATAGCACCCAGCGGCAGCGCGCCGGGTTCGCCGATTTCCTCGACGCTGCCGTCGGCCATGCGCATCAACGGCAGCGGATGTCCTGCGTTGGCGAAACTCAGCGATCCCGAATCCGGATCGAGTACGGCGGCCAGCATGGTAACGAACATGCCCGGTTCCAATTCCTGGTAAAGCTTCCGGTTCAGTCCGGTAAGCAGTTCCACGGGTCCGGTGAGCTGACGCGCCATGGTGCGAACTTGCACACTCAATCGCGCCATGTACAAAGCGCCGGAGACGGCTTTGCCGGATACGTCCGCGATGACGAATCCCTGTTGTCCGTCGCGGTAATTGAAGAAGTCGTAGTAATCGCCGCCGATGACGCGCGCCGCCGCGTAGCTGTCGGCAAATCGATAGCCCGGCAATTTTGGCGGCGACTGCGGCAAGAAACGTTGTTGGATGCGTCGCGCCAGCGCAAGATCATGCGTTTCCACGGCGCGTTCGGCCGATTGTCCTTGCGCGCTGGCGAGCAGCCACGCGAGTTGTCCGGCGATGCCGACGAACAACTCCTGATCGCCGGTACGCCACGCGCTTTCGACAAACACGCTGTCCAGATACAGCACGCCGAGCACGTCGTCGCCAAGACGCAAGGGAATACCGGCGAGCGCGGCGGGCATCACGTTCGCGCGCAAGCGTGTCGCGATGGCGTCGCGGCCAGCCGAGTCGTTCACCATCAATCCCTGTTCGCGGCGCAGCGCTTCCTTGAGGAAGCCTTCCACTTCGGTGAACAGTTCGAGGTCCGATTTGGACTGCCATTCGGCAAGTGGTGCGAGGTGTTCCGTGCCGCTGGCAGGCGCATACACAGCGGCGCGTGTCAGATGAGGAAACGCCGCATGGATAAATTGCAATATGTTCGACAATTGCTGCCGCAGATCGATCTTCTGCCGCGCCTGCGCGCCGATGTCGCAGAACAATTTCAGACGCGCCAGCATTTCGCTCAATCCCGGCGGCTGCGGATTGCGCGCTGCTTTCGCATCTTCCGGATTGAACGCCGTTTGCGATTTGGTCGACGTCACGCTCGGCAACGTCAGCGGCGGCAACGATGGCAGCTCGTTGGTCGCGGCGCGAAACACCGCTTTCACTTCGCCGAATTGCAGTTCATCTCCGTCGACAACGACGATGGGACCCTCGAGTCGTTTGGCCTTATAGAAAGTTCCGTTCGCGCTGTCCTGATCGCGTAGTTCGTACTTCTCGCCGTCGCGGCGGATCTGCGCGTGACGCCGCGAAACGGTCGGATCGTTCAAACGAATTTCGGAGAATTGCCCGCGGCCGACGACCGCCATGTCGGAGAAACTGAACACTTGTCCTGCGAGGACACCGGAGGTGACGATCAAGCTGGGCATCGAGGTAGCGCTGAGAACATCCAGTTCGGCGGATGCCAAGCGTACACGAGATCAATGGTTGTCCTGAACCCGGTTTGTCCTGAACTCGTCCGATTGTTGTCCTTCGCCGGGCAAAAAAAAGCCGGATGATGAATCATCCGGCTAGATAACGTTGCGATTCTAGGGGGAGGGGTATCGCAACGTTCGGCATGCGTGGCGGCTTTGCGCCGCCGCGCAATGCTTACTTCGCAGCGCGGGTAGCGGCGCTCTTGACGACGTTGACCTGCTTGTTGAAGTTGTCGTTGGCGGCTTCGATGCTGCCCTTGGCCAACTGGCCAAGCGCTTCTGCCGTCTTCAGACCCAGGCCGAAAACTTCCTGGCCGTTCGCGTAGAACTTCTCGGTCGATTCCTTCACGAGGTTCACGCCTTTCGGCCAGAACGCCTTCAGCGCGTCGAAATCGCGCACTTCGGCGGCTTCGGACCAGAATTCGACCGTCGCGTTGACGCGATTTTCCAGCGTCTTCAACTGCAGCTCGGTGATGCGCTCGAAACCTTCAACCGCCACGCTGTGCGCCTTGAACGCGTTGTCAGCGAAGCTTTTGCCGATGGCCAGGAATTGGGTATTGATCTGCTCGTACATGGTGCTGTCCTCAAAATGGTCTTGGTGGGAGTGTGGACGACATTATACACAATTATTGGTGCAATGCAACATCCATAATTCGTAACTCCACTCTGACCCTATAGCTGATTGAAAATAATCATTTTATTGGAAAATAGCCAATCGCAGAGGCTTATGACCGAGGATCGTTATGCTGCAGCGCTCAGTCGCCGGAGTAGACGCATCCGGAGGAGCACGTCTCATGGATGACGACCTTGCTCAGCGACGCCAGATCGGGCTTGAGCCGGCGCCAAATCCACTGCGCCAGGTGCTCGCTGGTCGGATTTTCCAGGCCTTGCACGTCATTGAGACAATGGTGATCGATTTCCGAAAAAATCGGCGCGAACGCTGTCTTTATATCGGCAAAATCCATCACCCAGCCTGTCTTTTCTTGCGGCGTTCCTGAAACATGAATCTCGACGCGAAACGAATGCCCATGCATCCGCGCGCACTTGTGCCCGGCCGGGACGTTCGGCAACCGATGCGCCGCTTCGATCTGGAAGACCTTGAAAATGTCCATATTTAGACTTGCGGAAGTAACGTTCCGGATTCAGATGGCGCAGGCTGTTTCTGCTATCCGCGAATGGTGGCTATGGGTGGACTCGAACCACCGACCTCAGCATTATGAGTGCCGCGCTCTAACCAGCTGAGCTACATAGCCTTTAAGGTCCGTAGAGGCAAGAGAACCGGGCGCTTAGTGTAGCGGCGCGTCGCTGTGCCGTAAATGGCGCGTCGCGTCATTTTATCTTGCCCCGCCCGCGTGCGCTGTGGAAAAATCGGCAGAGAGCTTTGGAGTTTGCGTGTGATCGATCCGGACGGCTATCGGCCCAACGTCGGCATCATTCTGATGCGCGACGACGGGCACGTGTTCTGGGCTCGACGCGCCTATCGCGATGGCTGGCAATTCCCGCAGGGTGGGATGCGCAGCGACGAAACGCCGCTCGAGGCGATGTATCGCGAATTGAACGAGGAAACCGGCTTGCGGCCTGAACACGTGCAGGTGCTCGGCGCCACGCCGGGCTGGTTGCGTTACAAGTTGCCGCGCCGTTATTTGCGCCAAAAAGAAAGGCCGCTCTGCATCGGCCAGAAACAAGTGTGGTTCCTGTTGCGCTTCGTCGGCGAAGAATCGCATGTCCGTCTCGATCTCACAGAAACACCCGAATTCGATCTGTGGCGTTGGGTCGATTTCTGGTATCCGATGGATCACGTCGTTGCATTCAAGCGCGAGGTTTACGAGCGCGCCCTGCGCCATCTCGCTCCGCTGGCCGACGCACTCCGCGTCATCGATCGCGCGATCGACCAAGCTGCCATCCCCTAAGACGATTGCCAATGTAGTTGACAATCATTCGCATTTGCAATTAAATGACGTCTCTGTTCGAGGTGTCTTCATGTACGTTTGCATTTGCAACGCAGTTACCGAACGTGCTGTTCGCCAGGCTGCGGCCGAAGGCGTTCTCAGCTTGTCCGAACTCACGCGCCGCACCGGCTGCGCCGGAACGTGCGGCGGTTGCGCCGATTACGCCGAACAAATCTTGCGCGACGAACGCAATCGCGTCGGCTTTCCGCTGCCTCTTCTCGCCGCCTGATTCAAAACTACTCGCGTGAATGCTGACGATTCGCGTTTCATGCCGTTCCAAATCCGCGCGCTATAGTTGAGCAAGCTCTAACGAATCGGACGCTGCCGCATGAAGGGCGACAAAGAAGTCATCCGCCATCTCAACACGGTGCTGTTCAACGAACTCACCGCGATCAACCAATATTTCCTGCACGCCAAGATGTATCGCCACTGGGGATACAAGCAATTGGCGGAGCACGAACATAAAGAATCGATCGACGAGATGAAGCATGCCGACCGGCTCATCGAGCGTATTCTTTTTCTTGAAGGTTTGCCGAATCTGCAGGCGCTGGGAAAATTGCTTGTGGGCGAATCGCCGAAAGAGGCGATCGAGTGCGATCTGAAGCTCGAACAGGCGGCGCATCCGGACCTGAAAACCGCGATCGCCCATTGCGAATCCGTCGGCGACTACGTGAGCCGCGAACTTTTTGAGAATATTCTCGAATCCGAAGAAGAGCACATCGACTGGCTGGAAACACAGCTCGGTCTCATCGCCGAAATCGGCGACGCCAATTATCTGCTCACCAAACTCGGCAGCTGATCATGCTCACCGTACTCGACTACAACGCGCTCTTGGTAAGCAACGCGTTCAATTCGTGCGTCACACGCTGAAAGCTGCGCTTGATTTCCGCGACGATGATCGGCGCCTCTGTCGCGCCGAGCGTCGATGACCGCGCGCCATGTTCGACGCGTTTGGCGAGCTCGGCCAAACTCATCGCGCCGAGATTGGCGCTGGTCGATTTCAACGAATGCGACGGCGCGATCAATCCCTCGATGTTGCCTTGCGATGCCGACAGTTCCAGCGCGGTAATCGCTTTCGGCGTGTCTTCGAGATACACGCGGACGAGATCGGTGAATTCGTCGCCCATCACTTCGACCAGATCGCGAATCACTTCGGTGTCGAGCACGTGATCGAGCGACGCGCTCGGTGACGGCACCACGATCGGCGGCGGTGGCGGCGCCGCCGGTTTGGCGGGTACCGTTCCGGCCGGTGGCGCGTGGCTGTGCGCATCCGCGGGCAGCCACTTGCGCAGCGTCTGTTCGAGCAACGCGCGATTCAATGGTTTGGACAGATAGTCGTCCATTCCCGATTTCAAACATTTCTCGCGATCTCCGGCCATCGCGTTGGCCGTCATGGCGACGATCGGAATGTGCTTGCCCTGCGTCAGTTCGTTTTGCCGCACGATGCGAGTAGCCGTATAGCCGTCCATCACAGGCATCTGGCAATCCATCAATACGGCGTCGAACGGACGGGCGGCGAGTGCCTCGAGCGCTTCCTTTCCGTTTTCCGCACCTTCGAAACTGATTCCGATCAACGTGAGAAGTCGCTGCGCGACCTGCCGATTGACTTGATTGTCCTCGACGAGCAGAACGTGGCCCGATACGGGAACGACACCGGCGGCAGGCGTTTGAATGTGAACGTGCGGCGTGCCGTCGTCGTTCTGCGGGACCGGAGCTATGGTAGCGGCTGCGGGTTCGCCGACACCGAGCAGCTTCAGCATCGCCGCGCGAAGCTCGCCTTCGCCGAATTGCCGCGGAATGACGCGCGCGCGCGCTTCGCCGCTCAACTCCGCCGGCGCCGCTTCGTCGCCCTGCAGAAAGAGCAGTTGCACGCGACTGAGCGCAGGATCGCGCACGACATTGCGCACCAATCCCAACGCGCCGGCTGCCGGCAACGCGTTGCCGTCGACGATGAGAAAATCGTAGGCCCAGCTATCGCCCATGCTCGATGCGGAGCGCACCTTGCTCAACGCGTCCGCCGCCGATGCGCTTTGCAGGAATGTCACGCCCCACGCGGAAAAATAACTGCCCAGCCGACGCATGCAGGCCGCATCGCCGGTCAGCGTGAGAACGCGCGCGCCGTTGATGTCGCGACGGCTTGCTGTGACATCGCCGAGCGCCTTGAGCATCGGCACGCTGAACCAGAACAACGAACCCTTGCCCAGTTCCGAACGCACGCCGATCTTGCCGCCCATCAAATCCACGATGCGTTTGCAGATCACCAGCCCGAGCCCGGTGCCGCCGTGCATGCGCGTCGTCGATGCATCGGCTTGCGAGAAAGCCTGGAACAATTTCGTGGCGGCATCCGGCGCGATGCCGATGCCGGTGTCCTTCACCGCGAACAGGATTTCGAAATGCGTGCGCGTTTCCGATCGCTTGCTGACATGGATCGCCACCGAGCCGCGCTGCGTGAATTTAATGGCGTTGCTGACCAGATTGGTGAGCACCTGGCGCAGCCGCGTCGGGTCGCCGCGGACGGCCAGGCGCACGCTCGGCTCGATGGTGACGTTGAACGCCAGCGATTTCGCTTCGGCGCTTTTTTCCAGAAGCCGATGCACCGAATCGACGACTTCGCGCAGGTTCAATCCGACGACTTCCAGCTGCAGCTTGTTCGCTTCGATCTTCGAGTAGTCGAGAATGTCGTCGACGATGCGCAACAATTCGCGCGCGGATTTGTAAGCGGTCTGCAGATAATCCTTTTGATCCGGCGCCAGTTTCGTCGACAGCAGAATATCGAGCAGCGGAATGATGCCGTTCAGCGGCGTGCGGATTTCGTGACTCATCGTCGCGAGAAATTCGCTCTTCGCCATCATCGCCGCTTCGGCCGCTTGCTTGGCCTGCATCAACTCGCGCTGCACGCTGCGCAGGTTTTCCATTTCCGCGCGCAGCTCTGTCAGGCCGGCGGACGGCGGCGCAGGTTTTTCCGCGCGCGGACTCGCCGTTACGACAACAGGTGGTTGCGCAGCATCGATTTTTTCCGGCGCATATGCGCGCCAACCCACCCAGCCGCCGAGTGCCGCAAGGATCAGCAACGGTGAAATCCACAACGCGTATTGCGGCGGCAGCGCGAACGGCGCGGCGAGTCCAACGGCCACGACGATGCCGAGACTGATGCGCACGATCGCCGCCGCCTGCGCGTGCAAGCGGCTGAACGGATCGCGGTCGCGTGAGTC
Organism: Rudaea sp.; assembly: GCA_036267795.1. Taxonomy (GTDB): domain Bacteria; phylum Pseudomonadota; class Gammaproteobacteria; order Xanthomonadales; family Rhodanobacteraceae; genus Rudaea. The sequence goes on from DATAVJ010000119.1 coordinate 19,432, forward strand.
AGGCTGTCGTGGCATTGAAGTCGAAAACCAGGTCTTGGCCGGCCTGCTGGACAAAATCGCCCTGCAGATAATCCACGCCGATATTCCATAATTGCGATGCGCTCTGCGCATCCTCGATGCGTGAGGCGACTACTTTGCACTTATGCTGATGCGCGGCGTTCACGATGAGACGCAACTCGTCGCGCACATCGGTTTCGCGCAGGCTGCTCCCGCCGTAGCGGGGCGCGAGTTTGACGTACGCGATCGCAAAGCGATCGAGCAGCTGCAGCGAATTGTCTTTCGCGTCGAACACCGAGACCGATATCATCGCGCCGAGTTCTTCGACCGCCGTTGCGAACGTCGTGAAATCGTTGAGGTGCGCCAACACTTCCTGCAGCTTGAACTCGAGCACGAGTTGCTGTCCGGAAAGCCGGCGTGTTTCCAGAAGCTGTTTCAGCCACGCTGGACGCGATTCGTCGAGCGCCGCATCGATGGCCTGGCTGACGAACAATCGCACCGGACGCATCTGACGCGAGCGCTCGCCCATCACGAGAAGGCAGCGCGACAACACCCAGCGGTCGACCTCGGCCGACAATCCTTCGCGCTCGGCCAGCGGCAGGATTTCGCTCGCGGTATACAATTTCCCATCCGGTCCGCGCAGCCGCAGCAGCGCCTGGAACTGTTCGTCGCTGTCGCCTTGCAGCGCGACGATGGGCTGGAACAACAGTTGGAAATCCTCGGCCTTGAGCGCATCGCGGATCAGTTGCGTCAACGTCTGCTGCGCATCCGACGACGACGACGGCCGCGTCGGATGGAAAACGCCGATACGGTGTTGTCCGGGCAGGCGCGAATCGGTCATCGCGCGTTCCGCCGCGTTCAACATCGCGCCGGCGTCGCCCAGTCCCACCGAGAAGGGACAGATGCCGATGGCGAGACTCACCGTCAGCGTCTTGCCTTCGTGCTCGAAGACTTCGCGCGCGATGCGGTCGCGCAAATCGCTGGCGGTGCCGGTGAGCGCATCTTCGTCGCCGCTGTTTCCCAGCAGCGCAAAGCTCGTGTCGCCATAGCGGGCGACCATGTCTTTCTCGTCGATATGCGCCGTGATGAAAGCGCCGACCTGATTGAGCAATGCCTCGAAAATCGTGAGGCCGACGCGCTCGCGGATTTGTCCGGCGCCGTCGATCACGATGTAAAACAACCCGCCGCCCTGCGCTGCGGGATCTTCCGCCGCGAGTTTCGCGTTGAGCCGATCGATGACGAACGCACGCTCGTACAGGCCCGTGACCGGATCGCGCGGATTCTGCGCGAGCGCGCGCCGTCCGAGTGCACGCGCGCGGCGCACGCGATTCGTCACTGCCGAGATCAAATGTTTCGGACGAATCGGTTTGGAAAGAAAATCGTCGCCGCCGGCGTTGAGCGCCTCGAAATGCATTTCCTGGTTTTGTTCGCCGGAAAGAAAAACGATGGGCGTGTTGATGAATGCCTCGCGTTCGCGAATGATGGCCGTGAGCTCCATGCCGGAACAATTCGGCATGTACAGATCCATCAGAATGAGTTCGGGCCGGAAGTTGTCGAGCTGATCCAGCGCGGCGAGCGGATCGGTGACGGCATTCGTGCTCATGCCGGCCTTGCGCAAAATCGACTCGGCGAAAATCGCCTGCGATCGATCGTCTTCGACGATGAGGACACGATATGGATCGGAACTGTCGACGTCGAGAAGCTCCGCGACGCGCGCCATTACGTCGTTGGATTGCGCGGGCAGCGGAAGAAAACTGTCCGCGCCGGCGCGCATCGCGCGCAATCGGATCGGCAATTCGGCCGTGTGCGAAAACGTGATCAGGCTGAGGCGCCGGCTGAGGTGCGATCGGGCCGCCTTCATCATCTCGCCGATCTGTTCGAGCGAATCCTGAAACGGCGCGTCCACGATGACCATATGCGGCGCGAGCGCGGACAGGACTTCTTTCAACTCCGACACGCTGTCGAGCAGTGTCAGCTCGTAACCGGCCGCTTCGATTTTCTGATCGACCTCGCACGCCAGTGGATTGCCGTCGCTCAAATGGAATACTTTGCGGCGCTCGCCCGTTTCCGCGCCATGCGGAGCGACATCCTGCGGCACCGGAGCGACGGCGGCAGGCGCGGAAATCGGCGCGATAGTCGGCGGCGGCGTTGTCGGTGAAGTGGGCACGTCCGCCGATTTTTCCGAATCCGTTTCGGGACTCGGCGCGACGACCGGTTTGAATCGTTTCCAGTATTCCGGTGGCGGCGTCACTTGCAGCACGAACGTGCCGGCCGTCGTCGGCGCGGCGGTGAGCGCGGCGGCGGCTTGCGTCGTCGTCGTCTCGCCGTATTGGTTTTCGTGCTGGACGATCAGGGGTTCGAGCCCGCGCAGTTGCGCGCCGAACGATTCCATCTGCGTCGCGTTAGGGATCGCTACTTCTTCGACGAACGGCGTCAGCAGGCTTTCCAGACTGAACAGATGCTCGCTCAGATCGAGCAATCCATAGCGGCCGCACGTTCCCGCCAACGTCTGGATTTCACGGAACAGCAGGCTGAGCGCATTGACGTCCCAGCCCTGCGTGCACAACCGATAGCCGCGCTTGCGCAACGTCTCCAGACGTTTCGGCAAATGGCGCAAAAACGCGCGTCGCAGCTCAGCTGCTTGCTGTGTCTCGTCTTGCTTTTGCATGCAAACCCCGAACCCTTCGGCACTATACCAGCGCCGCGACGCGTCCTTCCACAAAACGCGAGGTTTGTGCGTCAACCGCTTGGCGGTAGGGGAATTCCCTGACTACTGGCCGGGTTTCACTACGACCAGGATCACGATGGCGATCAGCAATAGTGCCGGCACCTCATTGAACAGGCGCAACCAGCGCGGCGAATGCGGAATTTCATCGCGCGCGAACGCGTTCTTCAGCCGCACCAGATAGCCGTGGTAAAAAATGAGAACGGCCACTAAGGCCAGTTTTGCATGCAACCACGGCATTTGCATGAATATAGGCACCTGCGTCAACGTGATGAAGCCGAAAATCACCGTCAGTGCTGCGCCGACGTGCGTGATCATCATCAGCCGACGCTCCATCACTTTAAACTGTGCGCGCACGGCGGGCTCGTTCGCTTCGGCGTGATACACGAACAACCGCGGCAGATAAAACAGGCCTGCAAACCACGTCACCATAAAAACGATGTGAAACGCCTTGACCCACGGATAAACCATTGTCGCGCGTCCTGCAAAAATCGAACGCCAGTATAAACGCAGGAATGTGACGCACGCGCTTGACGCTCCGTGCCGGCCGCGTCTATAACCCCGAACCCTCCCGCGCGTGGCGCACTCGCATGGTCAACGTCCAGCCACCGCCCGTTTTCGTCGTGCGGCCACGGTATCAGAAACGCCGATGGTGGCTCGTCGGCGTCATTGCCGCGCTCTGGATCGCATCGATTGCGGCAGCATTGATGTTGCAGCAGCAAAACGTGCTCGTCGTGGATCATTCCGAATTGAACAACGCGCGAAAACAGGAGGAGACGCTGCTTCAGCGCATCGCCGTGCTGGAGCGCTCCGAACAGGTCGCACGCGCAGCATATGGCGATCTGCAGCAGAATCTGCGCGACCGCCAGGAAGAAATTGCCGCCTTGCGCGCCGATCTGGCGTTCTACAGCCGCCTCACCAACGGCGGCAAACTCGAGTCATTGAACGTGCATGGCGTGCATTTGCAGCCGGGCGCGACGCCGCGAGTATACAATTTCAGTATTACACTCACGCAGACGCTCAAATCCGGCCAGATCGCCAGCGGCCGCATGCAGGTGAGCGTGAACGGTGTGCGCGACGGAAAACTCACTACGCTCGCGTGGCACGATCTCGCGCCGAATCAGGACGGCGCCGGTTTGCCGTTCTCGTTCAAATATTTTCAGCAAATAACAGGCACACTCATGTTGCCGGACAAATTCGTTCCCAACCGCATTCGCGTCGAAGCCGAGGCGAACGGCGAGATGGGACGAGCCGATCAGGAATTCGCCTGGTCGGATGCGCTCGCCGAGCAGGAGGTATCCGATGTTCAACAACCGTAAGGACGCGCGGTCCGCGGCAGGTGCCGATGCGGCGACCACGCTCATCGCGGCGGGTACACAAGTACGCGGCGACGTGCATTTCAACGGACGCCTGCATCTGGACGGCAATGTCGAAGGCGCGATTCGCGGCGAAGGCGCGCAAGCCATGTTGACGTTGTCCGAACACGCCGTCGTCACCGGCGAAGTGCAGGCTCCGCACATCGTCATCGACGGAACCATCAACGGCGATGTCGACGCGAGCGAGCGCCTGGAGCTGGCGAGCAACGCGCGCGTGGAAGGCAACGTCTATTACAAGATGCTGGAAATGTCGGCCGGCGCGCGCATCAACGGCAAGATGGTTCACCGCGCGGAACCGCCGCGGCAATTGCCAAAACCCGAAGAAACCGCGCCTGCGCCGGGCGAGAAGGCTTGAAAACATCGCAGTGAAGCCGAATCTAACGGATAATAGCGCGTGACTTCCGACATGACCGAAACGCTCACCTACCAGAACGCTCTCGACGAACCGCTCCTGTTCACGGACGCGGCCGCGCACAAGGTGCGCGAGCTCATCGTCGAAGAAAACAATCCGAATCTGAAGTTGCGCGTCTACATTTCCGGCGGCGGCTGTTCCGGTTTCCAATACGGATTCACGTTCGACGAAAATCGCGCCGACGACGATCTCGCCGTGGACAAAGACGGCGTGACGCTGGTGGTCGATCCGCTGAGCCTGCAATATTTGATGGGTGCCGAGGTCGACTACACGGAAAATCTGCAGGGCGCGCATTTCGTTATCCGCAACCCCAACGCGAAGACGACCTGCGGCTGCGGTTCGTCGTTCGCGGTTTGAGTCGGGCGCATGACGTCAAGCCAGCGCAGCCGCGGCAACGCGTTTGCGTCGCTTGATCTGGATCGCAGCAGCGAACGCCGCGACGACGTCGATGCCATCAACCAGCTTTCGCAAGGCCCCAACGCACGCTATTTGGTAATGCGCCGCGATGGCCGCGCGCTCGTTTCGGCCGATCGAAACGAACTGTGCGGCCTGACGGCGAGCGACGTGGCATCGTTCGCCACCGCGCCGCTTACTTTTTTAGGCAGCGCGAACGACAGCCATCGATTCCTGCTTCGCGTCGACGACACGATCGCCGAACGCGCCGCATCGGATTTCGGCGGCGTTTTTCTCGATCTGCGCCAGGCCGGTGCGCTGCTGCCTGCAAACGATGCAGGACTATTCGCCTACGCGCGCGGAATTTCGTTCTGGCAGGACCGCACGCGCTTCTGTTCGTTCTGCGCGTCGCCGCTGCTGCTGGAATCCGCCGGCCATCGCGCAAAATGTACAAATCCACAATGCGGCATCGAGCATTTCCCGCGCACCGATCCTGCGATCATCGTGATCGTCAGTCATGGCGACCGATGTCTTCTCGGCCGTCAGCCGACATGGCCGGAGCGGCGTTTCTCCACGCTGGCCGGCTTCGTCGAACCGGGCGAAACGCTTGAAGATGCCGTCCGACGCGAAGTGTTCGAGGAGGCGGGCGTGCGCGTCGGCGAATGCGACTACCATTCATCGCAGCCGTGGCCGTTTCCGGCTTCGATCATGCTCGGCTTCACCGCGCAAGCCATCGACCCGCACATTCAACTCGGCAGCGAGTTGACCGAAGCGCGCTGGTTCAGCGCCGACGATTTGGTGAGCGGCCTGAAATCGGGCGCGATCGGACTCTCGTCGCCGATTTCCGTTTCGTATCATCTGATCGAACACTGGCTTCGCGAAGTCTCCGGCATCGAACTTTCCGGCCTCACCAACGAAGACCCGATCTTCGCCACGCAGCGCTGAGTGAGGTCGCGCTGCTAGAATCGCCGTCGAAACCGGAAGCGCTGAATGGCCATCAAACTCGTCGCAATCCTGCTCGTACTAGCCGCCTGCAGAACCTTGCCGGACATGGTGAGGCTGCGCGATTTTTCCTGGTTGCATGCGTGGCTGGAAAAACTGGGCCCATCGTCGCCGGCCGCCGTGCTCATCCTCGGCGTCGGCTTGCCTGCGCTCGTTTGCGCGGTGCTTCAGGCCGCGCTCGACCATGTGCTGTTCGGCCTGATCGCGCTCGCATTCGGTACGTTCGTTTTGTATTGGTGCTGGGGCCCGCGCGATCTGGAACGCGATGTCGAAGCCGCCGTGAAAGCGCCGGACGGCGAACAGCGCGTGAGCGCGTTGCGTGCGCTGCGCGATTCCGATGAGGGAATTGCTGCGAATCCGGAAAGCCTCGTCGAAAGCGTGTTCGCCGCGTCGCTGTCGCGTTGGTTCGGCGTGCTGTTCTGGTTCGTCGTGCTCGGGCCGGCCGGCGCGTTGTTGTATCGGCTATCGCAACTCATCGCGTGGTCGCCGCAGTTCGCGGGTATCGAATCGTCGCCGACGACGCAAACGGCGCGCCGCCTTGCCGCGATTCTCGACTGGGCGCCTGCGCATCTGATGGCCTTGTGTCTCGCGCTCGCCTCGAATTTCGACGTCGTGTTCAAGACCTGGCACGACTATCACATGGCGCACGGCAAAGGCTATTTCACGCTCGATCTGGGATTTCTCGCCGCCATCGCACGCGCCAGCGTCGATGCCGACATGGCGGCGGAAGATCAGGAAGGTGCGCAAGCGCACAATCCCGCGATCATTCTGGAAGATGCGATGGTGCTCGTTCGCCGCGTGCTCGTCGTGTGGCTGACGCTGATCGCTTTGATCGTGATCGGGCGGTTGTTTACCTGATCACGCCGCGTCGCCGCGCAGTTCCCGGACTTTCGCTTCCAGCACCGCCGCTTTCGCTTCGGCTGCAGGAATCGGTGTGTCGACGACAAGCTCGATCCTCGATCGAAACCGGCGCGGCAAGCGCATGCGGCCCAACGCGGAATTGCTGCGGCTGAAGATGCTACCCCACAAGCCGCGCACGGCCATGGGCACCACCGGCACGGGCCGCCGCTGCAACGATTTTTCGACGCCGGGCCGAAACGGTTGAATGCTGCCGTCGCGCGTGATGCCGCCTTCGGGGAAAATGCACACGAGATTTCCCGCAGCCAGTTCCTTGTCTACTTCGTCGAACGCGCGTTCGAGGATTTTCGGATCTTCTTTCGCTCCGGCGATAGGAATGGCTTTCGCCGCGCGAAAAACGTATTTCACGATCGGGATGTTGAAGATCTTGTAATACATCACGAACCGCACCGGCCGCCGCACGCTGCCGAGAATGATCAGCGGATCCATGAAGCTCACGTGATTGCATACGAGAATCGCCGCGCCGTGTTCGGGAATGTTTTCCAGCCCGCGCGTCTGGATGCGGTACAGCGTGTTGATGAGAATCCAGTCGACGAAACGCAAAAGGAATTCCGGTACCAGTGTGTAGATGTAGATCGCAACGACGGCATTCATCAGCGCGGCGCACAGGAACAATTGCGGGATCGACAAATGCACCGCGTTGAGTAAGACCCCAGACAGCACCGAGGCGACAACCATGAACAACGCGTTCAAGATATTGTTGCCTGCGATGATGCGCGAGAGCTGGCTGCGCTCGGCGCGGCTCTGCACCAGCGCGAATAACGGCACGATGTAGAAACCGGCGAACAGGCCGATCACCGCGAGATCCATCGCGATCCGCCAGTTGCCATGTGCGGTGAGAAACGCCATCGGCGCGAGATCGGTCAGCACGGCGGGCTGCGGCCGTGCGAAGTATAAATCTATACCGAAGACGGTGAGCCCGATCGAGCCGAACGGCACCAGTCCGATTTCCACCTTGTGACCCGACAACCGTTCGCACAATAGCGATCCGATTCCGGTGCCGATCGAGAACAAGGCGAGCGCGAGAATGTAAACGCCGTCGCTGCCGCCGAGAAAAATTTTCGTGTAGTTCGGCAACTGCGCCGTGAAGACGATGCCGAAAAACCAGAACCACGAAATGCCGAGCACGGCGTTGAACACCGTTCTGTCCTGCGCGACGAATCCGATTGCACGCCACGTTTCGCTCACGAAGTTCCAGTTGAATTTCAAATCCGGCGCGGCAGCCGGCGCGCGCGGAATTCCCCGGCAAACGAGGTAGCCTGTTATGGCAATCGCAATCACCGCAATCGATGCGTACAACGGACCATGCGGCCCCGCTGCGGCGATCAGCGACCCGCCCAGCATCATGCCGAGCAAAATGGAGAGCGACGTTCCCATTTCCACCAAACCGTTGCCGCCGACGAGTTCGTCGCTGCGCAGCGCTTGTGGAAGGATCGCGTATTTGATCGGTCCGAAGAGTGTCGAGTGCAATCCCATCAGGAACAGCACGCTGAGAAGAATCGCGGCGTCGTGCCGCAAAAATCCGAACGCCGCAACCG
>DATAVJ010000120.1:0-11005 GCA_036267795.1 Rudaea sp.
CTCGCCTCGGCTCGCTCATCCAACACATCCGCGCCCGCGATGCCACGCTCGGCTCCGACCGGCGAACCCAACCCGCCCTCGTCGGAACTGGCGCCGTGAACTGGAGCGAACTATTCAGCGATCTCGACGGCGCTTCCTACCACGGCTGGTTCACCCTCGACCCCACCGAACTCCCCAACCGAACCCCCGCCGCCATCAACGGCCTGAAATATCTAAAAGCACAATGATCCCAACCCATCAAAGCCCCGTCAGAGCCGGGCCGTCCCCGGCCCAATTTTGCGGAACGCCCGCGAAACAAGTCCTGCCGCAATTATCTCAAACTGGGCGCGCCAACAACGCAAAAACACTCGTCCCAGCGCCGCCTATCCCCTAAGCTCATTAACTAAAGACAATTACGCACCAACAAACAAGTTATCGTACGCTAACACAAATTGAAAAAAGTGTCCAGTTCTGTCCAGAAGTGTCGAGTTTGTCGCCCTTTTCTGAATTCGGATTTGAATCGGATTTGGGGCTCCTCCCGCTTTCTTCTCTTTCCTTTCGCGCCTCCCCGATTCTCTGCTAGAATCCCCCCTCCATGGCCTACACCGTCCTCGCCCGCCGATATCGCTCCAACACCTTCGATGAAGTTGTCGGCCAGAACCACATTGCACAAACCCTCAAGAAAGCCATTGAATCCGGTCGGATCGCCCACGCTTATCTGTTCTGTGGCACGCGCGGGACTGGGAAAACCTCCACCGCCCGCATCCTCGCCAAATGCCTCAATTGCCAATCCGCCGACCATCCCGTCACCGAACCCTGCGGTAAATGCGACTCCTGCAAAGCCATCGCCCGCGGTGAGGACATCGACGTTATCGAAATCGACGCCGCCAGCAATACCGGCGTGGACGATGTGCGCGAAGTGATCGAGAACGCGCAGTATTCGCCGTCGCGCGGACGCTTTAAGGTCTATCTCATCGACGAAGTGCACATGCTCAGCAAATCGGCGTTCAACGCGTTGCTGAAGACGCTCGAGGAGCCGCCGGAGCACGTGAAGTTCTTGCTGGCAACGACGGATCCGCAAAAATTGCCGGTCACCGTGTTGTCGCGCTGTTTGAAATTCAATCTGAAACGCTTGTTGCCGGATCAGATCGCCGGACAGATGCAGCGCATTCTCGATGCGGAAAAGATTTCGTACGGCGTCGATGCGCTCGAAGAATTGTCGCGCGGGGCGGACGGTTCGCTGCGCGACGGTTTGTCTTTGCTCGATCAAGCGATCGCGTACGGCGCGGGTGCCGTGCATGCGAACGAGGTGCGCGCAATGCTCGGCACGATTGAACGCGGCCGCGTTTTCGCGTTGCTGCAAGCGATTCAAGCGAACGACGGCGCCGCGTTGATGGAAGAGATCGATCGGCTCGCCGAGTTCTCGCCGGATTTCGCCGGCGTGCTTGACGATGTCGCCGGCGCGCTGCATCGGATTCAGTTGACACAGCTTGTCGCGACGCATGCGTCGGACGATCGTGCTGATGATGCGGCCGTCGCTGCGCTTGCCGAATCGATTCCGGCCGAAGAAGTGCAGTTGATGTATCAGATTGCCATCAACGGTCGTCGCGATATTGCGCTTGCGCCCACGCCGCGCGCCGGATTCGAGATGACGTTGTTGCGCATGCTCGCATTTCGTCCGGCGCAGAGTGATATCGCCGCGCCGCCAGCGCCGCGTGCCGAAGTGGCGAAGCCTGCCGCGTCGCGTACAGCGCCGCCGGTGCGCACAGCTCCGTCGGTTGAAACGGTTCGCGCGCCGGAGCTGCCGAAAACCGCAGAGACAAAAGTTGCTGCAAAGGTCGAAGCGGCGATGCCGAGCAACGAATCGTTCGCTGCATCGTTCAACGGCGACTGGTCGAGTCTGATCAAACAAGCGGGCCTCGGCGGTCCCGCCGGTGAACTGGCGCGCAACTCCGCATTGATCGGCATCGAAAACGGCGTCGTGCGTTTGTCGCTGAAAGAAGGTCACGGCGATCTCGCCGCGCCGCCACTCGTCGCAAACATGGCGGAAAAACTCAGCGTAGCGCTTGGACATCCCGTGAAAGTGAAATACGAAACGGCAGCCGTGCTTGCCGAGACGCCGGCCGACGCGAGCGAGCGCGAGCGTGCCATGCGGCAACGCGCGGCCGAACAGGCAATTGACGCCGATTCATTTGTACAGGCGGCGATACGCGACTTCGGCGCGCACGTGATTCCGGGTTCAGTGAAACCGGCGGCGTCGGCGCAATCGACGGAGAAATAAGATGCGTGGTGGAATCGGCGAATTGATGCAACAGGCGCAGCGCATGCAGGAAAACCTGAAACGCGCGCAGGAAGAGATCGCGAAAATCGAAGTCACCGGCCAGGCCGGCGGCGGCATGGTCAGCGTGACGATGAACGGACGCCACGAAGTGCGGCGCGTGAACATCGATCGTAAACTTTTTGCGGAAGATCCCGAGATGGCCGAGGATCTCGTCGCTGCCGCAATGAACGATGCGGTGAACAAAGTCGCCGCCGCGAGTCAGGAACAGATGGGGCAGGTCGCGGGCGGCATGAATTTGCCGCCGGGTTTCAAACTTCCATTCTGATGCGGCGGATTTGATGGCCAGCTCGCCTCTGCTCGACGAATTGATCGAGGCGTTGCGTTGTTTGCCCGGCGTCGGCGCGAAGACGGCGCAGCGCATGGCGTTCCACATCCTCGAACGCGATCGTAGCGGCGCACGCAGGCTCGCGGAAAAACTGAATTCCGCCGTGGAACGCATCGGCAACTGCACACGCTGCCGCACCTTCAGCGAAGAGTCCGTCTGCGCACTGTGTTCGCATCCGTTGCGCGATCCGCAGTTGCTGTGCGTCGTCGAAACACCGGCCGATCAGCTGGCGATCGAACAGGCGACCGGGTTTCGCGGAAAGTACTTCGTATTGCTCGGGCGTCTGTCGCCGCTCGACGGACTCGGCCCCAAAGAAATCGGATTGGATTTTCTTGCCGCGCGTCTTGCCGAAGGCGAGGTGAAAGAATTGATCGTGGCGACGAATCCCACCGTCGAAGGCGAAGCGACCGCGCACATGTTGAGTCAAATCGCGCGGCAAGCCGGCGTTCGCGCCACGCGTCTGGCGCATGGTGTGCCGCTGGGCGGAGAACTGGAATTCATCGACCGCGGTACTCTGGCGCACGCGTTCGGCGGACGACACGAATTGGGCGAGTAGGAAATATCATGACCGACACACTGTTCGGAAAAATCATCCGCCGCGAAATTCCCGCCGACATCGTTTACGAAAACGATGACGTGCTCGCGTTTCGCGACATCAATCCGCAAGCGCCCGTGCATGTATTGTTCATTCCGAAGCGCGCGATCGCGACGCTGAACGACGCGACCGATCGCGACGCCGAACTCATCGGCAAGCTGGTGCTTGCCGCGTCGGCGTGGGCGAAGCAGCAAGGTCTGGCCGATAACGGCTATCGTCTGGTGATGAACTGCAACACGCATGGCGGACAGACTGTCTTCCACATCCATGTGCATTTGCTGGCCGGGCGACAAATGACGTGGCCGCCCGGCTGAACATCTTTTTCTATGCGTGCGGCGGACCGCGCACGATCACTACCGGCGGTATCCACAAATAAGGCGGACCCCAGAAAGGATCGTAGAAAGACGGTCCCCACGGATCGTAATACGGTTGCGGATACACACGCTTCGGCCAAAGATAAATGCCATCCGCATCGACGCGCGCATAGGTGTATTCGTGTTGGCCGACGAGTTGTTGTTCGGTGCCAGCGATTGATCCGGTAACGGTTAGATCGCGGCCTTTCTTGTAAATTTCCGGATCGTAAAAGCCGTGGCCGCACGCGATGAAGCGTCCGTCGCTTTCGTCGCGGCGATTCGGCCGTGCATCGGCGTACAGCGAGCGCGACAAAACTTCGAAACAGGTCTGGTTGCTTTTGGGTTCGACTTTGATGATTTCGCCACCCCAGCGCACACGCGTTCCATGCGCATTTTGTGTAGTGGCCTGTTGCGGTGTGACGGCGGCGAAATCCTTGCCGGCGATCGGCGTGGGAATCGTGGCGCATCCGCTCAGTGCAAGCAGCGCGATCGTGGCGATGAAGTACAGGTAACGCATGATCGTTCTCCGAACTCTATCGATTTGACGTATTGCGACCGTTTCTCGTCGCGTCATCATGTCCTATTTTGCACGCGAAATCGTTAGTAAACGTAAAGACGCGATCGATCGTGCGAACGCGCGAACGTCCGCGTCTTCCGGACGTTGGCAACCATACCGTAGACGCACGTAATTCAAGCACGCGAGCGCGAGGTTTCGGTTGTCAGGCCACAAAATTTGTGTCCGTTCAGCGAGAGTCAGCGGACCTTCGGCCGGTGTCGACGCGGCGCCGGCTCTATCGAGTTTCGCACGCAATTTTCCGTAGGCGGCATCCAGCGCATCGTCGCGCACGCGCGGCATGCGCAACACCCACCACGCGAATGCAATCAACAGCAAGCTGCTTGTTCCGATCAGCACGGACATTAGCGATCCGTAGTCGGCTTTGTCGATGCCGAACGGCGCGAGCATGCTTTGTTGACGCAGCGCGCTGAATTGAACGATCGCGTCGTTCCACACACGGTTCACGAGATCGAACTGATTGCGCACCGCCTGCATCCAGTTCGCCTGATACCAGCGCGCGCTTTCGCCGGCCGCCGCGCGCGATCCGAGTTCAACGCGCTGCGGACTCACCGCCGCCGTCGGATCGACGCGGACCCAGCCGCGTCCTTGCAGCCATACTTCCGACCACGCGTGCGCGTCGGATTGCCGAACGACCCAATAGTCACCGACGCGATTGTAGTAGCCGCCCTGATAGCCCGTTACCACGCGTGCCGGAATTCCCGCTGCGCGCATCAGGAACGTGAACGCCGATGCGTAGTGCTCGCAGAAGCCGCGTTGTGTGTCGAACAGAAAGTCGTCGACCGTATCTCGTTCCAGAAGTGGCGCGTCGAGCGTATAAAAGAATTTTTCGTGAAACATAGCGAGAGCGGCCTTAATGATGGCGCTGTCATCGTGAAGATTGTTGCGCCATTTCGTTGCCAGTTCTCGAGAGCGGATGTTTCGATCGGACGGCAACTCCAGCATTCGTCGCCGCACAGTGTCATTCAGCGACGAATCGAGCTCGTAGTGAGTTGCGGAGGTGACTTCGTATTCCAGCAAATCAACGATCGGCCTTCTGCTGACCAAGGTCATATCCGCACCGCGAACGCTGTTGGGCGGCGCAGCGATAGCCACGTCGAGCGCGAATAGCCAACGACGGTCCGATGGCTCCAGAGTTATGTCGTACGTTGTCGCTATCCCGCTCGCGTGCAAGTCAGATGCGTTGCTGCGCGAACTATAGAGTTCGGCTCTCGACCACGCGCTGCCGTCGAAAAAAGACAGCACCGGACCGCGCCAATACAGATATTGCTTAGGAGGCGCAGATCCGTGGAAACTGACGCGAAATGCCGCGCTGTCGTCGGTCAACAACTCCTCGATCGTTCCAGGTGCCATCCGATCGCCTAGCCCGGTATGTGCAGCCGAAAAACTCGGTGAACCCCACAACGGCGAGCCGAAACGGGGAAAAAAAACAAACACGCATAACGCGAGCGGAACCGCAGCGACCAGCGAGAGGACGCTGGCGCGCATCCCTTCGCGCAAAGCACTGCGTATCGTCAGGGGTGCACCGAGAGGCCGCGGTTCGAGCGAACGCAACGCGGCAAGAATCAGGCTGAGCGCCGCGAGAAGCAGCAGCGTGAACAACAGGTCGCTATCGAACAACAGCGCGCTCATCAGCACGAAACCCGAGAAACAGACGGCTGCACGCGCGTCGCGGCGGTTGTCCGTCTCGAGCAATTTCAGCGTGAGCATCGTACAAGCAAGCGCGCTGCCGGGTTCGCGTCCGAAAATATTCCCATAGTGGAAAATGATCAAAACAGGAAAAAGTATAATCAACGGCAGCTTGATCCAGATGGGCACGCGCACGGCCGTGTGCTGCCGTTGAAACCAGCGTCCGATCAGCAACGCGGCGATGGGGATGGAGAACATGACCGGCAGGCGCAGCAGATGCGGCAACACGGCGGCGCCGACGCTCGCGGCGGTCAGTGCGAACTGAGCCTTCGTGAGCACGTGTGATGTTGCCGTCTTCACTCGGCACCGCCGAACAACACCGCCAGTTCACGCAGGCATGCGTGACGATGATCGGAGCCAAGTCCCGGTCCGACGGTTCCGCTGGGCAACTGGAGTGTATAGCGAACCTGCGCGCTTTCCGCCGCACATACCCAACGCGCCAATCGCGATATGCGGCGTTCGCGATCGAGTCCGATGAGCGACGCGAATGACAGCACGATTTCCCGGCCGCGTTGCAGCTCGAATTCCTTGACCAGCAACGTGTCGTGCCGCGCGCTGGCTTTCCAAGCGATGCCGCGCAACGGATCGCTGGGCCGATAATCGCGCAGCATCGCCAACTCGTCGCCGCGGCCTCGCTGCGCGTGTGTGACCGCGAGTGCATTGTCGTTCGGCAACGGCGGCGCGTCGGCTTCGAGACGCGGATAGACCAGCGCGGCAAAATCGGGATTGAGCCAGCTCCACACTTGGAACAGACCGAACGGATATTCGCTGTACAGTTTGATGCGTCCGACGGTTTGCCAGCCGCGCCGCGGTGCGGGCAGTTCGATTCGAACCTTGCCGTCGCTGTCGGGTTGCAGATCGAACACGGTTTCGTAATCGCCGATGCGTGCGCGAAGACTGCGTCGTATGCGAGTATCAATGTGGAAATGCAGAGAAAGCGGCAAACTGCCGCCCGCGTGGCAAGCGTGGGCGCGCAACGCTGTCAATTGCACGCCATTGAGCGTGCGAAACGATTGAAACACGCTTTGATAGCTTGCCGCCGCGAGCAGACACGTGAGCAACATCGCCGGATTGTTGTTGTAGTTCAGTGCGCCGAGCAGCATGACGACGAGAACGACGGAGAAGATCAGCCCGAAGCGCGTCGGCAATACGTAAATGCGATGGCGATCCAGGCGGATCGGCAACGGCTCGATTTTCTTCAGCCGCGTCAACGCGGGCAATCGTTTTTCCGCGTAGCCGAGCGCACGCGACCAGCGCGTCGCGATCGTCGGTTGCGCACTCATCGTGGCTTACCGGACGGGAACGTTGCCGAGCAAGGCGGCCGCCAGCTGGTCGCGGCTTTGATTGCTCGTTCCCGCAAGAATCAACCGGTGTGCGGCGACGCCCACGAAAACGCTTTGCACGTCTTCCGGCACGCAATAGCCGCGTCCGTTCAACAACGCACATGCACGCGCGGCGTTGAGCAGCGCGAGACCGGCGCGGGGCGAAAGACCGACGCGGATATCGGTGTGTGCGCGGCTCGCCGCCATCAGCGATTGCACGTAGTCGATGAGGGCGGGACTGGCGAGAACTTCCGACACGGCGTGGCGCAATTGAAGCACCTGTTCCTTGCTCAGGCACGGACGCAGTTGCGCAATCAGTTCGCGCCGATCGGTCGCGGCGAGCAGGGCGCGCTCGGCTTCGCGATCCGGATAATCCAGCCCGATGCGCAGCATGAAGCGATCGAGCTGCGAATCCGGCAGCGGATACGTGCCGGCGAGGTCGAGCGGATTCTGCGTCGCCACCACGAAGAAGGGCGCCGGCAGCACGTGCGTCACGCCATCCGCCGTCACCTGCTGTTCGGCCATCGCTTCGAGCAACGCGCTTTGCGTTTTCGGCGTCGCGCGATTGATTTCATCGGCAAGCACGAGCTGCGCGAACAGCGGTCCCGGATGAAACTGGAATTTTGCGGCGTCGCGATCGTAAATGCTCACGCCGATGATGTCCGACGGCAGCAAATCGCTCGTGAACTGCACGCGCTGGAACGAGAGGTCGAGCGTGGCCGCCAGGGCGTGCGCGAGCGTCGTTTTGCCCACGCCGGGCAAATCCTCGATCAACAGATGCCCACCGGCCAGCAGACAGGCGAACGCGAGCCGGACTTGTGGACTTTTGCCAAGTACGACATTGTTGACCTGCTGTTCGGCGCGCGTGAGCGCCGTCGTCAGCACATCGTTGAGGGGACTCGACGCGGCATGCGGCACGGATGTGAGGCGAGGGCTGTTCATGGCGCGGAAGAGTGCATGAGTTCGAGTATAGGCAATGTAAACGCCGCTGTGGTGCGCACGAGAGCACCATCGTTGACCGCCGCATCGTTTTTCTGGGCGGCGTGGGTGCTTACATTGGGCGTTCACATCGCGCTTGCAATGAGTCTGTCGCCGTTCGGCGACGAGGCGTGGTATTGGCAGGAAAGCCGTTCGCTGGACTGGTCGTTCAGCGACATTCCCGCCGCGACGGCCTGGTTGATTCGAGCCGGCGAAGCGTTGTTCGGTCACGGCGTATTGGGCATGCGCTCGTTTTTCCTGCTGCAGGGCGCGCTGATTCCGCTGATCTTGATGTCCACGTCGCGCCGGCTGTTCGGCGATGCGGCGGCGTGGCGCACCGGGTTGCTCGCGCTGGCGCTGCCGCTGCTCGGTTTGATGGGTATTTTTGCGCTGCCGGATGTGCCGCTGACATTTTTCACGGTCGTCGCGTTCGACCAGCTCGAACGCGCGACGCGAACGAACCGAATCGGTGCATGGTTGCTGTTGGGATTCGCACTAACGGGCGCCTGGCTCACTCACTACCGCGCCGCCGTCGTCGTTGCGGCCGGTCTGGTTTTTCTGTGCCTGACGCCGCGCGGCCGCCAGTTGTGGAGCAATCCACGCTTGTGGATGGCGTTGTCCGTTTCGTGTCTGGGTTTGGTTCCACTGCTGATTTTCAACGCGGAGCATCAGTGGGTCGCCGTGCATTTTCAGATCGTCGAACGCAATCCGTGGTCGTTTCACGGCGATGCGATCATCGAGCCCATCGAACAAGCGATCGCATGCACGCCGCTGTTTTATCTTTTGCTGCTGTGGGCTGCATGGCGATGTTTGCGATCGTCTTCGCGCGCGCCGTGGGATTTGCTGGCGTGCTGCGCCGTCGCGCCACTGTTGTTGTTCTTCGCGTTCGGATTCTTCATCGACGATGTGCGATTTCGCTTGCACTGGCCGATCCCGGGTTATCTGCCGCTGCTCATCGCGCTGCCGGCGCTCATCCAGACAACATGGAGCCATTCGGCGATGCGATGGTTCGTCGCCGCTGCCGCCGTCGCGCTGAGCATCGGTCTCGGACTCGCATACGTTTATCTGGCATCTGCGGCCATGCCGTCGTTGGCCGAACGCCTGGTGGGCGTCAAAGCATTCCCGGAGCATTTCGTCGGATGGACCGACGCCACCGAACGCACGCGCGAATTACTTGCGCAGGCGCCAGCGGACGCCGTGCTCGTCGCCGACAATTTCATGCTCGCAGCGGAACTGGATTTTGCGTTCGACGGACATCGCACGGTGTATGCGCTCGATCATCCGATCAACTTCAAACACGGCCGTGCGCCGCAACTGGCATTGTGGGGACGCGACGAAGCGGGACTGCGCAGCCTCGGACATCGCGATGTTTTGCTGATCTCCGAACCGACCGCCCGTCGCGAACGCGAGCGTGCAGAGTGGATGAGCACATTGTGCGGCCGGATAGCCGATCTGAAACCTGTCGCATCGATGGAGCCGTTTTCCGGCCGCAAGAAATATCGGTGGTTCACAGGCACGGTGCCCGCGAATCAAACGGCAGCGGATGAGTGCGCGGCGACGCAGTGATCAGGGCAACGTGATTCCCGCGCGTCGCAACAGATTGCAGAGCGCAATCATCGGCAGTCCGATCAGAGCGGTGGGATCGATCGACTCGATCTTTTCGAAGAGAGTTATCCCAACGCCTTCGGATTTGAAACTGCCCGCGCAGTCCAATGGTTTTTCGCGTTCAATGTAGCGTGCGATCTCGGCGTCATCGAGTTCGCGGAATTTGACGCGCGTCGTGTCGGTAGTCTCGAACATATTTACTTGTGGCGAGCGCACATCGATCACGCAAAGCGCCGTATGAAAAATAACGTCGCGCCCCGAACACGCTTGCAGTTGCCGAATGGCGTTTTCGACGGAGCCGGGTTTGCCCAATGCGACGCCCTCGAGATCGGCGACTTGATCCGATCCGATCACGACGGCGCCCGGACACTTTTCGGCGACGGCGGAGGCTTTCGATTTCGCCAGCCGAACCGCGATCGCCACGGGCGCTTCATTCGGCAGCGGCGTTTCATCGACATGCGGAGAAACGATGCGGAAATGCGGCGTGAGCCGCGACAGGAGTTCGCGGCGATAACGTGACGTCGAGCCGAGCACGAGATCGATATCGTCAAGTGTCGTCATGTGGAGCGTCGTCCCGCCTCGCGCGCAATGGCCTGCGCGCGCTCGAGTTCCGACGCGGCATCGTCGAGCCGTTGCAGAAGGGCGGCGAGCGTCGTGCCCGATTGTTCGAGCGCGCTGCGCGCGGCATCGAACTGCGCGATGGTCGCCGTCTCGGCGTGTTGCTGAATCCATAGACGATGCGCGAGCAAATCCTTGAGCGCCGCTTGCACCTTGAAATCCGCGCTCAATGCGCTGTCGGCACGCGCGCTCATTTCCTCGGGCAGGATCGACAACTGGCTGCGCAGCCGCTGCATACGTTCGCGGCACGCTTGCAGTTGCGATTCCACGGCGTCGGCGCTATCCAGCAACGCGCTGATGGCCTGCTGCCGACGCCGCACGTGACGGTCGCGCATCCACAGCGCTGTTCCAGCACTAGCCGCCATCAGTGCGACGATCAGCAAATAAAGCACGAGCCGCTTTCCCCATGTTTTCGATTTAGTCTGCCTGATGCCGCTCGCCACGTAAAATCCGCGTCCGGACGCCCGCGCAAACACGCCGCACACCCGCTGAAGCCCAACGTTTTCATTGACTTTGTGCAGCGCAGAATCTACCATCGCGCGCCCATGAATGCGGCTTTGCCAGAAACAGTGGACGCGTGGCGGATGGTGCAGGCGCGACGCTCGTTTCACGGCAGTATTCCGCTG
>DATAVJ010000121.1:0-3345 GCA_036267795.1 Rudaea sp.
CCCGCCTTCGCCGCCGCGTAATTGGCCTGACCCGGATTGCCGGTCAAACCGATCACCGATGCGATATTGATGATGCGACCTTTGCGCGCTTTCATCATGCCGCGCATCACGGCTTTCGACGTGCGATAGACCGACGAAAGATTGGTATCGAGAATCGCGTGCCAGTCTTCGTCTTTCATGCGCATCAGCAATTGATCGCGCGTGATGCCGGCGTTGTTGACGAGAATCGAAATGGGACCGAATTCTTTGGCGATGCCGTCGATCAGCGCTTCGACGGCTGCGCCGTCGGTGACATTCAACGCACGACCGACACCGCCATGCGCCTGCAGACGTTCGCCGATGGCGTTCGCGCCCGCATCGCTCGTTGCCGTTCCGATCACTTTCGCGCCGTTCGCGGCCAGCGTGTCGGCGATCGCCGCACCGATGCCGCGGCTGGCGCCGGTGACGAGTGCGATTTCGCCATCGAGGATCTTGCCCATCAAATGCTCCGTTTTATCTCGTCATTCCCGCGAAAGCGGGAATCCGGTGACTCTAGCTCTTTCTCGAATCATCAACAGCAAAGGCGCTGGATTCCCGCTTTCGCGGGAATGATGGATCTGCCTACACCTTCTTCCAATCGTGCAGCGCCTGCGCCATTTCTTCCGGCGCGCCGAGCGCACGGCCGTCCAATGTACGCTCGATGCGTTTCAGCAAACCCGTCAGCACTTTGGCCGGTCCGCATTCGGCCACGCGCGTGATGCCGTGCGCGGGGAATTGCTGCACGCTTTCGGTCCATCGTACCGGCATGTACAACTGCTTCGCGAGTGCGCCGCGAATGGCCTCGACATCGCTGTAGGATTTCGCCTCAGCGTTTTGAATTACCGGGATTTTCGGCGCCGACCATGAGATCGTTTCGAACTTCTGCGCCAATGCTTCGGAAGCACCTCGCATCAGGGCGCAATGCGAAGGAACGCTCACGGCAAGCTTCACCGTTTTGCGCACGCCCAATTCGGTGAGCCGCGCGATGACGCGATCCACGGCTGCCGTGTTGCCCGCGATAACGAGCTGTCCGGGCGCGTTGTAATTGGCCGGCGCGACGACTTCGCCGTTCGCGACTTCCGCGCATACGTCGGCGATTTGCGCATCATCGCCGCCGAGCACCGCCGCCATCGCGCCAACGCCGGCGGGTACCGCCGATTGCATGAGTTTTCCGCGTTCGGCGACGAGGCCGGCCGCATCGGACAACGACAGACATCCCGCGCATACCAGCGCGGTGTATTCGCCGAGACTATGTCCCGCCAGCAGCGACGGCGTATCGCCGCCGCGCTCGTGCCACACGCGCCACACCGCGACGCCCGCCGCCAATAGCGCGGGCTGCGTGTTTTCAGTGCTGTTGAGCAATTCTTCCGGACCGTCTTGCGACAGTGTCCATAAATCCGCCTTCGCACCTTCCGATGCTTCGGCGAACGTATCGGCGACGACGCCGAATTCCGACGCGAGCTCCGCGAGCATACCGACCGATTGCGAACCTTGGCCGGGGAATACGAAAGCGAGCGAATGGAAAACGGGCGACGTCTGCGTCATTGATAATCGTTGGCTATGATGAAAGATGAGAATCAGGACGAAGCGACTGCACTTGTCGTTCCCTTTTTCTTATCGAATCTGATCCGTCTCAGAATCTGACCAGCGCGGATCCCCAAGTGAATCCGCCGCCGAAAGCTTCGAGCAACAGAAGCTGGCCGCGTTTGACCTTTCCAGAACGCACCGCGAAATCCAGCGCGAGCGGCACCGATCCGGCGGAGGTGTTGCCGTGCTTGTCGACGGTGACGATAACGCGCTCCATCGGCATGTCCAGCCGCTTCGCGGTCGCTTGGATGATGCGCAGGTTCGCCTGATGCGGAATCAGCCAGTCGATGTCGTGACGGTCGAGTTTGTTGGCCGCGAGCGTTTCTTCGACGACGCGGTCGAGCGTCTTCACGGCGACTTTGAACACTTCGCTGCCCTGCATGAGCACGCGCAAGCCGGAATTCTTTTCGCCGTGCTTGAATCCGGCCGATACGCCGACGGGATTCCACAACAGTTCCTTGTGGCCGCCGTCCGCGTGCAGGTGCGTGGAAAGAATGCCGGGATCGTCGGATGCCTTGAGAACGACGGCACCCGCGCCATCGCCGAACAGTACGCACGTCGAGCGGTCGGACCAATCGACCATGCGCGACAGCGTTTCGGCGCCGATGACGAGCGCGGTTTTGACGGTGCCGCTTCGAATGAATTTATCCGCGACGGACAAAGCGTAGATAAACCCGGAACATGCGGCATTCACGTCGAATGCCGCGCAACCGTTCGCGCCCAGCCGATTCTGCAATAGGCACGCACTCGACGGAAAAATAATGTCCGGCGTCGTCGTGCCGAAAACGATCAGGTCGATCTCGTTGGCAGCGACGCCCGCGGATTCCATCGCGGCGCGTGCGGCGTGTTCGGCGAGATCGCACGTCGTCTCGCCATCGGCAGCCAGATGACGCTCACGAATGCCCGTGCGCGATGTGATCCACTCGTCGCTGGTTTCGACGAGTTTTTCGAGATCGGCGTTGGTGACGACGCGTTCCGGCAAATAGCTGCCGGTACCGGCGATGCGGGCGTAGATCAGAGCTCTATCCCCAAGCAGTCAGACTGAAGTGCGACTCGGCGATTCTCCGCCGATCAGTCTTCGTCGCCGACCTTGGCTTTGTCGTCGATCACTTTGCGACCGCGGTAGTAACCGTCTTTGGTCACGTGATGACGCAGATGAACTTCGCCGGACGTGGGATCGGTGGCCAGCTGTTTGGCGGTCAGCGCATCGTGCGAACGGCGCATACCGCGGCGGGAAGGTGATTTACGGCTCTTGGCAACAGCCATGGCATTTCTCCAATTATTTCTTAGACGCTTTCATTTTCTTCAGAACCGCGAATGGATTTTCAGGTCCGCTCGCGGGCATTTCCGTTCCATCCGCGCCCCAGGCGCGTTCGACAGGATCGACACCCGGCTTCAATGGCACCACCGGCAAAGCGAGAATCAATTCGTCTTCGATGACGTCGGCCAGCCGCAGTTGACCGCTATTATCCACCAACAGCGGCTCGTATCCCGCCGGCAAACCGGCTTCTTCCGCTTCGCTTTCGATCAATCCGAGCCGCGCATCTACCCGCACAGGCAACACGAACGGTTCGAGCGAGCGCTGGCACACGAGCGGCAACCCCGCCTCGGCGCGAACCCATATATTCGCCACGCCAATCTCGTTCTTGTCGAACTCGATGTTGTAAGTGACTGCGCCGCCAGCCGATTCCAGACCGCTTCCAAGGCGCGCCATGGCCGCCAGCGGAATACTGCCGTGAA
>DATAVJ010000122.1:0-11726 GCA_036267795.1 Rudaea sp.
TTCTGTTGACTGCATCCAAAGCCGGCGGCGGCCAAGGCAGCGACAAAAGCGACGCGGATAAGCGAAGTCTGCATAACATCCCCAATATGGTTGTTGCGGGTGGTTGAGCGTGCGGAACGGCCACTTTAGTGACGCCCCTACGGGTTGGCAAGCGCATGGGCGCCGCTGGTTAAGTCGGGTTTAGGCGGTCAGTCGCTGAAGAAGTCTGCGAGCCGCGCCAGATGACTGCTGGCCGATTCGCGGGCCGTTTCCGCATCCTGTTCGGCATCGCGGCCGTCCCAATGCAGATCGTCCTGCGGCAACTCCGCCAGGAATCGGCTCGGCTCGTTGCTGATGATCGCGCCATACCGTTTCGAACGCGTCGCATACGACAGGCACAGCCGTTCGCGCGCGCGCGTAATGCCGACATAGAACAATCGACGCTCTTCGTCGAGCCGTCCTTCTTCGATGCCGCCCGCGTGCGGCAACAGACCGTCTTCGGCGCCCGCGATATAGACGAATCGGAATTCGAGTCCTTTCGCGGCGTGCAACGTCATCAGTCGAACCGCGTTCGACGCATCGTCGCGATCGCTGTGCGCGAGCAACGCGAGCGCGGCGGCCAGATCGCCGATGCGCGAGTCGTGTTTCTGCATCGCGCGAAACCAGTCGCAAAGTTCGCGCAGATTTTCCAGACGCCGCTGCAGCGCGGCCTCGCCTTTCGTTTGCGTGCCGATGTGTTCCGCATAACGCGTGCGGCGAACGAGTTCATCGACGAGATCCGCCGGCGGCAGCGATCGTTTGCCGAGTTCGTCGATCAACGCGACGAATTCCGCCAGCGCAGATGCCGGCCGCGGCGGCAGTTGCGAAAGAACGGCATCGCTGTGCGCGGCGCGTAACATCGACGTGTGTTTTGTCTGCGCGATTTGGCCGAGTTTTTCCAGCGTCACGGCGCCGATCTCACGGCGCGGCACATTCACCACGCGCAAAAATGCCGCGTCGTCATCGGGATTGACGAGCAATCGCAGATACGCGAGCACGTCTTTCACTTCGGCGCGGTCGAGAAACGCCGTTCCGCCCGTGATCGCATATGGAATGCGCGCGAGACGCAGTGCTTTCTCGAACGAACGGGATTGATGATTACCGCGATACAGAATCGCGAATTCGCTCCACGGCGCTTTCGACGTTTGTTGCCGATGCGCGATGTCGGCGGCGATGCGTTCGGCTTCATGATCGCCGTCGCGGCAGGCGAGTACACGGATCGGCACGCCTTCGGCATGATCGCTCCACAACCGTTTTTCGTGCGCATGCGGATTGTGCTTGATCAATGCATTCGCTGTGCGCAAAATGCGGCCGCTGCAGCGATAATTCTGTTCGAGCTTGATGACTTTCAGCGCCGGATAATCGCGCGCGAGTTCGTCGAGATTGCCCGGATTGGCGCCGCGCCACGCATAGATCGATTGATCGTCGTCGCCTACCGCGGTGAATGCGCCGCGCTCGCCGGCAAGTTGCTTGAGTAACCGGTATTGCGCCGCGTTCGTGTCTTGATATTCGTCGACGAGCACGTAACGCAAACGTTCCTGCCACGCCGCGCGCGTATCGTCGTCGCTCTCGAGCACCTGCAACGGCAATCGAATGAGATCGTCGAAATCCACCGCGTTGAAGGCGCGCAAACGCGTTTGATAAGCCGCATAAACGTCCGCCGCTTCGCGTTCGCGCGTCGCACGCGCGGCCTCTTGCGCCTGCTCGGGCGTGAGTCCGTTGTTTTTCGCCGTCGAGATCAGATGCCGCAGCGCATGGAGCTGATCGGGCTTTGTCGCTGCGGGCACCAGATCTTTCACCATGCCGAGACTATCGTCGGCATCGATGACGGAAAACCCACGTTTCAAATTCAGCTTCGCGTGTTCGATCTGCAAAAATTTCAGGCCGAGCGCGTGAAACGTCGAGATTGCCACTTCGTCGGCGGCTTCACCTTTGATCAATCGTTTCGCCCGCTCGCGCATTTCGCGCGCGGCTTTATTCGTGAACGTTATCGCGGCGATTTTTTGCGGCGCCAACTGTTTGCGCGCGAGAAGATGCGCGATCTTTTCGGTGATCACGCGCGTCTTGCCGGAACCGGCGCCGGCGAGCACGAGCACGGGGCCGTCGCAGTATTCTACGGCGGCGCATTGTTGCGGATTCAAAATCATGAGGGCGCGCATTGTGCCCGCACCGCGCGCGGGTTCGCCAGCTAAATCGCAATATCGCCGCTGCGTTCGCCGTCCGCGTCGATGCAAAGGTGCGGCAACCCCAATTCGTGCAGCCAGGATTTTCCGCGCTCGACGCCTGACAACATCGCGAGCGTCGATGCCGCACCGGCTACCAGACACGTTTCCGCTACCACGCTGACGCTGGCGAAACTTTCAATCGGATAACCCGAACGCGGATCGACGATGTGCGAATACCGTTTGCCATCGACGATCAACGCGCGCTCGTAGTCGCCGCTCGTCGCCAGGCCGCCGCGCGGCAATTCGATACGCGCCGACGCTTTGCCTTCCGCGCGCGGCGCCTTGATGCCGACGATCCACGGCTCGCCGTCTTCGTGCGGACCGATCAGCGCGAGATCGCCGCCGAGATCGACAACGCCCGATGTCACACCCGCATCGCGGCACGCCTGCGCGCACCGGTCGGCCGCGTATTCCTTGACGAGTCCGCCGAAATCCAAACGCATTCCCGCCGTCGTCACGCGGAAATTCGGCCGCTGCCATTCGACGCGATGCCAGCCCGTCACGCGCAACGCCGCATCGATTTCTTTCTGCGACGGCACGCGATGATTCTGCGCATCCCATAAACGCGTTAGTTTTCCGGCGGTGATGTCGAACAAGCCATCGCTTTGCCGATGCAGTTCCGCGGCGAAATCGAGCAGGTTCGCGGTCTCGTCGTCTACCGCGATGGGAGCGCCGACCTTGTTTTGAAGTTCGGAAAGCAAACTGTCCGCGCGATAGTGCGAATATTTACGATCGAGACGATCGACTTCGGCAAGCGTCGCCGCATACGCGCGTTGCGCGGTCGCGTCATCGCACGCTTCCACGTGCAACGCGCAGGGGCATCCCATGGTCGAGAATTCGAAACGCATCCATACCGCCGGCCGCGCAACCGCGCTAGTCGAAATGGTAATCGAGTCCGGCGAAGATGCGTGTGTAACTGACGGCACCCGGATTGAAAACATCGCCGCCGCCTAACGCGTAGCTCGCGCTGGCATGATAGCGCTCGGCTCCGACCGTGAATTCCCAGCGGCCGAATTGCTTGCGAAGATTTATGTTCGCGGAAAGTGAACCGAAGCCGCCGAGACGGTAGTCGCTCGAATAGAAATCGCCGGCATCTTCCGCCACGAAAAACGGCGCGTAAAAACGCGCGCTGTCTTGCGTGTAATAGCGCACGCCGGGAACGAGTTGCCATCCGCCGCTCAAGCTCTGATACCAGGCGGCTTCGACGGTGAACGATTTCTGGCCCCAACTGTTTGCGGCAACGCGCGAGTCGAGATGCAGCGCCGCATCGGCATTCACCGCATAACGATACCGAACAAGCCACGCGACTTCCGTACGTCGATCCGGCCGCGTATCGGGTAATTGCACGTCGCCCACCGTCGCGAGTTTGTACGGATCGGACAGATAACCGCTTTGATAATTGATTTGAATGCCGCTTTCGATCACCGATGCCTTGTTCATTACCCAGCTCAGACTGCCGAATGCCGACAGCGTATTTTTTTCCGCATGCGTGATGCGGTCGAAAATCAACGCGTCCGTCGGTGCGACGATGTCGTGCGACAAACTTCCGCCGAAGCCCAATGTCAGCGCCGCGTTCAGCGGCAACGTATGCTCGGCGCCGATGGCGGTGGCGTGATAATCGCGTTCGGTGGAATACGACGCGTCGATCGTCGTCGTCGAATTGCCGCCCGCGTCGTGCGTCAGCGACGCGTCGATCGCATTGCGATGATCCCGAATCGTGGCACCGCTCAGCACCTGGATCGGTTTGTTGTTCGGCCCCGGAATTTCATACCACGGCGACGAACCGCTCATCACTTCATGCACCGCGTTGACGTTCAGCGTATTCCGGTCGCCGACGCCGGACGAGAAATCCAGTTGCTGCGTGTCGACGTGATACCGCTGCGGACTGCCGATCACAGTTGCGCCGGAAAACGCGTCTTCGTCGTAGACGTTGAAACGATAGCCGATCGTCGGCGCAGACGTCGTTTCGTCCGCGTGCGCCTTCTGGCCCGTCAGCGCCGCCGATGCGGCGAGCAACAGCGTCAGCGATGACGATGGACGCCGGTTCACGCTCATCAATTGCAACCGCAGCCGCCGCCCGCTGCGCCGATTTCGCCGCTCGTGCCTTCCTTGCTGAAATGCGCGTGTTCGTTCGCCGCCGCCTGCATCGGATCGGAATCCCAACGCATGTCCCAGCCCGCCAGGCGGCCGCGTTCCCACGGCTGCACCGGCGTTGTCGCGCAGCCGGCCATCAGCAATCCGATAGAGAGCACGGCGAATATGCGCAGATCACGACGCATGAGCGGGCGTTCCGATCAATTTCGCGATCTCGCCGCGCAACGCGTCGATATCCTTCGGCTCGAAACCGACGTGCCGCTCGCGGATCGTGCCGTCGCGGTCGATCAAGTACGACGACGGCATGCCGTCGATGCCGAACGCTTTCGGAATGTCGCCTTTTGGATTTTGTACAATCGTATACTTCACCGGGTGTTCAGCGAGGAATTTCTTCGCGTCAGCGGCATTTTCATCCACGTTGACAGCGACGACGGCGAAATCCGACGCGGCAAATTCGCCGGATAATTTGTCGTACAGCGGCAAAGCCTGCCGGCACGGGCTGCACCATGATGCCCAAAAATCGACGAACACCACTTTGCCGCGATAATCGGCAAGGCGGATCGGCTTCTTGTCGAACGTCGACGCATCGAAACCCGGCGCCGGCGATCCCGGTTCCACCGCGGCGGCGAGCCGTGCCGAAATACTCAGCACGATCGCCGCGGCCACGAAGCCAGTGCGCGTCAGTTTGTACATGTCAGCCCGTTGACGCCGATGATCTTGGTGAGCGGCAGCGGTTGCGTGCTGGTGCCGTAGGCAGGAATTTTCGACGCCCAGCTCACCGTCGCGTGCGTGCAATCGGTTTGTGTGAAGGTGATTGAACCCCAATCGGTCGATGTGAGATCGCCGTGATTGAAAAGCGGCGGAAACTTGGCGCCGATCTGCTGTTGCATCTCGATCGTGGCCGTGTTCGTCGTCGTGTCGTAGGTGCCCGCGCCCGTCATCCATGCTTGCGCCGTTCCGTCGGGTGTGTAGACGAACCAATACGCGATGAAAAGATTCGGCGGCGCGACTTGAATGAGAAAACCGTGGCCGGATTGGTCCGGGTCGTACCATGAGCCGCTGGTCGCACCGGTGATCGGCGCTGCGGACGGCGCCGTGGCATTGACGGCGATCGATCCGGACATGCCGACACCGCCCGGAGCGCCGTGGACTTGGCAGTAGTAACTGAACGTGCCGGCGTTCGGGAATGCCTGCGTGAACGTAAAGGAACTCGATGGCGCGCCGCTGGTGAACGCGTTGTCGTCTGCGACAACGTTATGTACGCCGCCGCCATTGACGAATGTGATCGTGTCGCCTGCGTTGATTGTCAGCGTTCTGGGATTGAAAACGTTGGCGGCGCCCCCGGCCGTCACCCTGTGATCCGCGGCCAACGCGGAAGTGCTCAGCAGAAACAGAAAAACCAAGGCATATCGGGAAAACGTAAACATGTCCGGAGGCTCCATATCGATAACCATAGACGACGACGAAAGCAAACGAGCGTCGCCGCCATGCCTGGATCATAGAAATGCGCCGCTCGCCGCGTCGTCGGCATTAAGGCAGGAACACGCACCGACGAAAGTCAGTGCGTCGGCACCTGTCGCCGCAATGAAATAAACTCCGTCGCGCGAGGATTCGAGGTCGGAATGGCAAAACTGTATTTCTATTATTCGGCGATGAACGCCGGCAAGACGACGACGCTTCTGCAGAGCGCGCACAACTATCGCGAGCGCGGCATGCGCACGCTGATTCTCACGCCTCGGCTGGACGACCGGCACGGCGCGGGCATCGTCGCATCGCGCATCGGTTTGAAAGCGCACGCGCATTCTTTTGCGCGCGACGAAAATTTGCGCGCGATCGTCACGGCCGACGTTTTTCACAATGGCGCGCTGCACTGCGTGCTCGTCGACGAAGCGCAATTCCTCACGCGCGCGCAGGTGTGGCAATTGAGCGACATCGTCGATGAACTGAAGATTCCCGTTCTCGCCTACGGTCTGCGCACGGATTTCCGCGGCGAACTTTTCGAAGGCAGTAAATATTTATTGGCGTGGGCCGATGAACTCAGCGAAATCAAGACGATCTGCCACACCGGCAAGAAGGCCACGATGGTCGTGCGCGTGGACGACAACGGCCGCGCCGTCACGGACGGTCCGCAAGTGGAAATCGGCGGCAACGAACGCTACGTGTCGGTGAGCCGCGCGGAGTTCAAGAAGATCACGGCGGGCATCGGCTACATCGAGTTGCAGCAAACCATGTTGCCGCTGCCGGAATCGAAAGCGAAAACCTAACGCTGGCAGCGCGGACAGAAAAAAGTGCTGCGTTGTCCCTGCGTGATCACGCGGATCGGCGTGCCGCACACTTTGCACGGTTCGCCGCCGCGGCCATAAACGAACAGTTCCTGCTCGAAATAACCCGGCACGCCGTCAGGACTGATGAAATCGCGCAGCGTCGTGCCTCCGCGCTCGATGGCGTATGCAAGAATTCGTTTCACCTCGCCGGCGAGTCGTGCGTAACGCGCCCGAGAAATCGATCCTGCCGCGCGACGCGGATGAATGCCTGCCGCAAACAATGCTTCCGACGCGTAAATGTTTCCAACGCCGACCACGACGTTCTGATCCATCACGAAAATTTTCACCGCCGCGGATCGGCCGCGCGATTTTCGCCAAAGATAATCGCCGTCGAGTTCGTCGCCGAGCGGTTCCGGACCCAGATTCGCCAATAACGAATGCGTCTCGCCCGGTGCTTGCCACAGCAGACTGCCGAATCGTCGTGGATCGGTGAATCGGAGAATCTTGCCGGAATCCATGCGCCAATCGAAATGGTCGTGCGCGCCGATCGGTGCGTCGGCTTTCAGTACGCGCAACGATCCGGACATACCCAGATGCATGATCGCCGTTCCCGCGCGCGAATGTGCGAGCAGATATTTCGCACGGCGATCGACGCGATCGATTATTTGCCCAGACAATTTCTTGCGGACGACGGCGGGAATCGGCCAGCGCAGATTCCGTTGACGAATGACGACGTCCAGAACGCGGCGCCCTTCGAGATAAGGCGCGATGCCGCGACGCGTCGTTTCGACTTCGGGCAGTTCGGGCATCGTCAGTTCGCCTTGCCGAGCAGCGCTTGTGCCTGGGCTTCACCGATCAGATAGCCGAGACGAATGTCGTTGCGCCGGACGACGTAGTGTTCGTTTTCGCGATAGATCGAGAATTCTTGTTTCGTCCCGTCAGCGAATTCGAGCACTGCCGATATCGCGTTCGCACCTATATTGCTGGCAGGTTGCATTTGCGCGGCCAACGCGTTCTTCCACGCGGCTGCGAGATCCGCGCGAGGCGGTTGCCCATCGATGCTCACTTCGACGACGGCCGCATCGGTGTCGATCACATGCCGATCGATTTCGGATTCCGGCGATTCAAGCAAGCGCGCGCTAAAACGATCCGGAACACGGAACAACTCGGCGCCGACGTGTGCGTAACGATCATGCTCGATCGGATCTTCATCGCCGAAATCGATTTGCGCGTCGTCAAGCTTGACCGTCATGCGCGGTGGAATGAGCCCAAGTTTCGTAAGATCGTACGCGCCGATATCGAGCTTGGTGCGCACGCGTGCTTTTGCGACGGTGGCGAGCCGCGACACCGCGCCGTCGTCCGCGCGCAGCGCATACGGTTCCAACATCCACCAGCCGCTCGCCCGATGTTCGAAATGCCGAGTCCGGCAATCGGCGCATCGGATTTCCAGCGATTTCAACCCGACCGGATCGAGCGACGTGAGCGGCACCGGAAGAAGTTTTTCCTCACGCAGTATTTCCATGCGAATGCCGACGCCGAGTGCGGCCACCACGATCGCGAGCGCCAGGATTTGCCGTGTCGATCTGCGCATCTGAATCTACGCGCGCCGCCGTCGCCACCAAATCACGCCGCCGCACACAAGCAGCAACGCTGGCAGGCCGATGAGGAAACCGAGGCTGATCAGGCCCAATCCGCGCTGCGTCATGTCGAGTTGACGATCCGGCGCACCTTTGTCGGGAATGTCGACGAGCTCGTCGTCCTGCAACAGCCAGTCGAAGACACGCTGGCCGAATTCACGATTGCCGCCGTTGCCGAGAAATGCGTTCGACAAAAAATCCGCGTCGCCGATGACGACCACGCGCTGCTCGCGTTTCGCAGGACTGGGCGAAAGCCGTGTCAGCGAAAGGCCGAGATTGAGCGGACCGGGAATCTCGCCCTTGCTTTCGTCGTAACTGATCGTCGTGGTGTCGCCCTGTTTCGGAATCGCGCCTGTTTCCGTCCACGATTTCTCTGTCGTCGTCAGCAGCGCACTGATACTCCATTGCGGCTGCACTACTTTCGCCAACGCGACGGATTGCGGAAACAATGTCGTCAGCGCGAAATCGCGAGTGATCGGATTTTGTGGATATGTGGAAATTGCGACAAAACTCGGATCGCCGATACCGAATTGCGCGCTCGCGCCGTCTACCGCGACACCGGGCAATGCACGAACGGAAAGTTCCTTGAACAACGGCTCCAGTCCGACCTTTTCGCCGGGCTCGGACAGCCAAAGCAAGTTGCCGCCGCGGTCGACGAAATCGAGGATTTCTTTGACGAGGGCATCGGACAACATCACGGTCGGCGCAGCGACGACGAGCGCATCGACGTTTTCCGGAATGTGCATGTCGCCCGTCAGCGTCAGCGAAATAGCGCGCACGCCTTGCGCTTTCAGCAGGGCGCCGAAATTGCCGAAATCGGCATTGCCGGCGCCGTCGGGTTTGCGTTCGCCGTCGTCGGCGAGAAACGCAACAAGCCGTTCATGCTCGCGTGCGAGACGCAGCAACGCGTTGTCGAGTTCGCGTTCCGTCAGAACTTTCAGCTGCTCGCTGCGGCCTTTGTAGCGAATGACGAGTTCACCGCTGACTTGGATGCCGGCTTCGCGTGTCGCCGCCGGGTTTGCATCGGGATCGACGAACGTCAGCGAGATGTCGGGCTTGACGCGTTCGTAACGAGCGACGAAATCCGAAATGGCGCCGCGCAACTGATTATCCGGCGGTGCGTAGGAAACGATCGATACCGGCGCGTCGAGACGTTCGAGCAGCTTTTGCGTCTGCGCATCGAGGCTCGCGCGCTGCGCGTAGCTGAAATCGTGTTGCCATCCGAAGCGCGTGCTGAAGAACGCGAGCATGACGGCCGCTGCGAGCAGCAGGATCGCGAACAGCCAGTCGAGAAATCGGTCGGCCATGTCAGCCGCGCGTCCGCAGGGCGCCGACGCGTCGCGCCGCGAGCGTCAGCGCGACGAGTGCAATAAGCAAAAAGTATACAATGTCGAGGCTCGATACGATGCCGTGGAGAAATGGCTCCAGGTGCGTCGGCAGCGCGAGATAGTTCACGAACGTGGTGCTGATGCCTTCGTAGCGCGCGCCGGCGTCGAGCATCCACAGCACGAGACTCGCGATCAATGCGATGGCTGCCGCGAGCGCGGAGGATTGCGTGACGGCGGAGCTCGCGACGGCGATTGCGCACAGCGCTGCGGCGAAAAGAACCAGTCCGAGCGTGGCTGCCGCGATACGGCCGAGATCGAGCGATGTACCGATCTCCAGACTCAACGGCATCGCCGCGGCGAGCAAGACGAACACGATCACGAATCCGAGCAGGCCGAAATATTTTCCGAGCACGATCCGCGCATCGCCGATGCCCGACGCTTGCAACAATGTGAGGCTTCCGTTTTGCCGATCGACGGCAATCGCGCGCATGCCGAGCAAGGGAACGATGACCAGCAGCAGGCTCGCAATTGCGCGCAACAACGGCAAGACGACGAGATCGGTGACACCGGGTGCGTCGGCCATGCCGGCGATTTTCGGCATCAACGCGAAGAACGCGCCCAGCGAAACCAGGAAGAAATAGGCGAGCACCGCAAGCACTGCGGCCAGTAAAACCCACGCGAGCGGCGTCAGGAAAAAACGGCGCAGTTCATTGCGCGCGACGACCGCGCTCATGCCGCCACCGGCGTTTCGTCGGCACTGGCGATGCGCAGAAAAACGTTTTCGAGATTCGTCTGCTGCGCGCGAAGTTCGACGAGACCCCACCCTTGTCGAACGACGGATTCCGCCAGCGTTTCGGGCTGCGCGTCCGGTTTCAATTTCACGCGCCAGAATCCATCGGCGAATTGCGCCGATTCGACGCCGGCGATCGCTGCCCACGCGTCCTGCGCGGGCGTTTTGGAAACGCGAACTTCGATAATGGAATCGCTCGACATCATCTGCACCGGTCCGTCGTAGCGTAATCGGCCGCGATGCAGGATCGCGACGCGATCGCAGCACTGATTGACGTCGGCGATCAAATGCGTCGACAGGATCACCGCGCGATCTTTTCCCAGCTCGCGGATCAGCGCGCGAATGTTCGCGGATTGCAGCGGGTCCAGACCCGATGCCGGTTCGTCGAGCACGATCAGCGACGGATCGTGAACGATCGCCTGCGCGATGCCGGCCCGCTGCTGAAAGCCTTTCGACAGATTGCCGAGCAGACGATGGCGCACTTCGCCCAGTCCGCAGCGTTCGATCACCGAATCGACGGCGGCGCGCAGCGTTGCGGCGGAAAATCGGCGCAGTCGAGCGCAAAATCTCAGGTACTCGTCGACGCGTAATTCGGGATACAGCGGCGGCTGCTCCGGCAAGTAGCCGATTGCCTTCGCCGCGGCGTGGGGATTTTCACGCAGATCAAATCCGGAAACGAACACATTGCCGCTACTCGGCGCGAGAACGCCGCACACCATCCGCAACGTCGTGGATTTTCCGGCGCCGTTCACGCCCAGCAGGCCTAAAACGACGCCGCGGTCGAGCCGCGCGTCGATGTTTTCGACCACGACGCGACCGGCTAACCGGCGGCTAACATTTTCCAGGCGCAACAGGGGTTCGGCGACCATGCAAATTCCATTGAACTGGCTTGATTGTTGCTGGTCAGTTGATCCGCGGCAAGGGTGGCCGCATATAGAAAGAACGCCGGATTTCAGGGATGCTGTATCACTGGCGGGGGCAGGTCGGCTCACGTATAGTCCTTTTTCCTATCGCGGTATTACTCAATGCTTGAATTCATCCTGAATTTCCTGGCCAACGGCCTGGTCCACGCCTCGTGGCTGGCCAAAGTCATCTATTTTCTCGTCGTAACGCAGCTCACCATTTTTGCGGTGACGTTGTATCTGCACCGCAGCCAAGCGCATCGCGGCGTGGATTTCCATCCGGTTCTCGCGCATTTCTTCCGCTTCTGGTCGTGGATCAGCACGGGCATGGTCACCAAGGAATGGGTGGCGGTGCATCGTAAGCATCACGCCAAATGCGAGACAAAGGACGATCCGCATAGCCCGAAGGTTTTCGGCATCAGGACTGTTCTGCTGCAGGGCGTGGATTTGTACCGCGTGGCGTCGAAC
>DATAVJ010000123.1:0-37813 GCA_036267795.1 Rudaea sp.
TGGATCGTTTTCGCATTTTTCTTCGCGCTCGTGACCGTGCTCGGTTTCTTCGCCGCGCGTTGGAAAAAAGCCGATTTGTCGCAATTGCACGAATGGGGACTCGGCGGCCGCCGCTTCGGCACGCTGATCACGTGGTTCCTCATCGGCGGCGATGTCTACACGGCGTACACCGTCGTCGCCGTACCCGCGCTCGTTTTCGCCATCGGCGCGTACGGATTCTTCGCGCTGCCTTACACGATCATCATGTATCCGCTGGTCTTCCTCGTGATGCCGCGATTGTGGAACGTGTGCCACAAGCACAACTACGTGACCACGTCGGATTTCGTCGAAGGCCGTTACGGCAGCCACTGGCTCGCGTTGGCCGTCGCCTTCACCGGCGTGCTGGCGACGATGCCGTATATCGCGCTGCAGCTCGTCGGCATGCAAGTCGTGTTCGCGGCGATGGGCTTCGGCGATGTCGATCCGAAAACGGGCGGCGAAATAGCGCTGATCATCGCGTTCATCATCCTCGCCGTATACACGTATACAAGTGGATTACGCGCACCGGCGATGATCGCGTTCGTGAAGGACATCATGATCTATATTTTCGTGATCGCCGCGATCATCATCATTCCGTCGCACCTCGGCGGATACAAAGCGGTGTTCGATGCCGCCGACGCCGCGTTCAAAGCCAAACCGAATGCGCCGCCGCCCGGAATTCTGCTCAACCCGAATCAGATGACGGCGTTCGCGTCGCTCGCGCTCGGCTCGGCGTTCGCGCTGTTCCTGTATCCGCATTCGGCGACGGGCACGCTGGCCGCGTCCAGCCCGAACGTGATCCGCCGCAACGCGATGCTGCTGCCGACGTACACGATCGCGCTCGGTTTGATCGCGATGCTGGGCTACATGGCCATCGCTGCGCACACCAATGCGAAGGGAACGGCGGTGGTACCGACGTTGATCATGGATCAGTTCCCCGAATGGTTCGCGGGATTCTGCTGTGCCGCCATTGCGCTCGGCGCGCTGGTGCCGGCGGCGATCATGTCGATCGGAGCCGCGAACATCGTCACGCGCAACATCTGGCGGCCTTACGTCAACCGCAACATGACGCCGAAGCAGGAATCGAACGTCGCAAAAATCACGTCGCTCGCCGTGAAATTCGGCGCGCTGGTGTTCGTCGTGTTCCTGCCGCTGGAGTTCGCGATCAATCTGCAATTGCTCGGCGGCATCTGGATTCTGCAGATTCTCCCCGCCGTGGTGTTCGGCTTGTACACGCGCTGGTTCCACTCGACCGGACTGCTCGTCGGCTGGCTCGTCGGCATGGTGGCGGGCACGTGGATGTCGTGGAGCCAGGGCGTGAAGCCGATCTTCATGATTCCCGGCATCGGCAACTTGTACATCGGCCTGATCGCGTTGGTGATCAATCTCGCACTTGCCGCTATCATTTCGGCGATCGTCAAAACCGGCAAGCCGGTGCACGGCTCGGATGAAACCGTCGCCGCGGACTACGAGGACGCACCGGGCGTCGCGCCGTAAAACGTCGCGCATCGGTTGTGAAACGGCGCGGAGATCCCGCGCCGTTTTTTATATGCGGCGTCCGTAGTCCACGAACGTGAATCCGAATGCGTGCTTCGCATCGGCGACATGCGCTTCGCGAAATGTCTCGCGCCATTGCGCCGGATCGAAGCGGGGGAAAAACGTGTCCGCACGATCGGCTTCCGTATTGATCCTGGTCAGATACAATTTCGCCGCGCGCGACAACGTCAATTCGTACACTTCGCCACCGCCGATCACGCAAAGCTCCGCGCCATTGGCGCGCGCGATTGCTTCGTCGACGGAATGCACCACGACCTGACCGGCGAAGGGCGGCGTCGAACGGCGCGTCAGCACGAGATTTTCGCGGCCCGGCAATGCGCGGCCGATCGCATGCGCGGTCTTGCTTCCCATCAAGACCGCTTTGCCGAGCGTGAGCTGCTTGAAGCGCCTGAGATCGTCCGGCAGATGCCACGGCATTTCGCCATCTCGGCCAATCGCGAAGTTGCGGTCGAGCGCGGCGATCAGGCTGATCTGCGGCGTGGCTTGCGCGTTATCCATGTTGCTCATTGACTCGCAAAGATTGCCGCGAAACTAAACCGCGATCGGCGCCTTGATCGACTTGTGCGATTGATATTCTTCGATAGCGACGTCGTCGAACTTGAAATCGAAGATCGAACGTACCGCCGGATTGAGTTTCAGATGCGGCAGCGGGAACGGCCGGCGTTCGACCTGCTCGCGCGCCTGTTCGAGATGGTTTTTGTACAAATGCGCATCGCCGAGCGTATGTATGAAATCGCCGACCGCCAGATCGCACACCTGCGCGATCATGTGCGTGAGCAGCGCGTAGCTGGCGATGTTGAACGGCACGCCGAGAAAAATATCGGCCGAACGCTGATACAACTGGCACGACAATTTTCCGTTCGCCACATAAAATTGAAACAACGCATGACACGGTTGCAGCGCCATCTTCGGCAGATCGGCGACATTCCACGCGCTGATGACCAATCGCCGCGAATCCGGATTGCGTTTGATTTCGTCGATGAGCCACGCGATTTGGTCGATCGTTTTGCCGTCTGCGCCCGTCCACGAACGCCATTGCTTGCCGTAGACCGGCCCGAGTTCTCCATTCGCATCCGCCCACTCATTCCAGATCGAAACGCCGTGTTCGTTGAGATACGCGATGTTCGTTTCGCCGCGCAGAAACCACAGCAATTCGTGGATGATGGATTTCGTGTGCAGCTTCTTTGTCGTGACTAACGGAAATCCTTCGCCTAAATTGAATCGCAGCTGATATCCGAACACCGACAGCGTGCCCGTGCCGGTGCGATCGGATTTTTCATCACCGCGGTCGAGCACGTGACGCAGCAGATCCACATATTGGCGCATCAGGGGGCTTCCTTCAGCGGAACCCCGGCCACGGCACCCGCAGCCGGCGGAAACACTATCGGCGAACGGCGCGACAACCACAACAGCACGATGCCGATGATGATCAGCGGGATCGACAGGAGTTGGCCCATCGTCAGCCAATCGAACGCGATGAAACCGAGCTGCACATCGGGCTCGCGCACGAATTCGACGCCGAAACGAAATAGCCCGTACAGCAATGCGAACATGCCGGATACCGCATAACGCCGCCGCGGTTTGCGCGAATAAACCCACAGCACCGTGAACAGCACGATGCCTTCCAGCGTGAATTCGTAAAGCTGCGACGGATGCCGCGCTTCGTGATCGAGTTGTCCGTCGAGATACAGTTTGTATAACGCATCGCGCGACATGCTGATGTCTTCCAGCGACCGCGGAAAAATCACGCCCCACGGCACGTCGGTGCGGCGACCCCACAATTCGCCGCCGACGAAATTGCCCAGACGCCCAAGCCCCAGGCCGATCGGCACCAGCGGCGCGACGAAGTCCATCGTGTCGAAGAAAAAAATCTTGCGGCGCCGCGACCACAACCATCCCGCCGCGAGCACGCCGAGCAATCCGCCGTGGAACGACATCCCGCCTTCCCACACGCGGAACAGCGCGAGCGGATCGGTCCAGATCCAGCTCGGCGAAATATAGAACAGCATGTAGCCGATGCGGCCGCCGATGATGACCCCGAGCATTCCGTAGAACGCGAGATCGGAAAACTGTTCGTGCGAAATGGGCAATCGGCCCTGTTGCAGGCGGCGATTGCCGAGATACCACGCGCCGAGGAATCCAAGCAGGTACATGATGCCGTACCAATGCACGGCGAGCGGACCGATTGAAAACGCGATCGGGTTGATGTTGTGGAAATACGGCATCGATACGTAAATCGGCGAGGGTGCGGCGATTTTAGCCGATTCGTCGACGCGCCCGGGCGGTTTGCTACGCGGGAACCACGCGGCAAATGAAGCCTTTCAGATAATCCGTCTCCGGAATCGCCGGATGCACCGGATGATCCGGCGCCTGCTGCAACTGCGACAGCACTTGCACGTAGCGGTCGAGATGTCGCGCGCCTTGCTGAATGCCATCGAGCAACACGGCGCGCGGCATGTGATACGAGCATGAGCACGTGATCAGAATGCCGTCGCGTGCGAGGATCTGCATCGCCATTTCGTTGATGCGGCGATAGGCGAGACGGCCCTCGGCGAAATCCTTTTTGCGTTTGACGAAAGCCGGCGGATCGAGGATCACGACATCGAATCGTTCACGCGCATCGCGCAGCGTTTTCAGATAGTCGAACGCATCGGATTTCACGGCGCGCACGCGATCGCCCAGTGTGTTGCGCTCCGCGTTGCGCCCGATCGACGCGACGGCCTGCGCCGATACGTCGACGCAAAACACCTCGCTCGCTCCAGCCACCGCCGCTCGCAAACCCCAGCCGCCGAGATAACTGAAGACGTCGAGCACGCGTTTCCCCGCGACATAATTTGCCAACTGATCGCGATTGCTGCGCTGATCGTAAAACCAGCCGGTTTTCTGTCCGCCGATCGGATCGATTTCGAATTCCAATCCGCCTTCGCGCACCAAAACAGGTGCCTTCAATTCGCCGAAACCGATATCGGCGTATTCCGGCAACTGCTCGAGTGCGCGAATGCCGGCATCGTTCTTCCAGACGAGCGCACTGGGCTTGACGACTTTCACCAGCGCGTCGGCGACATCCTCTTTCAGGCGTTCCATGCCGGCTGTCGTGGCTTGCGCGACGAGAACATCGCCGTAGCGATCGACGGTGAGACCGGGCACGCCGTCCGATTCGCCGAATATCAATCGGTAAAACGGCTCCGCGAAAATCCGTTCGCGCAATGAAAGTGCAATTTTGAACTTGTGGACAAACAGCGAACGATCGATCGCATGCCCGACGCCGCGATTGATCAGCCGCGCCGCGATGAGCGAGTTCGGATTGACGTAGCCGACGCCGACCGGCTTGTCGAACGCGTCGGCGATCACGCACAAAGCGCCCGGCTCGAATTGCGTCAACGGCGAGCGCTGCACGTCCACTTCGTTGGAAAACACCCAAAGGTGGCCCGCGCGCAGCCGCGCATCTTCGCCGCGTTTCAAATACAGGGCGGGATAGCTGACGTCCGTTGACATCGCCGCATGGTACGGCAATTTCCCCTGCACACGCGATGCGGCATAATTTGCGTTGGCACAAGAAGAGGCGGCCCCGATGAAGCGTATGGAGCGGATTTTGATCGCGGCGATGAGCATGAGCGGCGCAGTTGCCGTCGTGTACGCGCAAGACGCCAAACCTCCCACGCTGCCGGCCGTCACCGTGATACCCGATGCGGATTTCGCCAAGCATCCGCCGCTCGGCGTGCCCGTCATATCGCCCGACGGCGAAAACATCGCGGTATCCGTGCATCGCACCGAAAACGGCGACAGCAAATATCAACTCGCGGTGCTGCACTTGCCGGACCTCAAGTACATGAGCCGGCTCGACATGGACGAGCACTATCTCCCCATCGACATCACGTGGGCCGACAATAGCCGCCTGGTGATGGGCACCGGCCGGGAAACCGCGTTTTCCGAAGCACCGACACCGACCGGCGACATCATCGCCGTGGACATCGACGGCAAAAACAAGCGTCTGCTGTACAGCTACAGCAATCGCGATTCCACGAACAATCCGCTCAACATTCTGCAAATCCCGCGCGGCTTCGGCCGTATTTCCGGCAAGCCCGATCATGCCAACGGCCATTTTTATCTGACGTTCTCGCCGTTTCCCGAGAGCGGCGGCGAAGATGCGATGGCGCACGAGACGAGCATCTACGACATCGATTCGCGAACCGGCACTGTGAAGAAAATCGGCGGCATCGGCGAGGATTTTTATAATTTCGTCGTGCATGACGGCGTGGTGCGTTATGCCTTCGGCGCCGACGCAGCGCTGAAGGAACACGTGTTCTA
The DNA here is from genome assembly GCA_036267795.1 of Rudaea sp. GTDB lineage: Bacteria > Pseudomonadota > Gammaproteobacteria > Xanthomonadales > Rhodanobacteraceae > Rudaea. The sequence continues at coordinate 5,884 of DATAVJ010000123.1, forward strand.
CCGGCCGGGGCCGGACGTCAAATGGGTCGAGTTGCCCGCGTCGGCCGTCGGAAAATCTTTCGCGCCGATGGAGCTGACCGCGGACGGATCGCAACTTTATGCGCTCGGGAACAAGGAAGGCGGGCCGAACGTTTTCACGATCAGCGCACTCGACGGCAGCGACCGCAAGATCCTGGCATCCGATCCGCGCGTGAGTGTCGGCGACATCATGTGGACACCGGCGCCGCACGTGCCGGTGGCGGCGGTAGTGCTCGACGGACGGCCATCGCTGAAGTATTTGTCTGACGACAAGTACACCGCGATACTCAAGGCGCTCAACGCGAAATTCGCCGATCATTTCGTGGAGATTTCGGATCTCAGCGAGGATGGATCGCGTCTGCTGATACGCGCCGTCAGCGACCGCGATCCCGGCACCTACGCTTTGTTCGACGTGAAGACGAACAATCTGCGCCCGTTGTATCAATCCAAACCGTGGCTGAAACCCGATCAGCTCGGCGTGCGCAAACCGTTCTGGTTCAAGGCATCGAGCGGAACCGAACTGGGCGGATTCATCACATTGCCGCCGCATCGCGTCGCGAAAAATCTTCCCACGTTGTTGCTTCCGCACGGCGGACCGATCGGCATCCAACACCGATGGGCGATCACCGGCTGGGACGATGCCGAAGCGCAATTTCTCGCCAGCCGCGGCTATGCGGTGGTGCAAGTCAACTATCGCGGCTCCGGCGGACGCGGCAAGGATTTCGAAGACGCCGGCAAACTGCAAATGGGCACGGGCATGATGCAGGACATGCTCGACGGTCTGAAATGGGCCGAAGACGAAGGCTATACCGACAAGAACCGTGTGTGCGTCTATGGCGCGAGCTACGGCGGGTATGCGGCGTATTTCCAGCCCGTCTATGCACCGCAGGGAACGTTCAAATGTTCGGTGGCCATCGCCGGCGTAGCGGACATCCGCGTTCAGACCGATCGCAGCGATACGCGCCGTTCGCGCATGGGACGCAATTTTCTCCACGATGCCTGGGGCATGGACGACGAAAAATATATCGCCGCGAATTCCGCTATCGATCACGTCGATAAATTCAATACCCCGGTGTTGATCATCCACGGCGAAGACGACAAGCGCGTGCCGATCCAGAACGCTCGCGAGATGCGCGACGCGCTGCAAAAGGCCGGCAAGCCTGTCGAATACATGACGAAGCCGAAGGAAGGTCATGGCTTCTTCAAGGAAGACAACAACACCGACCGCTATGTCGTCACCGAGAAATTCCTGGAGAAATACCTCGGACCCGGCGCACCGGTCGCCGATTGACATCCGCATATCCGACCGACGAACGCCCGCAGCCGCGGGCGTTTTGTTTTCCGACAGGCGAATCGCGCTAATCTTTCTACATGCCGAACCGCCTCGCCAACGAAAGCAGTCCTTACCTCCGCCAGCATGCGGGTAATCCGGTCGACTGGTGGCCGTGGAATCCAGCCGCCCTCGCGCAGGCGCGCGCGCTGAACAAACCGATTCTCCTTTCCGTCGGCTACAGCGCGTGCCACTGGTGCCACGTGATGGCGCACGAAAGCTTCGAAGACGAAGCCACCGCCGCCGTGATGAACGAATTGTACATTTGTATAAAAGTGGATCGCGAAGAGCGTCCCGACATCGACAGGATTTACCAGCTCGCGCATCAAGCCCTCACCCGCCGTGGCGGCGGCTGGCCGCTCACCGTTTTCCTGACGCCCGACGACCACCTGCCCTTTTACGCCGGCACTTATTTCCCGAAGGGGGCGCGCTATGGTATGCCGCCGTTCGTTCACATCCTGCAGCAGATACGAAGTTTCTGGGATTCGCGGCGCGATGAAGTTCGCTCGCAAAATGCGGCCCTCGCCGAGTTCCTCGGCGATTTGGGAAAAGCATCGCCGTTACAAGGCGCGTTCGACGACGCTCCCGTGCGTGCCGCCATTCGGCAGATCGAAAGCGCGTTCGATGACGTCCACGGCGGCCATCGCGGCGCGCCGAAGTTTCCGCATTGTCCGGAAATGGAATTGCTGCTGGATGCCGCGTCGCCGTCGACGGTCGAATTCACGCTGCAGCGCATGGCGGACGGAGGCATCCACGATCAGCTCGGCGGCGGATTCTGCCGTTACTCCGTCGACGAGCGCTGGGAAATCCCGCATTTCGAAAAGATGCTGTACGACAACGCGCAATTGCTGCCGCTGTATGCGAATTTCGAGTCGGACTCTTTTCGCGCAGCGGCGAACGGCATCGTCGATTGGCTGCGGCGCGAGATGACATCGCCGAGCGGCGGTTTCCATAGCGCGCTCGACGCGGATTCCGAACACGAAGAGGGCAAGTTTTATGTCTGGCAACGCAATGACGTGCGCGGGTTGTTGGACGACAACGAATTCGCGGTGGCCGAACGCCACTTCGGATTCGACCGCGCGCCGAATTTCGAAGGTCACGCGTGGAATCTTGTCGTCGCGTTGTCCATCGACGCCATTGCAGCATCGATGCAAATATCACGCGAAGAAGTTGCGAAGCTGCTGGCATCGGCAAATGCAAAACTTTTCGCGGCACGCGCCGCGCGAGTGCGACCTGGTTTGGACCACAAGGTATTGACGTCGTGGAACGCGCTGATGATTTCCGGTCTCGCGCGCGCATCGCGGCAACTGGACGACAACTCGCTCCAGCAAACCGCCGATCGCGCACTGGACAGTCTGTTCCATCATGCCTGGCGCGACGATCGATTGTTCGCGACATCGAAGGCGACGCCGGAAATACAGGCGTATCTCGACGACTACGCATTTCTGCTCGACGCGTTGACCGAATGCCTGCAGAATCGCTGGAGCAGCCGCGATCTGCGCTGGACCACCGCGTTGGCCGACGCGATGCTGAGCCGCTTCGAAGATCGCGACGCCGGCGGTTTTTTCTTCACGGCCGACGATCACGAAAAGCTCATCCAACGCCCAAAACCGTGGTTCGACGAAGCGATTCCATCCGGCAACGGCGTCGCGGTTCGAGCGTTATTGCGTCTGGGTCATCTTATCGGCAACACGGCATACATCGATGCCGCTGAACGGACATTGCGCGCCGCATTTCCCGTCATGCAGCAGAATCCCGCGTCGTGCGCCACGCTGCAGCGTGCGCTGCGGGAATTTTTAAATCCGCGGACGCACGTCGTCATTCGTTTCGACGCCGAAGAGGAACGACGAAAGTGGCAGCAAGCCTTGCAGAAGATGCCGCGAAGCACGGACATTTATTTCGTATCGATAAAAGACACCGACCTTCCGGCATTGCTCGCCACGCAGACGTACACACCGGGCGGCATGGCGTACGTGTGTCGCGGGACTCGATGTTTGCCGGCGATCAGTTGCTCGCGCGATCTCGCGGGAGCACTTTAGCGCCGCTTTGGAATTGTTTTTGACATCGGCAGCCAACGTGCCAAATCGAGGTGCGGCGCTGCTTGTGCCAAGGCGTTGCGGCCCCGCCCTGCGCGCTCACGCCATCCGCGTCCGCGCGACAACAGATCGGTCCATGCCTCGCGCACATTCCATTCGGAGGTATTTTTGAAATAACTCAGCAGCGCTCCGGCCTGCTTCAAGTCCTTGCTCGCCTTCGGTCGCCGCATCGCACTGCGTTCAGCGAATACGATTAGTTTATGCAGGGCATAACGCGCCGGATGCGGCACATTCGCAACCACCGCGCCTTCTGCGCTGAACAGTGCCGTTTGCTGGATATCCTCGAGCAGATATTCCATGAATTTAAGCGGCTGCAATCGTATCTTTAGCGTAGGGTGCAAATAGGCGTGTTCGCCCCTTCCCATCGGGGTGAGGAAATCAAGCTGGAAGGAAGGATCGCGCGGATTGAGATAGCTTGCACCGGCACGACCCGACATCTCCAGCGTCGGCAGGAATCCCATTTGAAGAGACTCGATCGCTTCATGCGTGTCGATTTCCAGATTGGATGGCAATGCGATGGCCATTTGTTTGCCGGCATGCGCGAAGTCGACGTCCTGTGTGCGCGAACTGTCGCCCCAATGCACACCGAGCATATTGCCGAACGCTAGAAACGCATGTGTGCCAATCAGCACGCCGCCCGCGTTGAAAAATCCGTAATCGCTCAGACGGCGGATCACGCGAAAATGCGGCAGCAACAAGGGTTGACAACCGAGTGCGATGGCCGAATTGACCAATTTCTGTATGACCTCGAACGAACGCCTAGCACCGTGTTCGGCTATCAGCGAGCGAACACGCGACGAGTCGGGTCCGACATAGATTTGCTGGAGTTTCCCCGCGATGTCGGTATGCTGAAAGTACCAATACTTCTTCGACTTGACCGTCTTGGACGCGAACGACCCACGCAGGCGCGCCACGGACCGACCGAAATCAAGCGCCGATGCCGCATCTAATAGCTGGGCATAGGCAGTCTGCGCAGCTAGTGGAAGAGCCTGATAAGGTTCCATAGTTATACTAAATCGAAAACCGAGTTAGTATAACTCGGCTCAGTCGAAGTATACTAGCTGGCAGTAACCGAAGACATGAGCGATATGGGATCACATTGACGTAAGGCAAGCGCTGCGACGTGTGCTGAAAGACACACATGCCGCTTACAAGAGAATGGGCCGGTCCGGCAATTCGTTGGTTTTGCCGCCTGCCGGCGGAAAGTGCTGCGCAAGCAGACCGCTGACGGCGGCGACGCCGTCGATCGCGCCGCGCTCGAATTCGCGGGCGGCAAATTGCTTCTGCATTTGTATACAAATGGATTTCCACTGGGATTCGGGAATTTTCGCGGCGATGCCGCGGTCGGCGACGATCTCGATGGCGCGGTCGGCCAGCAGCACGTAGACGAGAACGCCGCTGTTGTTCTGCGTGTCCCAAACGCGCAAGTGCGAGAACGCATCCTCCGCACGCTGACGCGGCGTAACGCCACGGAGAAGTGCGCTCAGACGCAGCGCGCCTTCGACGGCGAAACACACCTGGCCGTTGTGGCGCGCTTCGCCGTCGGCAATGGCATGCTGGATCGCATCGAGCGTTCGCGCCGGGAAATGGCGGCGCATCGCGTACTCGGCGACAAGATGCGGAATGAGGCGAGTGATGCCCATCACCAGCTCCCGGATGCGCCGCCGCCGGCAAATCCGCCGCCACCGCCGCTGAATCCGCCACCGCCGCCGAAATTTCCACCTCCGCCGCCGAACCCGCCGCCGCCCGTCCAGCCGCCCCACCCGCCGCGATTGGCGAATCCGCCACCGCCGCCGCCGATCAGCCCGAGTACAACGCCGAACACGCCAAGGCCGATTGCAGCGCCAAGTATTCCGCTCAAAAACCACGCCACGCTGCCCGCAAGCGCGCCGACGATGCCGGCGCGCGGCGCAGTCGGGACACCACTCAGTATTCCGCGCAACCAGAACATTCCAAAAATGATGAAGACCAGGTTGTTGAAGAAGCCGTTGCTGTTGCGCTCGGATTTCTTTCCTTCGAGCGGCGGCGGCAAGGGCTCGCCGTCGATGAGTTTGCTCAACGCATCGACCGCATCGTTGATGCCGCCGAAATAATCGCCGCTGCGGAATTTCGGCGTGATGTATTCGCGAATGATACGTGCGTTCGCGGCGTCGGGAATCGCGCCTTCGAGGCCGCGTCCCACTTCGATGCGTACGTGATGATCGTTTTTCGCGACCGTGAGCAGCACGCCGTCGTCGACGCCTTTGCGGCCGAGTTTCCACGCATCGGCGACGCGATAGGAAAATTGCTCGATCTCTTCGGGCTGCGTGGTCGGCACGATGAGCACGGCGACTTGCGATCCCTTGCGCTGTTCGATTTGCGCGAGCTTCGATTCCAGCGCTTGTTTCTGATCGGGACTCAGCGTGCCTGTGGTGTCGGTGACGCGCGCGACGGGCGGAACCGGCAGCATGTCATCGGCGCACACGATGCCGGCCAGCAAAGCGATGCCTCCCAGAAATCCCAGCCATGCGCGCATCGTGCGCACCGATGCGTATCAGGGATGAGCAGGTGCGGGCGGTGGCGGCGGCGCGGCGGGCGCGGGTTTGTTGAAGTCGACCGTCGGCGCCGTCGAGATCGCCTTCTCGTTTTCCACGCTGAAATTCGCCTTGGTCTTGTAGTGGAACATGCCGGCCGTCATGTTTTGCGGGAAGCTGCGGATGAACGTGTTGTAGTCCTGCACGGCCGAAATATATTTGTTGCGGGCGACGGTGATGCGGTTTTCCGTTCCTTCGAGTTGCGCCTGCAGATTCTGGAACAACGCGTCGGCTTTCAGGTTCGGATAATTCTCGGTCACCACCATCAGCCGCGACAATGCGCTGCTCAACTCGCCTTGCGCCGCCTGGAATTGTTTCACTTTCGCTTCGTCGGTCAAATCGTCCGCCGTCAGATTCACTTTGCCGACCGACGCGCGCGCTTCGGTGACTTTCTCCAGCACTTCTTCCTCGTGCTGCGCATAGCCCTTCACCGTATTGACGAGATTCGGGACGAGATCGGCGCGGCGCTGATATTGATTCAGCACTTCGGACCATGCCGCGTTCACGGCTTCGTCTTTGTTCTGAATCGCGTTGTAGCCGCAGCCGGCAAAAAGAATCAGCAGGGGCAGCAACAGCAGAGGGCGTAACGTGCGCATGGCGATAGCTCCTGTCAGCGAGTGCTGACTGCGTTTACATCATACCGCGCTACAGCGAATCCGGCGGACCATTCAATTGCGATTGGATGTTCCCCGATTGAATCAGCGCTTTCCTGCGCGCCTTGCGCAATTTGCGTTGCCGCTTGGCGGCCAAGTTCAGCATTTCCACCACGGCGGAGAACGCCATGGCGAAGTACAGATACTTGCGCGCGATGTTCACGTCGATGCCTTCGCCGATAAGCATTATGCCGACGATGACGATGAACGCCAGCGCGAGCATGCGGATAGTCGGATTGCGGTCGATGAATTCGCCGACAGGATCCGACGCGAACAACATCACGGCCACGGCGAGGATGATCGCGGCGACCATCACCGGAATGTTGCGCACCATGCCGACGGCGGTGATGACGGAATCGAGCGAGAACACGATATCGATAAGCGCTATCTGCGCGATCACCCAGGCGAACGTCGAAGCGCCGGTGTTGTCATGCGCCTCCTCGGGCTCCGAAAAAATCGCGGCCCAGATTTCCATCGCGCCTTTGACGAGCAGGAACAGGCCGCCGCCGATCATGATCAAGTCGCGCACGGAAATGATCTGGCCCCACAGCGTAAACAACTTCATGCGCGTGTCGTCAAGCCGCGCCAGATGCGCGAGCACGAGCAGCAACAAAATACGTGTGCCGCAGGCGAGCACCAGGCCGATGCGCCGCGCGCGCGAACGTTTCTGTTTCGGCAAGCGGCCGACGGCGATGGAAATGAAAACGAGATTGTCGACGCCGAGAACGATCTCCAGCGTTGACAGCGTGAGCAGGGCGATCAGGATTTCGGCGCTGAAAAAATTCACGGAAGCTGCAATCCCTGCGCGGCCGTCATGGACGCTGCGACAGTATCAGTGTCCAGCACAGGATGACGTTTACCATGAGCAGGAAAACGGCGGCTGAACCCATGTCCTTGGCGCGTCCGGCCAGTTCATGGAATTCCGGGCAGACCTTGTCGACGACGGCTTCCACAGCGGAGTTGAGCAATTCCGCCGACAACACCAAAAGTATACTTCCGCACATGATCGCTTTTTCGATGCCGCCGTGGCCGAGCCATAACCCGAGCGGAAACAGGATGACCGTCAAATACACTTCGAGGCGGAACGACGCTTCGAACTGCCAGCCGGCGCGCATGCCTTTCAGCGACCAGATGAACGCCTTGTAGATCTGCTTCGGACCGCGCGGTTCGGTGCTTGGCATTGCGCTCCCCCTGAAGTCGCAATCAGACGCCGGCGGGCAGCGCGGTGTCGGCGGCCCTGATATGTCGATGACGCCAGGCCACGTCGAGTTCTTTCGCGGCTTTCACGTCGTCGAGGCGGCGCACGGGCGTCGTCACCGGCGCGTCGCGCATCGTTTGCGCGTGCGTGCCGGCGAGCGTGAGCAAATCGCCCATTACTTCGACGAACTCATCGAGCGTTTCCTTGCTCTCGGTTTCGGTCGGCTCGATGAGCAGGCATTCCGGAACGAGCAGCGGGAAATAATTCGTCGGCGCGTGGATGCCGTGATCGAGCAGCGACTTGGAAAAATCCAGCGCCGTCACGCCATGTTCCTTTTTCTGCTTGTTCACCGTGACGATGAATTCGTGGCTCGCGCGGCGTTTTGGATACGCCAGATCGTAGCCTTTCGCAGCCAGCCGCTTGGCGAGGTAGTTCGCGTTCAACGTCGCATATTCCGCCACGCGCGGCATCCCTTCCCGCCCTAGCAGGCGCGCATAGATGTACGCGCGCAACAGCACGCCGGCATTGCCCGCGAACGTGGTCAAACGGCCGATGGTGTGCGGACGATCTTTCTTGCGCACCCACCGATACCACAGATTTTCCTTCCCCTGCGCAGTGGGGGAAGGTGCCGCGGCAGCGGCGGATGGGGGCACGCCGCCAACGCTCCCATCAGTCCTGCGGACAGCTTCCCCCGCCTGCGGGGGAAGCGAAACTGCCTCGATCATCGGAATGGGCAAATACGGTTTCAGCCGTTCCGACACACCGACCGCACCCGCGCCCGGCCCGCCGCCGCCGTGCGGCGTCGAGAATGTCTTGTGCAGGTTCATGTGGATCGCATCGAACCCCATGTCGCCCGGACGCACCTTGCCGAGAATCGCGTTGAGATTCGCGCCGTCGTAATACAAAAGGCCGCCGGCTTCGTGTACCAATTTAGCAATTTCCACAATGCGGCGTTCGAACACGCCAAGCGTCGACGGATTCGTCAACATGATGCCGGCCGTTTTCGGACCGAGCACTTTCTTCAGCGCTTCGACATCGACGTCGCCGTCGGAATTCGTCGGAATCTCGCGCACCGTGCAGCCGCACATCGTGGCCGTGGCCGGATTGGTGCCGTGCGCCGCATCGGGAACGATGATTTCCGTGCGTTCCAGATCATTTCTGTGGCGGTGATACGCCATGATCATCGCGACGCCGGCGAATTCGCCTTGCGCACCGGCCATCGGCGCGAGCGACACGCCGCCTTTCATGCCGGTGACATCGGCGAGGATTTCCTGCAAGTCATGCATGCAGGAAAGGAAACCTTGACTCAGCGATTCCGGCGCGTACGGATGCCGCGCGAGAAAACCGTCCAGCATCGCCAGCGAGTTGCAGGCGCGCGGGTTGTACTTCATCGTGCACGAGCCCAACGGATAAAACTGCGTGTCGATGGAAAAATTCTTGCGCGACAGATTCGTGTAATGCCGCAATGCCTGCAGTTCCGACACTTCGGGCAAACCGATCGGATCGTTGCGCCGCAGGTGTCGGGGTAGATCGTCGGGAAGCGGAGAGTCGTGTGTGACCTGCGCCGAGGCCATCCGGCCCGGTTGCGACAATTCGAAGATCAGCATGGGTTCGCGCTAATGGAATCTGAGGCCAATATCATGCCATATTCCGCAAAAACCGGCCTCGCGCCGCATGTCCGCATCCGTTTCCTTTTTGCGAGCGATCGATGAGCGATCTGTTGAATGTCGTTTTGCTGGGCGTAATCGAAGGCATCACCGAATTTTTGCCGATATCGAGCACGGGACATCTGCTCATCGCCGAACATTGGCTCGGTGCGCGGTCCGATACGTTCAACGTGGTGATCCAGGCCGGCGCGATTCTCGCTGTTACTGTTATCTACAGCGGACGCTTGTGGGAACTGGCGACGCATTTCGCGCGACGCGAGAACCGCGACTACGCATTGAAACTCGCGCTCGCGTTTCTCATCACGGCTATTGGCGGATTCATCGTCACCAAACTCGGTTTCAAGTTGCCCGACAAGATCACACCCGTCGCGTGGGCGCTGTTGATCGGCGGCGCATGGATGATCGCGGCGGAATATTTCGCGGCGAAACGCGCGGACAATAAAAACGTGAGTTGGATCGTCGCGGTTTTAGTCGGACTGGCGCAAATCGTGGCCGCGATTTTCCCCGGCACGTCGCGTTCGGCGGCGACGATTTTCATCGCGATGCTCGCCGGAACCAGCAACCGTCCCGCCGCGACGGAATTCGCGTTTCTCGTGGGCATTCCGACCATGTTCGCCGCCAGCGCATACGAGTTGCTGAAATCGCTCAAGACCGGCGGCGTGCACGAGGACTGGACGGCGCTGTCGATCGCGTTCGTCGTCTCTGCGGTCACGGCGTTCGTCGCCGTGAAGTGGCTGCTCGGCTACATCCGCTCGCACAGGTTCACGCCATTCGCGGTTTACCGCATCGTCGTCGGCGCGGCGCTTTTGCTGCTCATGCCGAGCACATGAGCTGTGGCATCATCGCCGGATGAGTAAACGCACTCTCGCGATTGTCGCTGCATTTTGCGCAGCCATTTCGCTGATCAGCATTTTCACGCTCGATCAGGCCATCGCAATGGGAGTGCACAACTCCAGTTTCGAGAACGCCGCGTTTTTCGTCGACGGACGTTCGTTTCTCGACATCTTCACCGGGCGCGGACTGGTGGGCAGCCATGTCGGCCTCGGACAATTCCTGCTCGGATCGCTGCTCATCGTCATCGGATTTCTTTGGTGGCTTGCGCGGCGTTCCAGCCGCACCGCGCGCGGGATCGTATTCGCGGGCGTGGTGCAATTGATCACCATCGAAGCCGCATGGCTGATCAAAGATGTATTCGGCCGCATGCGCCCATTTCAACTCATCGAAAACAACGATTGGAATCGCATGTGGTTCATGGGCAGCAATTCTTTTCCGTCCGGCCACAACGCATTTTTCTGGGGACTGTTCCTGCCGTTGATCTACGCATTTCCCCGCTACCGAATTCCATTACTTATCGTTCCAATCTTCATTGCGCTCGCGCGGATCGACGAAAACTACCATTTCCTTTCCGACGTCCTCGCCTCCATCGCACTTGCAGCGCTCGTGACCTTAGTTGCAGCAATGATTTTCGGACGATGGCTGCGTCCGCGAACAACGATCGGCCCCGCGCGATTCACCGGATTTCCGCTTTCGCGCGAATGACAAGCCACAACATTCACGGCGCACAGGAAGTGCGCCGTTCGCCGCAGGTACAGGGATGTAGCTTCGGCGAACACACCGTACGTGAAGAACAAACGTGTTTCTTTGGTTACTTTCCTTGCACGCAGCAAAGAAAGTGACTCGCTCGCCGCAGGCGAGTGAAAGCTCCGGCTTCCTAAGACAAGAAGATCAAAGGCAAGGAACTGGATTCCGGCTTTCGCCGGAATGACGAGCGCTTATGCAAAGGCCGGCTGCCGCCTTTCGCCGGAATGACGAGCAAAAGATCGTGAGGTAAACTGACACTCATGAAACTCACCCTTGAAGTCGAACGCGAAGACGACGGCCGCTGGCTCGCCGAAGTCCCTCAGCTTTCCGGCGTGCTCGCTTACGGCGCAACCTTGAATGAAGCGATGTCCAAGGCAGAAGTCCTGGCGCTTCGGGTTCTGGCCGAACGCATCGAACACGGCGAAGCCGAACCGGTCGCCATCGACTTCGTCCTCCCCGCGGCAGCGTGAGTCACTGGCCCTCGGTCCGTGCCCGAGTTCTTCTCCAGGCGCTAGCACGCATCGGCTGGCAAACGAAGCGCCAGTCCGGCTCTCATCGAACGATGTCGCGTAGCGGCTATCCCGATTACGTATTCGCATTTCACGAGAGCGAAGAAATCGGGCCGCGCATGTTGGCCCGAATCGCAAAACATACCGGTCTTACTCCTCGAGATCTTTAGGACTGCATACTTGCTCAAGCAGGGCAAGGAGCTGGATTCCGGCTTTCGCCGGAATGACAAGCTAAAAATTGGAAACTCGGCTGGCCGTCATTCCGCACTCGCACACGCATCCCACCGCAACTTGCGATACCCTTCCCTTTCCGTTGACCCCGGCTTCCAACCGATATGTCCAATCTGAACTCCACGCGCTCCCAAACAAAATCCTTCTCCACCATTTTCCTGATCGAGCTCTGGGAGCGCTTCGGCTTCTACGGCATGCAGGCGCTCATCGTGTTCTACATGGTGCAGCGGCTGGGCTTCGACGACACGCGCGCCAACCTCGTTTGGGGTGCGGCATCGGCGCTGATCTACGTCGCGCCGGCCATCGGCGGCTGGGTGGGCGACCGCGTTTTCGGTACGCGGCGAACCATGCTCACCGGCGCCGCGATCCTGAGTTTGGGATATGGCCTCATCACGCTGCCGACGGAAAACGTGAATTTCCTTTTCATCGCCCTCGGCGTGATCGTGGTCGGCAACGGCCTGTTCAAACCGAATGCCGGCAATCTCGTGCGCAAGATCTACGACGGCGACGACGCCCGCATCGACAGCGCGTTCACCATCTACTACATGGCCGTGAACATCGGATCGACGTTCTCGATGATCCTCACGCCGCTGGTGAAAGACTGGGTCAACGGCTGGTATCACAACGAGTTCGGCTGGCACGCGGCGTTCGGCATGTGCTGCGCGGGATTGCTCGTGGGCCTGATCAACTTCTACTTCATGCGTGCGTCGATGGCGCATATCGGTTCCGATCCCGATGCGCAACCGTTCAACGTGACGAAATTGCTCAAAGTGCTCGGCGTCGGCGTCGTGTGCGTGCTGGCCTCGACGGTGATCCTGCAGAACCGCGACATCGCGCGCGGCTTCGTCATCATCGCCGCCATCGCGATGCTCGGCATCTTCGGTTATCTGATCGCGAAAAGTCATCGCGACGAAAAAGCCGGACTCATCGCCGCGCTGGTGCTGACGATCCAGACGATCTTCTTCTTCATTTTCTATCAGCAGATGTCGACGTCGCTGTCGCTGTTCGCGCTGCGCAATGTCGATCCCTCGCAAAATTTGTTCGGCTGGCACATGTTCAACTGGTTGCCGGCGCAATATCAGGCGCTGAATCCGATCTGGATCATGTTGTTGTCCCCGATACTCGCATTGGCGTACACGGCGGCGGGCAAACGCGGCAAGGATTTGCCGATCGCCGGCAAATTCGCGCTTGGCTTTGCCGTTGTCGCCATCGGATTTTTCGTCTACGGCGTCGCGGGAAAATTTGCCGACGACGCAGGCAAGACATCCTCGTGGGTGATGATCGGCGGCTACGGTTTGTATTCGCTCGGCGAATTGCTGGTGAGCGGACTCGGCCTGGCCATGATCGCCCGCTACGTGCCGGTGCGCATGGGCGGCTTCATGATGGGCGCGTATTACGTGGGCGTCGGCATTTCGCAGTACATCGGCGGACTCGTCGCCAACTACGCGGCGATTCCGTCGGACATCACCGATCCGCTGCAATCGCTGCCGATCTACACCGCGCTGTTCAACAAGCTCGGCATCGTGGGCATCGTCTGCACGCTGATCGCCATCGCCGTGCTGCCGCTGATGAAAAAGTTGTCGGCGGCGCATCACGATCCCGGCAATGCGCCGACACCGCCGCTGGTGACCGCCATCGCGGAAGAATGATCGGCGCGGTTACGGCAACGTCTGCGTCGACGTTGCCGAACTGCCATCATCGCGCACGAATGTTCGGCGGATTTCCCGCTCGTTGTCGCTGCCCGCACTCTGCGTGACGATGCGTAAGTTCAGTTTCTTGCCGTCGTCCGACAACGTGTAGTACTCCGCAACAGTCCCGCCGCCATCGGGATGCGTTTCGATCACCATTTCCGGCGGTTGCCACGTCAACGTGACCGTTCCGCCATACGGCGCGCCATAGTTATTGCGATTGTCGAAACGGTACACCATGCGTTGTCCGCTCGCGGTGACATCGAATACGGTATCGGACTGCCGGATGATGAGCGATTGGCCATGCAGCCGCGGATCGGCCGGCGAATTCTGCGCGTTGGCCGTCGACGATCCGTTCGGGTTGTCGGCAGAATGGTGATGCCCGCCGCCGCCCATGCCGTGACCGCCGCGTCCTCCGCCACCATGACTGCCGCTCGGGTGCGGCGCGGAATCCGAGTCGGATTTGTTGTCGTCGTTCGACGGTTTGTCGCTGGCGACCCATTGCCCGGAAAAATCGACAGGCGTATCCGCGAATGCCACCGCCGTCGACAGTGTCAGAAAGCAAAAAATCAGCGAAACTATGCGCATATCGGCAACCTCACATAGGCTCAGCGCATCTTAGCGGCGGCAACTGCATACGACTGCGGCTAAAGCGCAAATCGCGGTAAGCAAAAGTAAGCGAATGCAAAGAGCGCGACACAGTGCGGTTTGCGCCGTATCCTTGCCTGTGAAATGGACGCTGCGACAATGAACGACGCCCGGATTCTGCTTGCCGACGACGATGAGGAGTTGTGCCACCTCCTGCGCGATTTTCTCGTGCGCGAAGGCTTCGAAGTCGATCTGGCGCACGAGGGCGACGACGCCCTGCGCCTTGCGCAAGCCGGCGGCTACGATGCGGTGATCCTCGATGTGATGCTGCCGCAGCGGTCCGGGCTGGAATTGCTGCGCGAATTGCGCCGTTCCTCGAAACTTCCCGTGCTGATGCTCACCGCGCTGGGCGAAGACATCGACCGCATCCTCGGCCTGGAACTCGGCGCTGACGACTACGTCCCCAAACCCTGCAACCCGCGCGAAATCGCCGCGCGATTGCGTGCGATCCTGCGCCGCACGCAGGGCGACAACGAAGGCCAACGACTCACCGACCTGACCATCGGCCCTGTTGCGTTGAGAGCGGCGTCGCGCAACGTCACGGTGCGCGGCGAACCGATCGCGCTGACCGGCACCGAATTCAACATCCTCGCCGTGCTCATGCGCGAAGCCGGACGCGTCGTCAGCAAGGAAACGCTGTCGCAGGATGTGCTCGGCCGGCCGCTGGGACCGTTCGACAGAAGTATCGATGTACACATTTCCAAATTGCGGCGCAAGCTCGGACTGGCGCGCGACGGCGAATCGCTGATCGGCACGGTTCACCGCGGCGGCTACATCTTCCGCATCGTCGAGGAATAACCGTGTCCACCACCGCGCGGATGCACTGACATGCGCCGCCTGTTCTGGCGCATCTTCGGGCTGTTCTGGGCGGCGACCGTCGTCTTGATCCTCGCCATCGCCTGGATCACCTCGAACAATTTCGAGAACGAAAAACTGCCCGGTCTCGATGTGACGCGCATGGATTTCGTGCTCAACGACGAACTGCGCAGCGCACAGCGCGCGTTCCGCGAAGGCGGCGTCGATCAGCTGAAACAGCGCATGGACGAGATGCAGCGATTGCGCGGCATCGAAATCTACGTGCTCGACACCGATAACCACGATGTCCTGAATCGCGACGTACCGCAAGACGTGCTTGATGCCGCCGCGAACCCCGTGCAGGACAGTGAAGGTATGCACGCCAACCGGTTGCGCCTGCGCAAAATCGCGGGTACCGACGGCAAGCCGGTGTATACCGCCGTCGCCAGCTATAAAGGTTCGCCATTGCTGCGCATGTTGTATCGCCGGCCGAACACGTTCTGGACGCACGTGTTGATCGCCATGGTGATCAGCGCCGCGTTCAGTTTGCTGCTCGCCGCCTACATCACCGCGCCGCTGTCGCGCATCCGCAGCAGTGCGCGCCGCGTCGCACGCGGCGATCTTTCCGCGCGCGTCGGCAACCTGCCGTTCGGACGCAGCGCGGAGATCCTCGCACTGGCGAACGAATTCGATCAGATGGCGGCGCGATTGAAAGATCTCGTCGAAGGCCAGCAACGCCTGATTCGCGACGTTTCGCACGAAATGCGCTCGCCGCTGTCACGTTTGCGTGTCGCACTCGAACTGGCGCGTTCGCGCGAGACCGACGAAACGCGCGCGCAACTCGACCGCATCGAACGCGAAGCGCTGCGCCTTGAAGAAATGATCAGCCAGGCGATCCAGTTGTCGCGCATGGAGACCACGTCGCAAACGCGCGCGGAAGACATCGCACTCGATGAACTCGTCGCCGACGTCGCCGCCGATGCCGCCTTCGAAGCGCAGGCGCGGCCGTGTTCGCTGCACATCGCGCAAACCGCTCCGCTGCGTGTGCACGCCGAAGCGGACTTGCTGACCAGCGCCATCGAAAATGTCGTGCGCAACGCCGTCACGTACACCAGCGCAAGCAGCACGGTCGACCTGCGCCTGGATCGCGTCGAAAACCAGGCACGCCTGCGCGTGCGCGATGCCGGCCCCGGCGTCGCCGCCGCCGATCAGGCGCGCATCTTCGAACCGTATTTCCGCACCGACGCGGCGCGTCAACGCAAAAGCGGCGGCAGCGGATTGGGATTGGCTATCGCCAAACGGGCGATCGAGCGTCAAGGCGGACGCATTCGCGCGTACAACGCAGACGGCGGCGGACTCGAAGTGGAAATTTGCCTGCCGCTGATTTGACCGTCAGTCGACGACGCGCAACTGCACGTCGTCGAACCAGCCCGTGCCGCCGTCCAGCAACGTTGCGCCGATCATCACGTCGCCGATCTGTGGCGGTAATTTCAACCGCACCGATTGACGCTGCCAACCGGTGGTCTCCTTCACGCCGGGCGAATAAGCCAAGGTATCAGGCACATTTGCATTGATGAAAAGCTTCCATCCCTTCGGACCGACGTCCGCGCATTTCAGCATCGCGGACAACTCGATGGTCTTGCCGCCGTACCGCGCCAGATTGAGCCGCTGCATCATTTCGCCATACACCTGGGGCACCGTGCGCGTAAAACGCAAACTCGTCTGACCGTGCGCCGCACCGTCGCGATCGAGCATGGCTTTGTATGCCGCGACGCCGGCGTGCTGCGCCAATGTCCATCCGGGCACTTCGTCGCCCGAGGCCGCTCGCTCGAAATCGCCGTTCGCGATGGGCACCGTCTGCCCTGAGACGGCTTCCGCTCCGCCCGTTCCTTGCTGACTGCACGCGCATATCGCGGCGGCGACAAAGACGGTCAAGGCGATTCTGATCACGAGCGTCTCCGGTAAGGATCGCGGAATGATAACCGGCGCGGCCGGATTTGTCGCAGCGCTGCGTGTCCGTCAACCGTCCACAAATTGTCCGTTATCGGCGGCTTCGAAAATTTATTCTGCCGGATGCCTGATCTATGGCGCAAACGGGAGGCCGCACATATAAAAGTATATTTGTACTTAATTACACAATGAAGCAGACCGGCAAGTCTAACGTCGGTCTCTATTTTACTAATTCAAAAACGGACTTATATGCACTCATTGAATTTTTCGCGAGCCAAACAGTCTGGGGGATTCAGACAAACCCTACTCGGCACAATGCTGCTGCTTCCGCTGTCGACGATCGCCACGCCTCCGCAGGAAACCTTTCTTCCCCCACAACGTATCCCGATCGAAGGCAACGTTTTTAAGATGGTTGTTGCCGATGTCAACGGCGACAAGTACGACGACATCGTCGCGCTGACGACGAGCGGCATCGATGTCTACATGAACGAGGGCAAGACGCGCGCTTCCGGCGAAGATGTGACTTTCGTCAAGCAGCATCTCGCATTGACGACCCACGAAAATCGCGAGGCAGCCGAGGCCAAGATCAAATTCAGCGGCGGCGGCGATCTGCAAGTCGTCGACATCGACGACGACGGGAAACCCGACTTGCTCGCGAGCTGGGCAGGCAGCGGTGAAATCTTCGTGCTGTGGAATCAGGGAACCAACGCGCCTGCGCCGTTTGTATTCGTTCCGGATACCGACCTCGCCACCGATCCGTCGATGACTATTCTCAGCCCGCTGGCACAACGCGCTGGCGACGACGTGCTCGGCACACCGATCTTCGTCGCCGCGGCGAACCTTGGCGATGGTTCCGGCCGCAAGTCGATCGTGGCCTATCATGGAAGCCTTCAACGCGATCCGGCGAGCACACAACCGGCGCCGTTCAATCAGCGCAATTACGAAGCGCTCGGAATCATCTATCCGCTCAAAGGCACGGCGCGTGGCTTCGACGTCTATGCGCAGCGCACCGCGTGGCCGGGCTGCGATCTTTCCTTCGGCGGCGGCTCGCCAGGATGCATCGGCTGGAATGACGCGATGCCGGCGAATGCGTCGCTATATATCTTCCGAATCGCCGATGGCGCGCGAATGAATTTCGACGATGCCGCCAGCGACGTGCTGACGCCCGACGCTCTCGCCGCCGGCATGACGTATCAGCCGGCAGTGCTGCGGCCCAATGCGTCGCCTGGTTTTCAGATCGCACGCGGACTCGGAGCCAACGGTTCCGACACTATCTGGCTGGAAGGCGGTCAGCAGGTGAACGAGTTCGTGCACGACAACGCACTCAAGCTCATGCGCCGCCGCACGGCCTTGCCGACGATCGAAGGCAATGAACGCTCCGGCGGTTCTGCGTTCGCGACACTCAGCACGGGCGCGACAGCACTCATCACCGCCGGCGGAGAGGATGTCTACTACGATCCGAGCAATCCCGGCAGCGTCGCCAAGCAACCCATGCCGGAATATCTCGACCGCGCCGGGCAAGTCGGCGCGTGGCTCGGATGGGCGAAGCTCAACACCGGATCGGCGTTGTTGTCGTTGTCGGACTATTGCCGCTCGCCCGATCCATGCATGAACACAACAGCGTGGTATCACACGCCTCTGGATGGCAGCGCACCGCCGGTTGCACAATGGGGCGGCACGCACACGCTCGTGATGCTCGATTACGCGAAAGAAACCACCGTCTCCGGTCATGTGCAGCTCGAGCCGTTTTACGGAAATCTTGACGACGGCCGCTTCCAGGCTTTTTCGATAACGAGCGGAAGCGTCAACCACAAACCGTTTATTGCGGGCGGAAATTTCGCTTCGCCGACCGAACGCGCGGTCGTCATGCTGGATCATCAGGATGTCGGCGTTGACGATCCGATGTTCACGCATCTGGTGCTTTATCGCCCGGACGTCGCGAAAACATATGCCTCGCCCGTTCCGCATCTCGATGGTCTCACTGTAGGACGCTTCATCCAGGACGGCTTGACCGACATCGGCAACACGCTGCCGAAGGGCGAAGTCAGCGGCGTACTCGTCGGCGCTCAGTTGGGTGCAGGCATCGCCGATGCGATTCGTTACGTGATCGTGCGAGACAAAGCGACCGATAATGCCGTTGGTGTCTTCCCCGTCGATCCTCCCGAGAACGTTTCCGGCATCGGCAAAGACGGTATCGTCGTACCGGGTCTGAGCACGCTCGACATCGGTTCATATACGCTCGAAGCGCACAACGCGAATGCATCCGCGTCGATGGACCTGAAGATCGTCAATCCGTTCGGCATCGTGTCGACGAATTACGATTGGTCCGCCGGCGGCGAATGCGGAATCCTGCCGAACACGAAGGACGGCGGACTGTGGCCGAAGCAGATCGCCGTGAGCGTCGCGGATTTTCCCGGCGCCGATAAGCTGCAGGCGGTGCGCTGGATCAAAACCGACGGCACCGTTGTCGATCTCCCGGCTAGCGGTTACGCGGCTTACGACGCGGCGAGCACAACGGTGACGTTAACGCTGCCGCAAGACGGCAAGCTCACCGACGGCCGCTGGCGTCCATTCATCAAAGCGGACGGCGTATGGCAGGAAATGCCGCGCTCGTGGAATATCTCGCACGACTCGGTGACACTGGAGTTCTGCGCAAAGCAGGTAACGTTCGTCAACGAAGAAGCCTACGCGCAATGCACGAATGACGATTACTACCTCGACGCGGCGCAGTACAAGGTGTGGCCGCATCTGGTGAATGGGTCGTTCCGGTTTTTCGGCAGCGGGTTTGCGCAAGCGCACATCCAATCCGCAGCGTTGAAGCAAGGGGACAAGCGATTCTTCAGCACGTCGCTGGAGCTCGTCAGTGACAATGAGATACATGTCAGCTTCGGAGATCTTGGCGATGCGCTAACTTCGGATGCAGATATCGATTTGTATTTCTACTCGGCTTCCGGTGATGCGGTCGCTGCCGACGGAATCAGTGCTTCGGGCGGGAAATCTCACTGGCGCAAAGCAAAAAGGGGATCTTGCCTCGCTTCCGTGCCCCACTACTCCTCAATTGCGGGAGGATCAGCCAAGGACGGTGCGATACAAGCGGGTGACGTGATTACCGCGGCGGGCGAAAACCTCATGTACCCGGTGCCGACCGCCAACCGATTGATTCTCACCGACGCGATGAGCGGCGCAAAGTACGCATTGCCGCCACGGTTGCCGGATGACATCTACGAAACACACTACGACAACACCAACGGCAAGTTGCTGTTCGTCATTCCCGAAGACGATCAGTGGGATCAATATAAGGTCGCCGATGGCGACGGTTTGGTGGAAGGCTGGGCTCCGCCGCCATATGTCTCATACATAATCGAAGCGGGCACGACTGCTGCTACTGAAGCCACGGCTGCGGCGTGGGCGGCAGCCGGTGGCGGCGTCCTCCTCGGAGGCACAGCGGGGATCTATTTGTCCGGGAACACGCCGACAGGTGTAGTTAATTTCATCAGACCCAAACTCGGATTGCCTACACCGACTCCGGGCAAGTCCGGCGACGATCAGCCCAAGGACCCGGATGCATATTACGTCGGTACGTATATGTCCAACGACCTCGAACCCGACGGTTCGATCTACGTAACCGTATTCAGTACCCCAAGTTGGGCGGGCGCCGACGATGTTGTGAAGGCAGCGAAACTTGCAATCTACATGCAAGCTCGCGGACGCTATACCGATCCGAGAAATGTCTCTATTTGGCCGTGCGAATCATCGGATGTGGACTGGGTTGACGCATGCATGGTGGGTATCACACCGGTGACAGGTCCATACAACAATAAAGTGGTCTATGACTCGACGGTTTGGTCCGAATACTATGTGCCGACGAACTTCTTTCCGGGCTATGCCATACGCACGGCCAACGCAGTCTATGACCCAAGTGGTCTCTTTGTAGGGCCTTCGCGCGCTGACCAATTCGTATGGAGGTATCCGGCGGAGCAGCGAACCAACTATTCCTGGACACCGACCACCGTCAATATAAAGAGCATTTCGACGAACCAATCACACAACTGCAAACTCCCCATCAACGATGCGGATTTGCGGTGTTACCAGGTTCCCGTTCTTCCCTAATGCGCCGACGAAGCGTCACGGCTGCCATGGCCGTGACGCTCAAATTCAGAGCGGCCACCTACTGCCAGTAGAAAATCCCCAGCGTTCCTGCGACATTGCGCGTATGGAACGCCTCACCGCCCGAGAACTGTTCGAAAAAGTCGGCACCCGCCTGTCCCTGCGATGGGCGGCGGGGCAGCGCGGCGAATCGCGCGCGATCGTGCCGGCGGAAAAGCAATCGCGGCGGCCGTCGCTGGCGGGTTATCTCAACATCATTTATCCGAACAAGATTCAGATCATCGGCACGGAAGAATTGGCGTGGCTTGATTCGCTCGATTCGCGCCAGCGCTGGGAAATGATCGAGAAGATGATGGGCTTCAATCCCACGGCGCTGATCGTGACGAAAGACCAAGCCGTGCCGGCCGACCTGCGCGAAGCGGCCAACGAAAGCGGCACGCCGATCTGGCAGAGCAGTCAGCGCGGACACGAATTGCTGACGTATCTTCAATATCACCTCGCGCGCATGCTGGCGCGGCGCGTGACGCTGCATGGCGTGCTGATGGAAGTCTATTCGATCGGCGTGCTCATCACGGGTGAGTCGGGTTCGGGCAAGAGCGAGCTGGCGCTGGAACTGATCACGCGCGGGCATCGTCTCGTTGCCGATGACGCCCCGGAATTCACGCAGATCGCGCCGGATGTGATCGATGGATCGTGTCCGGAAATCCTGCAGGATTTGCTCGAAGTGCGCGGCTTGGGCATTCTCAACGTGCGCGAGATGTTCGGTCATACAGCCGTAAAGCCGTCCAAATATCTTCGCCTGATCGTGCATCTGCAGATCACGCCGCGTTCGCAGCCGATCGAACACGGCGGACTCGAACGCATTTACGGCGACAACAGTTACCGCGACGTGCTCGATACGAAGATTCCGCAAACCACTATTCCCGTCGCGCCAGGCCGCAACCTCGCGGTGCTCGTGGAAGCGGCGGTGCGCAATCACGTATTGAAGACGAAAGGCATCGATCCGGCACAAACGTTCCTCGACCGCCAAGCGCACCAGATGCGCAAGCAGCCGCCGTGGTGACGGCCGTCGTCGCGCCGGACAACACGAAACCGAGCGCCACCCGGCTGATCGTGGTGAGCGGCATGTCGGGCTCGGGCAAGACCATTGCGCTGCGCACGCTGGAAGATCTCGACTATTACTGCGTCGACAACCTGCCCGGCTCGTTATTGCCCGCCTTCGTCGCCGAAGTCGCGCAAGCCGGACTGTATTTGCGCCTTGCCGTCGGGATCGACGTGCGCAATCGCACAAAAGATCTCACCGTGCTTCCGCAAGTCTTGGCCGACGTCGCCACACAAGGCATCGAGCACCGCCTGATTTTCCTCGACGCGCGCGACGAAGTGCTGTTCAAACGCTATTCCGATACGCGTCGGCGCCATCCGCTGACGGGCGAAGGCGTTTCGCTCGCCGATGCGATCGCGCGCGAACGCAAATTGCTGAAACCGTTGTCGTCGATCGCCGATCGCGTGATCGACACGGGCGATCTCAACGTGCACCAGTTGCGCCGTTTGATCGCCACCGAATTCGGCATGGCGGACGGACCGCTGTCGCTCATGTTCGAATCGTTCGCGTACAAGCGCGGCGTGCCGCCGGACGCGGACTTCGTGTTCGACGCGCGTTGTCTTCCGAATCCGCATTGGGATGCGCAGATGCGTCCGTTGTCCGGACGCGACGCGGCCGTTCGCGCATGGCTGGAAAACAAACCCGACGTGATGAGCTATCTGCACGACGTCGAAACATTCCTCGATACGTGGCTGCCGCGCTTCGAAGCGGAAAACCGTTCGTACGTGACGATCTGCATCGGTTGCACGGGCGGGCGGCATCGCTCGGTTTATTTGTGCGAACGTCTGGCCGAACATTTCCGCGCCGAACGCGATCAGGTGCTCACCTTTCACCGCGAACTGGATTGACGGCGACCACGATGCGCGTAGGTATACTTTTACTCACGCACGAAACGATGGGCGCGGCGCTGATCGCCACGGCGCGGCATATCCTCGGCCGCATCGCATTGCCGCTGGAGACGCTGGCCGTGCCTCCGGGCAGCGACGTGGAAGCCGCACTGCGCGAGACGGCCGCACGCGTTCGTACACTCGACGCCGGCGACGGCGTGCTCGTTCTTACCGATGTCTACGGCGCGACGCCGAGCAACATCGCCGAACAGCTGCACGCGAAGGGCCTCGTCGTGCGCCGCGTGTCCGGCCTCAATTTGCCGATGCTGTTGCGCGTGCTGAACTATCCGGAACAATCGCTTGAAGAACTCACCCAAACAGCGGCCAGCGGCGGGCGCGCGGGGATTCACATCGATCATGTGTAAACAAGAATCATGATCGAGCGCGAAGTTGCCATCACCAACAAACTGGGACTGCACGCGCGGGCATCGGCAAAACTCGTGCAGACGCTGCAGGGTTTCCAGTGCAACGCATGGATCGTGCATCGCGGCCGCGAGATAAACGCGAAGAGCATCATGGGCGTGATGATGCTCGCCGCCGGCGTCGGCAGCGTGGTGACGCTGCGCACGGACGGCATCGACGAAGCGGCGGCGATCGAGGCGATGGCCGATCTGTTCGCGCGCAAATTCGACGAGGGCGCGTGAGCAGCCGTTACGTCATCGCCGGCGTACCGGCCGCGCGCGGCATGACGCTCGGGCGCGCGCGGCTTGTCGAACCGGGCCAGGTCAACATCGACGAACGTCCGCTCACCGAGCGCGAGATCGAACCGGAAGTCGTGCACCTGCGCGACGCGCTCGCGCACGCGCGCGAGGAACTCAATCAACTGCGCGAAAAGCTGCACGGTGCGCTGGCGCGCGAAGTCGGTGAATTCATCGATGCGCACGGCATGATTCTCGACGATCCGGAACTGACATCCGGATTGTTCGACCTGATCCGACGCGGAAGATATCGCGCCAGCGCCGCGCTCAAGATGCAGCGCGATCGGCTGGCCGCTGTTTTCGATGCGATCGACGATCCGTATCTGCGCAGCCGGCGTGAAGACATCGATCACGTCATCGGCCGCGTGCAGGCCGCGCTGGCGCGCGACACCACGCCGGCGGAACGGCAGATCGCCTCGCGCGTCGGATCGATCCTTGTCGGCGATTCGTTCGCGCCCGCAGAACTGGCGCATCTCACCGAACACGGCATTCTCGGCGTGATCACGACAGGCGGCAGCGCGTTGTCGCACAGTTCGATCCTGGCGCGCAGCATGCGTTTGCCGATGATCGTGGGCGCACATGACGCGCTCAAGCGCATCAACGACGACGATCTGCTTCTGCTCGATGCCGGCGCCGGCGATGTGATCGTGCATCCCACCGCGCAGGATCTGGCGCGTTACCGCCAATTCCAGCGCGATCAGGTGCGCACCGCCGAGCAGTTGTCGCGTCTGAAACACGAACGCACGCGCACCGGCGACGGCGTGGAAATCCACTTGTTCGCGAACGCGGAACTGCTGCCCGATATCGCGCAGGCGCGCAGTTGCGGCGCGGCCGGCGTCGGATTGTATCGAACCGAATTTCTGTTCCTGCAGCGCAACGAGTTGCCGTCCGAAGACGAACAGTACATCGCCTATCGCGACATCGTGCTCGCGATGGGCGGTGCGCCCGTCACTATCCGCACGCTCGATCTCGGCGCGGACAAGGCCGACGGCACCGGCTTGGCGTTACGCAAGGAACCCAATCCGGCACTTGGCGTGCGCGGCGTGCGATTGGCGATGCGTTATCCGGCCGTGTTCATGACGCAGATGCGCGCAATCTTGCGCGCGTCGAGTTATGGGCACGTCCGCGTTCTCGTGCCGATGGTGACGACGGGCGAGGAAATCGCCGTCGTCCGCGCATTGATGCTCGAATGCGCGCGCGATCTGCGTTCGAGCGGCCACGAAATCGCCGATCACTTCGAACTGGGCGCCATGATCGAAGTGCCCGCCGCCGCTATCGCGCTGCCGGGCATGATCCAACAACTCGACTTCATTTCCATCGGCACCAACGACCTGACGCAATATACGCTCGCGGTGGATCGCAACAACGATGCATTGTCGACGCTGTACGATCCTCTGCATCCGGCCGTGCTTAAACTGATTTCGCAAATTATCGCTGTCGCAGTACGCTCCAGAAAATCCGTAACATTGTGCGGCGAAATGGCCGGCGACACGCGCTACACCGCGCTTCTGCTCGCGCTGGGCCTCACCGAATTCAGCATGCACCCCGGCTCGTTGCTGGAAATCCGGCAGGCGATCGCGGAGTGCGATCGCGGCAAACTTCTGGGCCAGGCGAAGGCGTTATTGCGCGCGCAGAGCCGGGCGGCTATCGAGCGGGTGCTCGAGAAAATGCGCTGAGCAATGTATCGACATTGTTGACACAATGACCAATCGACATGTACTCTTTCCGTTCAGGAGCGCGCCATGCGAGTAACGGTGAAAATGTGGGGCAATAGCGCCTCGGTGCGCATACCGGCATCGGTCATGAGTGCCGCCAAGCTGCACGTCGATTCACAAGTCGACGTCCGCGAAGAAGCCGGCCGCGTCATCGTCGAACCCATCCGCGGCGAAACTTGTGATCTGGCAACGCTGATCGCGCGCATCACGCCGGACAACGTGCACGCCGAGTTCGGCTTCGGCGCGCCGGTAGGCAAAGAAGCATTGTGATGGCAGCAAGGTACGTGCCGGATTCCGGCGATGTAGTCTGGTTGCAATTCGATCCGCAGGCCGGTCACGAACAGGCAGGACATCGCCCTGCTCTCGTGCTCAGCCCCTCGCAATACAATGCAAAAACCGGGCTGATGCTCTGCTGCCCGCTCACCACGCAAGTGAAAGGCTATCCGTTCGAAGTAAGCATCGCCGATGCGCGCAAGAGTGTGGCGCTGGCGGATCAGCTCAAGAGCCTTGATTGGAAAGCGCGCAAGGCGAAGCTGCGCGGCAAGGCTACCCGCGCCGAACTTTCCGACGTGCGACGCAAGGCGATTGCGCTGATCGGTGAACCATGAACGGCATCTCCGTGATCGCTTCCCGCGTGAACCAGCGCGCGTGCGTACTCGCCGACGAATTCCGCGACGCCAAACCGTTCCGCCACATCGTCATCGACGATTTCCTCACGGCGGATTATTGCGCGGAGTTGCTGCGGCAATTTCCTCCGTTCGAGCGCGGCAACGCGCGCAACGAGGCCGGCGAGCTTGGCGCCAAGTCGACGGTGGAAAAAATTCGCGACCTCGGTCCGGCGTACACCGCGCTCGACGATCTGATCCAGACACGCGAGTTTCTCGACCTGATCGGCACGATCACCGGCATTCCCGACCTGCGTTACGACCCGTGGTATTTCGGCGGCGGCACGCACGAGAATCGCGAGGGGCAGGATCTCGATCCGCACGTCGATTTCAATCGCCATCCGGTCGAGCGATGGCATCGCCGATTGAATTTGATCGTTTATCTGAACCACGAGTGGCACGATGCATGGGGCGGATCGCTGGAACTGCATTCCAATCCGCGAGCGGCGGACGACCGCGTCGAACTGATCACGCCTTTGTTCAACCGCGCGGTGATTTTCGAGACGACGGAAACGAGCTGGCACGGATTCAGCCGCATCGGCCTGCCGGACGACAGGAAATCCATTTCGCGCAAATCGATTGCTTTATATTTTTATACCAGTGAGCGTCCAACGGAAGAACTCGCCGACACGCATTCGACGATTTATGTCGACCGCCCATTGCCTGACCGCTTTCACGCAGGCGCGACGCTCAGCGACGCCGATGTACAGGAACTGCGCACCTTGCTCGGCCGCCGCGATCAGCACAACCAACGGTTATATCGCGATATTTCGGCGTTGACGGCGCAATTGGAAAATGCTCAACGCGCGTTGCACGGCGGGCGTTTGGGCCGGCTGCGTTATTTCGTGCGGCGCATGCTCGGGCGCTGATGTCATGCGCGCGTCGCCACGCAGAAAGCAGTGAGTCCGAACAGCCGATTGATGCCAGCCATGTGCGATTCCGCAGCCAGGATCGCATTCAGCGCGGAATTGACGAACGCCGGATAGGTGCGCAAATCCGACGTTGGCCGGCGCGCGGCGCCCAGCAAATTTCTCGACAACCGCACCGCCATCGCCGCGGGAAACACACTCGCGTAAAAATAACAGCCGCGTCGGACGCGCAATCCCGCATTTTTCACGACGCGTTCGATGCCTCGCAGTGTATATCGCCGCTTGTGTTCGAGAAATACATCGTGTCCGCTCCACATGAATTGGAACGCCGGCACGGAAATGAGAAATGTCGCATCCGCCGACGCGCTCGATACCGCTTCGCGCAGCAGGCCGACATCGTCGTCGACATGCTCCAGCACGTCCATCAGCAAAACCAAGTCCGCAGCGAGATCGGAAACAGCGCGGCGAAAATGGATACTTCTCCCATTTTCCACAATGTCTCTTTCTTGACCGTAATTGATGTCCACGCACCATGCTTCGTCGACAAGACCGCGGTCGATCAAATACCGCGAAAAGAAACCCGAACCGGCGCCGACATCGAGAACCACGCGCGCATGCAAGCCGGACAGAAGCCGCTCGACGGCGCGCGCTTTGCTGCGGTAGTACCAGTGGTCGGCGGCATCGCCGCGAAGCAGCTCGGCTTCCTTAACGTCCATTGCGCTTCTTCCAATGCCGAATTGGGGAATTCCGATACAATACGAGCATCACGCTCCTATCGAGCTTTCTGTCTTCCTGCGAAAGAAGAATGCAGCCCTGAATCCCCTGCGCCGATTGTAATTCATAAACGAAGCTGCTGTTTTTCGAGCCTTCGAAAGAGGGCGCCAGCCGTCAACGACGAGTCAAGGGAGAGACGTTTCTGTTTTCGCCAATCCGCTTGCGAAAAACTCGCACTATCGCGGACGCCTACGACAAAGGCCCCGACAACTTTCTGCTTCTCCGCTTCGTGGCGGCGGCGATGGTGCTGCTCGGCCACAGCTACGCCATCTCCGGAATGCCGAAGAGAGGAGACTTCATCGCTCGCGCGAATTGGGGAAACGGCATCTACACGGGATCGATTGCGGTCGACATGTTTTTCGCGATCAGCGGATTTCTCGTCACGGCCAGTTTTGTCAATCGGTCGAATCTCGAGAAATTCCTGAAGTCGCGCGCGCTGCGCATTCTTCCCGCTTACTACGCGTGTTTGGTGTTGTCGGCATTGGTGCTCGGTTGCATGTTCACCGACATGCCGTTCAACGAATATCTGACGTCAGCCGACGTACGCGACTACCTTGTGATCAACCCGCAATTCGGTGCGGATTTGCGTTGGGAGCTGCCGGGTGTATTTGTACACAATCCCTTTCCGAAGGTCGTCAATGGTTCGATCTGGACGCTGCCGTCGGAAGTTCGCATGTACATTCTCGTTGCTGTCTTAGGTGTGTTAGGCGTTTTTCGCGAACGCAGAAGGGCCAACATCACTTTGCTTTGCCTGATCGCTATCGGACTCGCAGGAATAAGCGGCATGCCGCTCGTCGATAACCCGGCGACGGCGCATCTTGCGGGCATGTTCGTGGCGGGCATGCTGTTCTGGGTCAACCGATCGTACATTCCACTGTCGACGATCTTGCTCGGCGTGCTGGTCTGCCTGTCGATTGTCGTGCACGGCACGTTTCTATTTCCGTACGCGCTCGGTCTAGCGCTCACGTATTTTTGCTTCTGGTTCGCCTACGTTCCGAATCTGCATTTCTTCAATCGGTTCGGCGATTATTCGTACGGGTTGTATCTGTGGGGTTTTCCGGTTCAGCAAGCCGTTGCTGCGGTGATCGGTCATGCGACGCACGCGCGCACCAATTTCGCAATCAGTCTGCCGATCGCATTGGCAATTGCAGTGGCGTCCTGGCATTGGCTCGAGAAGCCTGTATTGCGTCTGAAATCGCGCTTCAATCCCAACGCGCCGGAAGCCATGTCGAGCGGCACGCCGTCTCAGCCCGGCCAAACGTGATGATGGCGGCGCCCATCGCATCGGACGAGAATCGCCGTATCCATGTGTTCGATCTTTTCTTGTACGTCGTCGCGTGCATGGCGATTGCGTGGAACGGTTGCCGCGTGTTGCGCGCTGTCGATCCGAATGGCTCTTTGACATCGGTCGACCGCACGGTACAGATCGCGAGCGCTGTCGTTCTTATCGCCATCGGCATTCACGCGTGGCGATCGCGCCGCTGCACGACGCTGCACACCGTCGCTATCGGAATCATTGCAGGACTCACGTTTTACGCGCGCATTTACGGTTTCGAATTGCTCGATCCGACGAATATCGGCTGGGTACTGCGCGGCGATTGGGGAGCACATTACGGCGGATGGGAAATGTATCGGCATGCGCCGTGGACGTGGCCGTTGGGATCCACGCCGACGCTCATGTATCCCTTGGGCACGTCCGTCGTATACACCGATTCGCTGCCGCTTGTCGCAATGCTCCTCAAGCCGGCAAGCGCGGTATTGCCGGCTTCGTTTCAATACGTCGGATTGTGGTTCGCGTTGTGCTGCATGCTGCAAGGCGCGTTCGGCGCGTTGTTGGCATTCGCGCGTTCCAGGAGCTTGTCGGTAATTTTCCTGGCCACGAATTTTTTTGTTTTCGCGCCGGTTTTTATCCAGCGCACCAACCACATCACGCTGATGTCGCAGTGGCTGCTGCTTGCGGCAATCTGGCTGTATTTCCGCATGGGTTCTTTTCGCTCTTTGCACGCGGAAGCGTGGCCGTGGTGGCTGCTCGCCGCGGTTGCCGCGCTGACGACGCCTTACTTCGTCGCGATGATTTTCGCGATCCACGCCGCTTATTGGTTTCGCCGTGTCTACATCGATCGCGAACGAACGATCGTGCAATGGATCGCCGTGAGCGGCGTTGCGATCGCGCTGACATTTCTGTTGTGGTTCGTCAGCGGCGGCCTGATGCTGGGACTTTCCAGCGGCGCCAGTGCCGTTCCGTACGGCGTATTTTCGTTCAATTTGTTTGGATTTTTCAATTCGGATGGTTTCTCGCGCATCGTGCCGAAAATTGCGATCGGCAGCGGACAATACGAAGGTTTCGCCTATCTGGGACTTGGCGTCTTTCTGTTGCTCGCCGTCGCGACGATGCGAGCGTTGTTGTTGCCGCGCCGAAATACGTGGCGGACGCACTGGCCCCTGATCGTTGCAGCGATAGTCACGGCTCTCTTTGCGGCAAGTTCCGTGCTGCTCGCAGGCCAGCATGTCCTTCTCGACTGGCCGATTGATACGCCTCTCTTGGCTACGTTTCGCAGTTCCGGGCGTTTCATCTGGATCGCCTACTACTTGATTGTGCTCGGCGCCATATGGGCGACTTTATCAATGCGCCGCAACTATTTATCGGCAATGATTCTGTTCGTGGCGTTCGCACTTCAGGCGTGGGAGCTGGACCTGGCTCACGTATCCGTCGCGCGCTTGCGCACGGGCCAAGGTCTGCCCGCGGCCGACGTGCCGTTGCGCGACGCACGGTGGGACACGTTGGCGGACGGCCGTCATCACCTCACGCTGATTCCTCCGCTGATGTGCGGCGTGCAGCCGGGTACTTCGTATCTTCCGTTCCTGTTGCTCGCTGCGAAACATTCGATGACGTTGAACTCAGGCTACGTTGCGCGATGGGATGCGCAGGAAGCGAAACGCTATTGCGAGCAGCTCGTGGAGTATCTCTCCAAGGACGAAAGAAGCGGCGACGATCTCTACGTCGTCGCCGACGACTGGCTGAGCCGCTTCGATCTTCATGACCGGCCAGCGCACTGCGAACGGCTCGACAATGTGCGCGCATGTGTTGTCGATCCGACAGAGCGCAAATAACGATGAGTACGCCGAACATCGCCGGCTGGAGAAGCATCGTTTTCCTCATCGTGCTCGTGACGAGCGCTGCGGTTTTCATCGTCGTTCCGATCCGGGAACTTGCATCTTTCCCGGCGACGGAGTGGATCGTTGCGCAGCCGCAAAGCTGGCAAGGCGGACTCGAGGGAATTGCGCTGGCGCTCCTGCTCGTGGCGTCTCAGCGATTGAACAATGGGCGTTGGCGCTTCATTGCGGTCGCCGTCTTGAGCGAACTTTACCTGCGCCGGCACGGTGCAGATACTGCGATTTTCATCGACGTCGTGTTCGTCGAGATATTGATCGCGCTCGGCGGTTCGATCCAATACTGGATCGCCGCGCGCCGGACGGACGGCACGGAAAAGTACCTGCGCAATTTTTTGCTTGGGCTGCTGGTTTGGAGCGCATGCGCATGGCTCCTGTCCGCGTTGGACCATGGTTCCTTGAAGGAACTTCGCGCGCTTTCGCTGATCTTGGCCGTCGTGGGTTTCAGCACGAGGCCTCAACTTTTTTCCGTTTTCGTGTACAGGCGAATAGCCGTAACGCCGTTCGTCGAACGCTGCGCATATGCGGCGCTCTTCGCGTGGTTTTTGATGCTATGCGCGAAAACCGATACCACGGTCGGGTTCGATCCTCTATGGTACGGATTGCGCGGCGATCTCGTTTTGCTCGATCACGGCTCGGTTTATCACTCGCTCGGGCTCGTGTCGGCAGTGCACTATTTTCCGAAGCTTTACGAAATGCTGCTGCTGCCGGTGAGCGGAATCGGCAGTTCGAGCGTCATTTCCGGCGTGAGCGTCATGATGTTCGTGCTGATCGCGGCGACGGCGCATGCACTCGCGCGTCGACTGGGCATCGAGCGTTGGGAAGTCCGCATCGCCGCGATTGCGGCGTGCGTGACGTTACCCGCCATCGCCAATACCGCGCTGGATCCGAAACCCGACACGCTGGCAGCGCTGCTGCTGCTGATTGGATGGCTCAACGCGAGCGAATTCGTCGAGACGCGAAAACTTTCGGCGGCGTTTTGGTCGGTGTCCGGTTTGATTCTCG
>DATAVJ010000124.1:0-8049 GCA_036267795.1 Rudaea sp.
CGGGGCAGGCGGCGGTGTCGTGCGTGTCGCAACTGTGTCCGCCTTGAACGATCCCGTTCACGGCCGGGTCGAAGCTGGTCACGCCGGCTTGCGTGCCGCCCGTCCAATGCCAGAACGGATACATCGACTGGTTGTAGTTGTCGAGGTTGTCGCGCATGTACATGAGGCTGAGGTCGACATCGAGCCGGTCGGTCGGCTTCCACTGCACGTTGCTGAAGAAGCTGTCGCGCTTTTCGTTCTGCTGGAAATTCGCGGCGTTGACTTCATCAGGAACAAGGTCGCTGCCTTTGAGCGTTCCAGCGGCAACCTGCGCGGCAATGGCGGGATTCGCCGCCGCGTATTGCGACACCGGGTTGTAGCCGAAGATCTCCAGACCCTGGCGATCGGTCACCTGCTCGTAATGCTGCGCGGAAAGGTCGATGCCGAACGTGTGATCGTCGTTCTTCCAGCTGTAGAAAATCGATGCGTCGGGTTTGCCCTTGTCGACCATGTCGTTGAAGTTGTAGCCGACGGATCCGCTGATCACATTCGATGCGACGTCCAACGGCTTGATCGTATGCATCAGGATCGTGCCGCCCAAACTTCCTTCGGGCAGACGCGCTTCCGGCGTCTTGTAGATTTCCAGGGAGCCGAGCACTTCCGGTGCGAGCAGCGAAAAGTTGAAACCGCGGTTCGGCGAATCGCCGTATTGCCAGATCGCTTGCGCGACCGGATGGCCGTCGAGGAAGCTCAAGTTCAAGCTCGGATCGGTGCCGTCGATGCTCACGCGCTGCGTGGCGCCGAGGGCGCGGTCGATGGTCACGCCTGGAATCTGCGCCAGCGCTTCGGCCACGTTCGTCGCGGGAAATTTACCGATGTCTTCGGCGGTGATCGCTTCGATGATCGCATCGGCGTCGCGCTTTTTCTCCAGCGATTTCTTCAGGCTTTCGCGAATGCCGATCACCTCGACGGTGCCAAGCTCCTGGTCGGTCGAATTCGTCGCACCGCCACCGGCTTGCGGATCAGCCGCAGCCAGCAGCGGCGGCTGCGGCGCGATGCCGGAAGCGCCATCCGGCGTAGCCGGCGCGGACGCCTGGTAAAGCGCTTGCGCATGCGCGGCTGCACTGATGCTCAGGCAGGCGGCGATACTTGCGGTCAGGACTTTCTTGCGATAGTTCATGGCTCTCCTCTCTGTTTTTCGTGTGTGTTGTGGCCGCCGTTTGAATCGTTGTCAGATGGCTGCCGAACTTTCGTCGCACTCGTGATTCGCCTTTTTCTCGTGCCCGTTTTCTCGTTCCCGTTTTTTTTCTTGCCTGCTTTTCGATCGATCATCGACTCAGGTCGTCATTGGTTCCGGCGTTGATCCAGGTACCAGCGCGCCGCGCCCAGCACGCCGAGCTGACCATGCTCGATCAGGCCGACGGGCACGCGCTCCAGCACTTTGCGCATCGCACCTTTGTCGTGGAAACGCGCGGTGAAATCGCTGTCGATTAAAAACTTGCTGATCTGCGGAAGAATCCCGCCCGCCAGATGCACGCCGCCCTGCGCGCCGTACAGCAGCACCAGATTGCCGACGACGCTGCCCAGCCATCCGCAGAACACGCGCAGCGCTTCCACGGCGACCGCGTCGCTACCGTCCAAACCGGCTTCGCCGACTTCGCGCGGCGTGAGCGTTTGCACTTTCGCTCCGCGCAACGCGGCGATGGCGGTATACAAATTCGCCAGACCCGGCCCGGACAAAACGTGTTCGGTAGGCACATGCGAACCATCGCGCAGGAAATATTCGAGAATCTCGATCTCGAGATCCGTCGACGCCGTCAGCGCCGATTGACCGGCCTCGGTTGAAAGAATCACCGTCGATCGCGCAGTGGGGATCCGCACGGCGGCGCCAAGGCCTGTGCCAGGTCCGACAACCAGCACGGGACCTTCGAGCGGCGCCGCAGTCGCAGCGATGGGTGTGACGTCTCGCGCCGTCACGTAATTCGTCGCGTGCGCGACCGCGGTGAAATCGTTGACCACCTGCAGATCGTCAAGGTCCAGCGCGCGACGGACTTGCGTCAGCGACACCGGCCACGGCAGGTTGTTGTTGATGACGTTGTCGTCGAGCACATAGCCCGCGATCGCGATGGCGCCTTTCGAAACGCGCACACGGTCGTTATCGGCGATAAAGCGTTCGAAGATGGCGGAAAGATCCGGATAGTCGGCGCAACGATACTTGTCGAAGTGCGATACGTGCGGCGTTTGTCCGCCGAATCGCACGACGCCGATGCGCGCATACGTCCCGCCCACGTCGGCGGCGAGCAACGCGGCGTCGCCGATATCCGGCGTTTCGAAAATTTCCTGACGGGCGGCTTCGGCCAAGATGTCGACTCCCCGAACTCGTGTCGCGAGGGCATTCGCCCCCGTCGCTCGGCGGCGAATATGGAACTTTCATGACAACGTTGTCAACAAATTGCCGCGCTGAATTCGATGATTCTGCATTGCGGCATTATCTCGAGCCTTGCAAAGCCAAATACAACGAGCAATATGGCGCAGAATCGACAGTTCGCACTGCAATGCAGCATGGACAATATGAAAACGTTTTCGCACGAATTCTGCGACGTCACGCGTGCAAACGCTACCGTTTGCAGGCAGGATATGACAACGTTGCACATCGAACGCGGCGTGTCGTCGGCGTTTGGCGGAAAATATACTTTTCTACAAGTAAACTATTCACGGGAAGGCCGTCCATGACTACGCAAACCCACCCGCGCAGCAATCTGGGGCCTATCGTCGTCGTCGGCGTGCTGTTTTTCATTTTCGGTTTTGTGACCTGGCTGAACGGGCCGCTGATCACGTACGTGAAGCTGGCATTCGATCTCGACGACATCAACGCGTTCCTCGTTCCGATGGCGTTTTACCTGTCGTACTTTTTCCTGGCGCTCCCCGCATCGTGGATATTGAAATCGACCGGCATGAAACGCGGCATGGCGCTCGGGTTGTTCATCATGGCGATTGGCGCGCTCGCGTTCGGACAATTCGCGACGATGCGCATCTATCCCGGCGCGCTGATCGGACTGTTCGTCATCGGCGCCGGATTGTCGTTGCTGCAGACGGCGGCGAATCCGTACGTGAGCATCCTCGGCCCGATCGAGGGTGCGGCTCAGCGCATCGCGCTCATGGGTATCTGCAACAAGCTTGCGGGAATGCTGGCACCTCTCGTGCTCAGCATCCTGGTATTGAGCGACATCGGCCAGTTCGCCGACAAAGTGACGGCGGCCGACGCCGTTTCGCGGCAAGCGCTTTTGACGGAATTCGCCGCCAAAGTGCGCATGCCGTATACGGTGATGGCGGTGTTTCTCGCCGCGTTCGCGGTATGGATATCGCGTTCGGCGTTGCCCGAGATCATGTCTGCAGAAGTCAATGCGGAATTGTCCTCGTCCGCCGCGAAAGGTATTTTCAATTTTCCGCACCTTTGGCTCGGTGTTCTTTGTCTCTTCTTGTACGTTGGCGTGGAGGTGATGGCCGGCGATGCGATCGGAACCTATGGACGCGGTTTCGACTTGCCGCTCGATGAAACGAAGTTTTTCACGACGTTCACGTTGGGCGCGATGCTGCTGGGCTATGTCGTCGGCCTCGCCGCGATTCCGCGTTTCATCTCTCAGGAAAAATATCTCGCCGTCTCGGCCGTGCTCGGTATACTTTTCAGCTTCGCGGCACTGGTCACGCACGGTTACGTTTCGGTCGGTTTCGTCGCCGCGCTCGGCTTTGCAAATGCGATGATGTGGCCCGCCATCTTCCCGCTGGCGATTCGCGGACTCGGCCGCTACACCGAGCTTGGCTCCGCCTTCCTCATCATGGGCATCGCCGGCGGCGCGATCGTTCCGCAGCTGTTCGCGCATTTGAAAGACCACTACGATTTCCAGATCGTGTTCTGCGCGCTGATGGTTCCGGCGTATCTATACATCTTCTACTATGCCGTGAGCGGATACGCGGCCGGACTGAAGGCGCGATCGCTTGCCGCTGCGCAAACCGCGTAACGCCGCGCTGGCGCTAGCCGGCGATTCCAAGCAGAATCCTCGCGGCGAAAGGGATCACCGCGAGCCGGCAATGCGCAATCCGACAATCAAAGATGTCGCTAAACGGTCGCGCGTTTCGCTGAAGACGGTATCGCGCGTCATCAACAACGAACCGTCCGTGCTCGAGCGCACGCGTGCGAAGGTGCT
Organism: Rudaea sp.; assembly: GCA_036267795.1. Taxonomy (GTDB): domain Bacteria; phylum Pseudomonadota; class Gammaproteobacteria; order Xanthomonadales; family Rhodanobacteraceae; genus Rudaea. The sequence goes on from DATAVJ010000124.1 coordinate 4,185, forward strand.
TCGCGCCGTCGAGGAATTGAACTATCAACCCGACCTTTCCGCGCGCAGCCTGCGCAGCGCGAAGTCGTACGCGCTCGGTCTGGTCTACGACAACCCGAATCCGTATTACGTGATCAGCATGCAGAGCGGCGTGCTGTCGGTGTGCCGCGAAACGGGCTACGGATTGCAGATTCATCCGTGCAATTCGTCGTCGCCGCATCTGGCCGAGGAATTGTGCAATCTCGTGCGGCACGCGCGGCTCGCCGGTCTCGTCCTCGCACCGCCGATGTCGGAACGGCGCGAGCTGATCGCGCATCTTTCCGCGCACAACATCCGCTTCGTGCGTATCATTTCCGCCGCGGAAGATCCGCGCGACGGTGCGCCGTGCGTTTTCGTCGACGATCGCGACGCGGCGTACGACATCACCGAACATCTGATTCAACTCGGCCACGAACGCATCGGATTCTTGTGGGGCGGCGAATCGCATCGCTCGAGCCCGGAACGGTTCAAAGGCTATGAAGGTGCGCTCAAGGATTACGGAATCCCGATCGACAAGAAACTCATCATTCCCGGCGACTATTCCTTCGACGACGGTTTCCGCGGCGCGCGCCGATTGTTTTCGCTGAAGGATCGGCCGACGGCTATCTTCGGGTCGAACGACGAGATCGCTGCCGGCGTACTCGCTGCGGCAAAAGCCAACGGCATCGACGTGCCCTACGAATTGTCGATCGCCGGTTTCGAAGACAGTCCGTTTTCGAAACAGTCATGGCCCGCGCTGACGACGGCGAAGCAGGGCACGGAAGAAATTGCACGGCACGCGACGTTATTGCTGCTCGCCGAAATAGAACACGCCGCGAACGAAGACACGACACCGGCGGTGCAGAACAAAGGTTTCAGCCCGCAACTGGTCATCCGGGATTCGACAGCGCGCGTGCGCGCACCGAGCGCCTAGTTCAGCGCTGCGATCCGGCCGTGGCCGCGCGCGCCAGCGCCGTGATCGCTTTCCAATCCTTGTCGCGCATCACGTTGGCCGGACTCAGCCATGAGCCGCCCACGCAAATGACATTCGGCAATTCCAGATAAATCGCCATTGTCTGCGCGCGGATGCCGCCGGTGGGGCAGAACTTTATTTTCGGCAGCGGCGCCGCGAGCGAACGCAGGAAATCGACGCCGCCCGCCGGTTCAGCCGGGAAAAATTTCTGCAAGCGATAGCCGCGTTCGAACAACGCCATCGCTTCGCTCGCCGATGCCGCGCCAGGCAGCCACGGTACATCGGATTTTCCCATCGCGTCGATCAGCAGCGGCGACGAACCAGGCGAAACGAAAAACAACGCGCCCGCGTTTTCAGATGCCGTTACATCCGCCGGTGTCAGCACCGTTCCCGCGCCTACAGATGCATCGGGCACGCCGCCGCGGATCGCTTCGATCGAGGCAAGCGCCGCAGAAGTACGCAACGTCACTTCGATCGCTCGCACGCCGCCTTCGAGCAGACTCTTCGCGAGCGGCATGGCATGATTCACGTCGTCGATCGTCACGATGGCGATGACGGGCGCGAGCCGCAGCATCGGTTCCAGTCGGTCCTGACGTTGCTGGACGGTCGAGTTCATATAAGGCCTCCGAAAATACTTGCGCCTTCGTCGGCTGCGCCGACAACGCTGCGAAACCGCGCGAACAATTCGCGGCCCAGTCCGATGTGATGCTTCGATACATCGTCGGTCGCGGCGTGCCGCGCCTGCATTGTTGCCGTATCGATTTTTACATCGAGCGTACCGGCGACGGCGTCGACGCGCACAATGTCGCCATTGTGGATTTTTCCAATGTTTCCGCCGGCTGCCGCTTCTGGCGTTACGTGGATGGCGGCGGGCACGCGTCCCGAAGCGCCGGACATGCGGCCATCCGTCACCAATGCCACCCGAAATCCGCGGCCTTGCAACACGCCAAGCGCGGGCGTGAGCTTGTGCAGTTCCGGCATGCCGTTCGCGCGCGGACCCTGGAACCGCACCACGGCAACGAAATCGCGATCGAGTTCACCGCGTTCGAACGCCGCCTGCACGTCGTCCTGTTCGTTGAAAACGATCGCCGGCGCTTCGATCACGAAACGATCTTCCGGAACCGCGGAAACCTTGATCGTGGCGCGGCCCACGTTGCCATCGAGCATGCGCAGTCCCCCGTCCTTGCGAAACGGATTGGATGCCGCCCGCAGCACCGGCGCATTGCGGCTTTCTTTCGGTGCCGGCGTGCGCTTCACGTTGCCGTTGTCATCGAGAGCCGCTTCGATGCGATAGTCGTTCAAACCATTTCCGGAAACCGTCTCGACATTTTCGTGTAGCAAACCGGCATCGAGCAGTTCCGACATCAAAAATCCCATGCCGCCGGCCGCGTGGAAATGATTCACGTCGGCGCTGCCGTTCGGATAAACGCGAGCGAGCAGGGGAACGACGCGCGACAACGCATCGAAATCTTCCCAGCGCAAATCGATACCGGCCGCGCGCGCGATGGCGACGAGATGCAGCAGATGATTCGTCGAGCCGCCGGTGGCGTGCAATCCGACGACACCGTTGACGACGGCGCGTTCGTCGACGATGCGCCCGATCGGCACATAGTGTCGGCCGAGCGCGCTGAGTTCGACGACGCGGCTCACGGTCTCCACCGTCAGCGCGTCGCGCAGCGGGGTGTTCGGATTCGCGAAACTCGCGCCGGGCAAATGCAGGCCCATGATCTCCATCAGCATCTGATTCGAATTCGCGGTGCCGTAGAACGTGCACGTTCCCGGCGAGTGGTAGGACTTGGCTTCGGCATCGAGCAGCGCATCGCGGCCGACTTTGCCTTCCGCGTATAATTGTCTAATTTTAGACTTTTCATCATTGCCGATGCCGCTCGGCATCGGACCGCCCGGCACGAAGATGGCCGGCAGATGCCCGAACGACAACGCGCCGATCAGCATGCCCGGCACGATCTTGTCGCAGATGCCGAGGAACAGCGCTGCATCGAACATGTCGTGCGACAACGCCACCGCGGTCGACAGCGCGATCACGTCGCGCGAGAACAGCGACATTTCCATGCCCGCGCGGCCTTGCGTCACCCCGTCGCACATCGCCGGAACGCCGCCGGCCACTTGCGCCGTCGCGCCGATCTTGCGCGCCGCTTCGCGGATCAATTCCGGATAGCGCTCGTACGGCTGATGCGCGGACAGCATGTCGTTGTAGGCGGTGACGATGGCGATATTCGGTTTCACGGCACCGCGCAGCGATGCCTTGTCGGCCGGGCCGCACGCGGCGAATCCGTGCGCGAGATTTCCGCACGACAAGCGCCGGCGTTGCGGCCCGTCGCCGCGCGCGGCATCGATCTTCGCCAGATACATAGCACGCGAATTGCGGCTGCGTTCGACGATACGTTGCGTCACTTCGGCGATGACGGGATGCAGGCTCATGAATGATTCTCCGAGTGTCCGCTCACGGGCACCAAAAAATTCCGGGCGTTACGGGCGAGGATTCGAGCACGCTGCGGATCGGCGCGCTGTCGTGTGCATTGGCGGACATTGCCCGGTCGAACACCGCTTTTTTTTCCGCGCCTTCGATGTGCAGATACATCGCGCGCGTGGATGTCAGCGCGGACAGCGTCAACGTGATGCGCGGCTCCGGCGCATCGAGTGCTCGCATCGGCAACACGCGTATAGTGCTGCCTGGCCGAAGCGCCTCGTTCAAATGATTTCCGCCGGGAAAAAGCGACGCGGTGTGTCCGTCCGAACCCATGCCGAGCACGATGACGTCGAACGGCAATACCAATTTCGACACGTTTGCGGTGACGTGCGGTAACGCAGTCTCCGGATCTTGGGACTCTGCATAGAGCGGAACGAACTTCGCCGCAGCCGCTTCATTGCGCAGCA
>DATAVJ010000125.1:0-13134 GCA_036267795.1 Rudaea sp.
CGGCGCCACGTACTACGGATTGTTCGATGCGAAAGGCGCGTACATTTCCGGCAACATCGATCACCTTCCCGACGAGTTGCCGTTCGACGGGGTGGTGCGGCCGTTGCCGAACGGTTTGCTCGGCATCAACGGGCAGCGCAATTCGCGCGCGCTGGCGGTAGCGTTGCGTCTGGAGGGCGGCGACGTGATGGTGCTCGCACGCTACAGCGGTGTCGCCGATCGCATCGGCGAGCTGACGCGCAGCGCGTTCGGCTGGGGACTGTCGCTGTTGCTGATACCCGGTTTGATCGGCGGTTATCTGCTCAGCCGCGGACCGCTCAATCGCGTGCGCGCGATCGACACGGCGATCCAACCGGTGATGCGTGGCGATCTCGGCACGCGCTTGCCCGTATCGGATCGGCGCGACGAACTGGACATGCTGGCGACCATCGTCAATCGCATGCTCGACCAGATCGAGAATTTGCTGGGCGAAGTGAAAGGCGTTTCCGACAGCATCGCGCACGATCTGCGCACGCCGCTTACGAGGTTGCGTGCGCAGTTGCATCGCGTGCAACAGCAAACCGATGCGGGCGATTCACGCGCGCCCACGATCGAGCGCTGCATCGTCGATGTCGAGGCGTTGCTCGATCGTTTCCGCGCGCTGCTTCGCATTTCAGAACTGGAGGACATGCGCCGCCGTGCCGGTTTCGGCGACGTGGATGTATCCGAAACGCTGCAGCGTGTGCACGAGCTGTATGCGCCGCTGGCGGAAGAAAAAAACATCGCGTTTTCGTTGAAGGCGAACCGATTGCCGACACTGCAGGCCGATGCGCCGTTGTTGTTCGAGGCGATCGGCAATCTGGTCGACAACGCCATCAAATTTACGCCGGTCGGCGGAACCGTCGACGTGCGCGCATCGCGCGAAGCGAGAGGTCCGCGTATCGACGTGCTCGACAGCGGACCCGGTGTTCCCGAATCCGAACGTGAAGCGGTGTTGCGGCGTTTTTACCGCAGCGGCAGCGCGACGGGCGAAGGCGGCTATGGTCTCGGCCTGCCGCTCGTTGCAGCTATCGCGAAACTGCATGGGTATTGTTTCGAGATCGGCGACAACGCCCAAGGCGGCGCGCGCATGACGTTGTACTGCTGGCCGTGCGACACGGCTGGCGCACGTTCCGCCTCCATTGGCGACATGAAAAATTCTTCATCGTCCTCGCTCTAATAAAGACGTGCCGCAGCCCCGATAATTCTCCGCTCATCGTTGTTGTCGGAAGTTCGGCATGATCGGAATCGTTCGCATCGCGCTGTCGCGCCCGTACACGTTCATCGTGCTCGCGCTGCTGATTCTAATCATCGGTCCGCTGGCGGCGTTGCGCACGCCCACCGATATTTTTCCGAACATCAACATTCCCGTCATCGGCGTCGCGTGGCAGTACACCGGTTTGCCGCCGGACCAGATGGCAGGACGCGTCACCACGCCGTTCGAGCGTGCGCTGACCACCACCGTCAACGACATCGATCACATCGAGGCCACGTCGTACACCGGCTTCGGCATCGTCAAGATTTTCTTCCATCCGAATGTCGTCATCAGCACCGCCAACGCGCAGGTGACGGCGATCGCGCAGACGCTCGTGAAACAGATGCCGCCCGGCACCACGCCGCCGCTCATCGTCAATTACAGCGCGTCGACCGTGCCGATTTTGCAGCTGGCATTGTCCGGCAAGGGATTGTCGGAACAGGCGCTCGCGGACCTCGCGATGAATCAGCTGCGTACGCGGCTCGTCACCGTGCCGGGCGCGGCGATTCCGTATCCGTTCGGCGGCAAGTCGCGCCAGGTTCAGATCGATCTCAATTCCGCCGCGCTGCAGGCGCGCGGACTTACCGGACAGGACGTCGCCAACGCACTCGCCACGCAGAATCTGCTGACGCCGGTCGGCACCGAGAAGATCGGCTCGCTCGAATACACGGTGAACCTCAACACGGCGCCGCCGGACTTGGGCGACATCGGCAATCTTCCGGTCAAGACCGTCAATGGCGCGATGGTTTATATCCACGACGTCGCCAACGTGCGCGATGGCAATGCCGTACAGACGAACATCGTTCACGTCGACGGCGGACGTTCCGTTTTGATGTCGGTGCTGAAGAGCGGTGCGACGTCGACGCTCGACATCGTCGACGGCATGAAGTCGATGATCGCGGCGGTAAAGCCGTCGATGCCGGACAATCTCGAAGTAAAACCGATCGGCGACCAGTCGATCTTCGTGCGCAACGCGATCGGCGGCGTCGCGAAGGAAGGCGTCATCGCCGCCGCGCTGACCAGCCTGATGATTCTGCTGTTTCTCGGCAGTTGGCGTTCGACGGTGATCATCGCCGTGTCGATTCCGCTGTCGGTATTGGGCGCGATCATGGTGCTCGCGGCGCTGGGCGAAACGTTGAACATCATGACGCTCGGCGGCCTCGCGCTGGCGGTCGGCATTCTCGTCGACGACGCCACGGTGACGATCGAGAATATCAATTGGCATCTCGAACAAGGCAAGGAAGTCGAAACGTCGATTCTCGACGGCGCGCGGCAAATCGTGACGCCCGCGTTCGTGTCGATGCTGTGCATCTGCATCGTGTTCGTGCCGATGTTTTTCCTGGAAGGCGTCGCGCGATACCTATTCGTGCCGATGGCCGAGGCGGTGATGGCGGCGATGGCGTGCTCATTCCTGTTGTCGCGCACGCTGGTGCCGACGATGGCGAATTATCTGTTGCACAAACATGCGCACGCCGCCGAGGATGCGCCGCCACCCGCGCCGACGCGCAATCCGCTCGTGCGCATGCAGCGCGGTTTCGAAACGGGTTTCGCTCGAGTTCGCGACAGCTACCGCGATTTGCTCGCGGCCACGCTCGCGCATCGCAAGGTTTTCATCGTGGCGTTTCTTCTCGTGGTCGGCGCTTCGTTCTTGCTGCTGCCGTTCCTGGGCCGCAACTTTTTCCCGTCCGTCGATGCGGGCCAGATCCTCATGCACGTGCGCGCGCCCGTCGGCACGCGCGTGGAGGAAACCGCCGCGCGTTTCGCCGATGTCGAAAAAGCGATTCGCGAGATCATCCCCGAACACGAATTGAGCGCGGTGGTCGACAACGTCGGCACGTACATCTCCAGCATCAATACGATTTACAACAATACGGGCACGATCGGTTCGCAGGATGGCGATATCCAGATTTCGCTCAGTGAAGACCACGCACCGACGGCCGATTACATCCGCACGATGCGCGAACAATTGCCGCGGCGATTTCCCGGCATGACGTTTTCGTTCCTGCCCGCCGATATCGTCAGCCAGATTCTGAATTTCGGCGCGCCGGCACCCATCGATCTGCAAGTGCGCGGCAACGATTTGAAGGCCGACTTCTCCTATGCGAACAAATTGCTCGAACAGGTCCGAAAAATTCCCGGCGTCGCCGATGCGCGGATTCAGCAGTCCGAAGCGGCTCCGGCTTTGCGCGTGAACGTCGATCGCACGCGTGCGCAATTCGCCGGCGTCACCGAGCGCGACGTGACGAACAGCCTCGTGGTGAATCTTGCCGGATCGAGCCAGGTCGCGCCGACATTCTGGCTCAATCCGCAGAACGGCGTGTCGTATCCGATCGTGATGCAGACGCCGCAATACGACATCGATTCGCTCGAAAAACTTCGCAACTTGTCGATCAACGCACCGGGCGGCACGACGACGGTGCTCGGCGGCATCGCCGACATCGACCGCACCGCGGTCAACGGCGTTTTCTCCGAATACGACATCCGTCCGATGGTGCAGATTTATGCGACGACGCAGGATCGCGATCTGGGCGCCGTCGCCGCCGACGTGCAGAAAGTCATCGACGCGAACGCAAAGGATTTGCCGCGGGGCGCGAACGTCGCGCTGCTCGGACAAGTGAAAACGATGACGAGCGCCTTCTCCGGCCTGCTGTTCGGGTTGATCGGCGCGATCGCGCTCATCTATTTCCTGATCGTCGTGAATTTCCAGTCGTGGAGCGATCCATTCGTCATCATCACCGCATTGCCGGCGGCTTTGGCGGGCATCGTCTGGATATTGTTCGCGACACACACCACGCTCAGCGTGCCTGCGCTCACCGGCGCGATCATGTGCATGGGTGTGGCGACGGCAAATAGCGTGCTGGTCATCAGCTTCGCCCGCGAGAAACTCGAAGAACTCGGCGACGCGACACAGGCCGCGCTCGAAGCCGGTTTCGTGCGTCTGCGTCCCGTGCTGATGACCGCGCTGGCGATGGTCATCGGCATGGCGCCGATGGCGCTGAGCCTGGGCGAGGGCGGCGAGCAAAACGCACCGCTCGGACGCGCCGTCATCGGCGGACTCATTTTCGCAACGATCGCGACATTGTTCTTCGTGCCGGTCGTCTTCAGCATCATTCATCGGCGCTACGGCGAAAAACCAAGGCGCAGCGTTTCACTGGAACCCGCTCATGTCGCAACCTAAAAAATCCTGGCGCGGATTGCGCCTCGCCGGCGTCGTCGTGGCGATTGTCGCTATCCTGATCGTCATCCACGGCGTGTGGACACGCGCCTCGGAAAGTTCGCACCTGCGCGACTGGACCGATGCGCAGGCATTGCCGACCGTCGCGCTCGTCTCGCCGAGCACGGGGCAGAACAGCAGCGGGCTGGAATTGCCCGGACGTCTCGAAGCGTATGCGCGCGCACCGATTTACGCGCGCGTGAGCGGCTATCTGAAGGACTACAAAGTCGATATCGGCGCACAGGTAAAAACCGGCCAGCTGCTTGCCGATATCGAAACGCCGGATCTCGATCAGCAACTGTCGCAGGGCCGCGCCGATCTCAACACGGCACAGGCGAACGCGTCGCTCGCGAAGACGACCAGCGACCGCTGGCAGACGATCGTCAAGACCGGCGCCGTCGCCAAGCAGGATGCCGACGAAAAGCTGGGCGACTTGCTCGCCAAACAAGCGATGGTGAAATCCGCGCAGGCCAACGTCGAGCGGCTGGTGGCGCTGAAGAACTTCACGCACATCACAGCACCGTTCGACGGCGTGGTCACCGCGCGCAACACCGACGTCGGCGCGCTGATCAATGTGGGCAGCAGCGCAGGCCAGGAACTGTTCGTCGTGTCCGATACGCACAAATTGCGCGCCTACGTGAACGTGCCGCAGAGCGAGGTGCCCGACGTGCCTGCCGGCACGAAGGCGACCATCACCGTGCCGGAACATCCCGGCAGGAAATACGAGGCGACGGTCGAATCGTCCGCGCAATCGGTGAGCGCCGCCTCGGGAACCACGCTGATGCAGATCGCGGTCGACAACCCGAATGGCGAATTACTTCCCGGTGGGTACGCCAGCGTGCGGCTCGATTTGCCGGGCGACGCGAACGTCGTCAGCGTCCCGGCGAGTGCGCTGATTTTCGATGCGCAAGGTCTGTCGGTGGCGACGGTGGGCAACGACAATCATGTCCTCATCAAACGCGTGACCATCGCGCGCGATCTGGGCAAAACGATCGAAATCCGCGACGGCCTGAATGCGAACGACAAAGTCATCGAAAGTCCGCCCGACGGCATCGCCACAGGCGCCGAAGTTCGCATCGCCGCCGCGAAACAAGACAAACCACAAGACAACGCACCACAAAAGAAAGGCTGACGCTCTCCCCGAATTTGCGAAATCAACGATGGCGAGCAGGATGCCGCCGTTCGCCGTCGGCACAGGGATGTGCCGTCGGCGAACAGAAGCCTGGGCGAATGAAAAGGCCCAAATAAAGTCACTGGATTCCGGCTTCTTTTCGCTGGAATGACGAGCCAACATCAGACGCTGCTATTGGAGTTCAGCCGCAATGATCGCGCCGCAACAGGCGCATCGGTCTTGAATCCAACCCGTCACTCCCCAAATACCCCGCATCGGCACAAACCCTTTCCAAGGGTCATTTCTGCCGCTAAAATATTGGCACTCACCCACCCTGAGTGCTAGCGATCAGGGAAAATTGCATTTTAATCAACCAGTTGAGGAAGTCGTTATGAAACTGCGTCCATTGCATGATCGCGTGATCATCAAACGCCTGGAAGCCGAAACCAAATCGGCCGGCGGAATTGTCATTCCCGACAGCGCCGCCGAAAAGCCGATCAAGGGCGAAGTCGTCGCCGTCGGTTCGGGCAAGATTCTCGAAGACGGCAAAGTCCGTCCGGTCGGTGTGAAGGCCGGCGAAAAAGTTCTCTTCGGCAAATATTCCGGTACGGAAGTGAAGGTCGACGGCGAAGAGCTGTTGGTCATGCGCGAAGAAGACCTCATGGCAGTCATCGACGGTTGATCGACTCCAAAAATTTCCGTTTGCCATTCCAGCGAAAGCTGGAATCCCAGCTTCCAACCAATAACTCAAAAATTGGATAACTCAAAAACTGGATCCCAGCTTTCGCTGGGATGACAAACAAAAGAAACGAATTCCACAGAATTTAAGGAACTATCATGGCTGCTAAAGAAATCCGTTTTTCCGAAGACGCTCGCGCGCGCATGCTGCGCGGCGTGAACGTGCTGGCGAACGCCGTCAAGGCGACGCTGGGTCCGAAAGGCCGCAACGTCGTGCTCGAAAAGAGCTTCGGCGCGCCAACGATCACCAAGGACGGCGTGTCCGTCGCCAAAGAGATCGAACTGGCCGACAAGTTCGAAAACATGGGCGCGCAGATGGTGAAGGAAGTCGCGTCGAAGACATCCGACGTCGCCGGTGACGGCACGACGACCGCGACCGTTCTCGCCCAGGCGCTGATTCGCGAAGGCCTGAAGGCCGTGGCCGCCGGCATGAATCCGATGGACCTCAAGCGCGGTATCGACAAGGCCGTCATCGGCGCCGTCGCCGAGCTGAAGAATCTGTCCAAGCCGTGCTCGACGTCGAAGGAAATCGCGCAGGTCGGCTCGATCTCGGCGAATTCCGATTCCGACATCGGCGATCTCATCGCCAAGGCGATGGACAAGGTCGGCAAGGAAGGCGTGATCACCGTCGAAGAAGGCTCCGGTCTCGACAACGAGCTCGATGTCGTCGAAGGCATGCAGTTCGACCGCGGCTATCTGTCGCCGTATTTCATCAACAACCAGCAGTCGATGCAGGCTGAACTGGAAGATCCGTACATCCTCCTGCACGACAAGAAAATCTCGAACGTGCGCGAACTGCTTCCCGTTCTCGAAAGCGTGGCGAAGGCCGGCAAACCGCTGCTCATCGTCGCTGAGGAAGTGGAAGGCGAAGCGCTGGCGACGCTCGTCGTCAACACCATTCGCGGCATCGTGAAAGTGTGCGCGGTGAAAGCGCCGGGCTTCGGCGATCGCCGCAAAGCGATGCTGGAAGACATGGCCATCCTCACCGGCGGTCAGGTGATTTCGGAAGAAGTCGGCCTGTCGCTCGAAAAAGCCACGATCAAGGATCTCGGCCGCGCCAAGAAAATCCAGATCTCGAAAGAAAATTCGACGATCATCGACGGCGCCGGCGAAAGCAAGGCGATCGAAGCGCGCATCAAGCAGATCAAGGCGCAGATCGAAGAAACCACGTCGGACTACGACCGTGAAAAGCTGCAGGAGCGCGTGGCGAAACTCGCCGGCGGCGTTGCGGTGATCAAGGTCGGCGCCGCGACGGAAGTGGAAATGAAAGAGAAGAAGGCGCGCGTCGAAGACGCCCTGCACGCCACGCGTGCGGCGGTGGAAGAAGGCGTGGTGCCCGGCGGCGGTGTCGCGCTCGTGCGTGCGCTCGACGCCATCAAGAAGCTGAAAGGCGACAACGAAGACCAGAACCACGGCATCCAGATCGCCAAGCGCGCGATGGAATCGCCGTTGCGCGAGATCGTTTCGAACGCCGGCGAAGAGCCCAGCGTCGTGCTGAACAAGGTGTCGGCCGGCAAGGGCAATTACGGCTACAACGCTGCGAACGGCGAATACGGCGACATGGTCGAGTTCGGCATTCTCGATCCGACCAAGGTCACGCGTACCGCGCTGCAGAACGCAGCGTCGATCGCCGGATTGATGATCACGACCGAAGCAATGGTCGGCGAAGCGCCCAAGAAAGAAGAAGCGCACAACCACGGCGGCGGCGGCGGTGGAATGGGCGGCATGGGTGGTATGGACTTCTAAACGTCCGGACGTCCAAGCGTCAAAAGATAAAAAGCCCCGCGCAAGCGGGGCTTTTTTCGTTCATGCGTGGGCGAGGGTCAGAGCGCACTCAGGAATGCGATGAGGTCCTGTTTTTCCTGTTTCGTGAAGCCGACGTTGAACCGCGTGTCGTAAAAATCGATCGCGTCGCCGAGCGAAGCGGCCGAGCCGTTGTGGAAATACGGCGCGCGCGCGGCGAGACCGCGCAGAATCGGTCCCTTGAACTTGCCGACGTCCGCCCATTTGCCGGTGATCAGCGCGCGGCCGGGATCGGTGGTTTGGCGAGTCGCGCCGGTCGTGTTGTTGCGCAAAGTATACAAAGGCATGTCGGAGGTGCGGCGGCTGGCGTCCGTGAGGCCGATGTCGATCGGCAGCGCCACGCTGTGATCGCCGACATTCGGCGCGTCGTGGCATGTCGTACACGTGCCTGCGATGACGGGCATTCCCAAGGCGTCGTTCAATCCGCCGACGCCGGTGATCGCAATAGGTTTTGTGCCGAACAGTAGTTCGCCGCGCGCGATCGAGGCACGTTGTCCGCCGCCGTGATCCTTGTCGTTGTCCCACGCCGCATAGAGCTGCATGGCTGTGGGCACGAACGGATAGCCGGCCGGATCGGCGCCGAGCACGTCGTTGATTCCGATGTAGAACTGTTGGTTGGACAACACGCGCGGTCCGCCCATTGCGTCGTCGTCATTCAGGTATCCGGCGCGGTCGTCGGAAATCTGCGCCGTGGTGAGTCCCAGTTCGAAATCGACGATTTGCTGCACCTGAGCGGGCGTCGGAACGACGTTGCCTTGTGAGTGCGTCGCCACCGCATCCACGGCCTGCGATTGCAGGCTCGCGACGACATCATCCTGATCGGCGCCCGCGTCCATTGGCGGCAGGAACGGCTTGTGAGTTTCGCGCGCGTCCCACATCGCCGCGGTGATGAAGCGCAGATTGGTCGACGGCAACGGACGTCTGAACAACGACAACTCCGAGGCGCTCACGTAGTGATACGGGTCGTCAACGCTGACGAGCGTGAACTCCGCAGTGGCCGGAATCCCCTTCCCGATGCGGATCAAACCCTTGTTCAACAGCATGCTGTACGCTTTTTTCTTCGCTTGCGTCGTCGATACGTCCGCCAACGGCGAGTTGGATCCGTCGACCGTCCGGAACACCGGATCGGTGCCGTTGGTTTTGGAGAACCGGTTTTGCAGATCGGGCGGATTGATCGACCAGGCGTCTTCGATGCGATGGCACGTGTTGCACGTGCGCCCGTTCGTACCGAGGTTTTGAAAGAACGCGCCCGTGCTGTCGACATTGCCGCTAGCCGTGAACGTACGCAGCAAACCGGACGAATCCGTCGTCGTCATCGGATCGCCGTGATCGTGTTCGCCAGCCGTGGCCGGTGCGATTCCACAAAATCCGATCAACCACGCGCATGCGAGTGCGCCGCTCTTGTCGCAGACACTTTTCATCTTTCCCTCCCTTAAATCCTGGACGCACCCCTGCTTCCGCCATCAATTAACGCCATCCGGCATCCGGTTGCGCCATGCCGGTTTCGCGGCACAGCGCCGAGGGGGAATTCAGCCGCCGAACGTCGAATTCGCCATGCAGATGGCGATGGCGTCTGCCGCTTTGATCGCGGTGTCCTGACCTGTGTCGTTGCTGGCGGGCACGGCGTGGCCGGCATCGATGGGGCCTGATGTCGCAATTGCCAGCTCGGTGGCGACCGACGCGTTAGCGACTGATGCGGTAGCGACTGATGCGGTAGCGACTGATGCCGAAGCAACTTTTGTCGAAGCGGATGTTTCAGTGCGTTTCATGACGACTCCTATGGCTGAATGAGCAGCCCCTGCTCGGCACGGCCGATCTGCGTTGTCTGGAAACGCCAAAACAGGAACCACTGCGCCATCGAAATCGGCAATGTGTGAACAAATTCACATTGTCACTGCCGGGGAAACTCGCGTACTTGTCAGTTGCCGTTCGGTTTGAGTGCTGCGGCGTCATTTTGCGAGAGTAATGCGGCGGGCACGCCGAGCGATCGCGCCTCTGCGATCGCCGCGGTCGCAGCAGCCGAATCACCGGCGGCGGACTCCAGCCGCACGTTGAGCGCCAATAACGAAGTGCGCTGCACGTGTGCCTCGGGCTTGGCGGCGCGCATGGCGTCGAGTGCTTGAGCGACATCGGAGAGTGCCGCGACGGTATTTCCCAGTGCCATCGATGCCTCGGCATGAACGCGCAGCAGCGCAATCCTGGTTTCCGTCGCCGGCAAATCGAGCTGCGAGATAATCGCCGTGCCACGCTGAGCCAGTGCGAGCGATGCGGCAGCGTCATTGCGAGCCAGCGCAAGCCGGCCGTTTGCCCGAATGAAGTCGGCGTTCTCCGCGCTGACTTTACCGAACAGCCGCGGCATGTCCGTCGCGATCGAATCCAGTTGCGCAGATGCCGCGTCGAAGCGATTGAGACTCATCAACACGTCGGCCAGATGCAGGCGCGCCAGAACGAATTCCTCTTCGAAACCCGCCTCTTTGGCATGCGCCGACAATACGCGTATCGCCTGATCGGCCGAGTGTTCGGCGGCAGCGTCGTCGCGGCGAGCGTGATCGAGCATGGCCATCGCATCCAGCAGCAACGCGGTCCGCACGTGCTGCTCGCCCAGAACTTTTCGATCGATCGCCAACGCCTCTTCGAGCGCGGACTGCGCTTCGTCGAAACGATCTTGGCTCGTCAGGAAGCGCGCATAACCGCCCAGCGCGGTGGCGAGGCGGTCGTGCGGTTTGTCGAAGATGCGGCGCATCAAGGCAATCGCCTCGCGATACAGCGCTTCGACCGATGCGCTGTCGCCGACGTGATCTTTCACGCTCGCCAGATGCAGCAGCGTGCGCGCGAACTCTTCGTCTTGCGGCAACTGCAATTTACGCCACCGCCCGACCGCCGGTTCGAGCAGCGCGACACTTTCGCGATAGCGGTGCACTTGCGCGCACAGTTGCCCGAGATACGTCAGCGTTTCGACGGCGTTGATCGAATCGGCACCGAATACCTGTTCGGCCTTGCGCGCCGCTTGCTGCGCGATCGTCACCGCTTCGTCGGCATGACCGGCGTAGGCGCGCGTGGCACCCAGCAGCATCAGTCCCGATACGGCAGATTCGGATTCCTGCGCAAGCAGTTGCGGCAATACATCCGCCATGAGCTTGTCGGCTTGCGAGTTGCGGTCCGTGCGATTGAGCAGATTGCCTTTCGCGACCAGCAGACCCAGCCATTCGGTCGACGACTGCGATTCGCCGAGGGCACGATAACGATCGATCGCATCGTCCAGCAACACTTCGGCTTGTTTGTAATCGCCGTTGGCGAGCGTGACTTTGCCCAGCGTGAACAACAGATTCGCCCGCACCTCGGGCACGAGATCCGGATCATCGCGCGCGCGCTTGGCGGCTTCCTCCACGAGTTGCTGCGGCGTCGGACGCTCATCGCGCGGCAAGTCGGCGCTCGCTGTTTGAAATAGGTCGACCATGAAATCGCGCGTCGCGTCGGCGCGTCCGGCTTCGTTGCGCGCCACGTTGGCTTGCCAAAGCGTGACGCCGAACGCCGCCAGCAGCGCAAGCAGAAACACAATGCTCAATGCCACGCCGCCGCGATGCCGTTGCACGAATTTGGTCGCGCGATACCAGCGCGATGGCGGATGCGCCAGCACAGGACGCCGCTTGAGATAGCGTTCGATGTCGTCGGCGAACGCCCCGGCCGACGCGTAGCGCAGTTCCGGTTCCTCGGCGAGCGCTTTCAGCAAGATATTGTCGAGATCGCCGCGCAACGCCGTGCGTAATTGGATCGATCGCATCGGTGCACTGGCGTCCGGCTGGGTGGTGCGCAGCGCTTCGGTCACGCGCGACGAAGGCCGCCGCGTCGACATACCTTCCGGGCGGATGCCAAGCAGTAGTTCGTGCAGCATCACGCCGAGTCCGTACACGTCGGTTGCCGTCGTGATCGTGCCGCCGCTCACCTGTTCCGGTGCCGCATAATTCGGCGTGAACACGCCGACGGTGCCGGTTGCATCCGTGTTGTCTTCCTGGATCAGTTTGGCGATGCCGAAGTCGAGCAACTTCACGACGCCGTCGTTGGTGACCAGGATGTTGGAAGGTTTGATGTCCCGATGCACGATCAGGTTACGGTGCGCCGCTTCCACGGCACGGCACACCGTGAGGAACAATTCCGCACGTTGCCGCACGGTCAGCGCGTGCGCGGCGGCGAAACGCGTGATCGGCACGCCGTCCACGAACTCCATGACGAGATACGGAATGCCGGCTTCGGTCACGCCGCCATCGATCATGCGCGCAACGTTCGGATGAGTGAGTCCGGCGAGTACCTGGCGTTCGCGCAGAAACAGGCGTTGCTCGAGTTCGGAATACAGTCCGCGCCGCAGGATCTTCACGGCCACGTTCTGTTCGAAGTCCCGGCCGGTGCGCTCGCCAAGAAACACCGACGCCATACCGCCCTGTCCCAGCAGACGCACGATGCGGAACATGCCGATCTGCCGGCCGATCAATCCATCGGGCTTGAGCTCGCCGGGGTCGATGCGCGTCGCATGCGCGACAATCGAGGTGTCGAGAAATCCGCGTCCGTCGTCTTCACGCAGAAGGCGCAAGAGTATCTCGCGCTGTTCGGGATTTTCGACATTCGCGGCGAGCCACGCCTCGCGTTCGAGCATGTCCATGTCGATCAGTTGATCGAATGCGTCGCGCAGCCGCGCGCCGGTGTCGCGCGTCGAGTCGACGTTATCGGTCATCGCAATTGATCGTGCAGGAAAGCGCGCGCGAAACGCCAGTCACGGTCGATCGTGCGCCGCGCCAGTTCGAGCATCTGCGCGATCTGCTCCAGCGTCAGGCCGGCGAAATAGTGCAGCTCGACCACTTGCGCCGCGCGCTCGTCGGCGCTTTCGAGCTGCTGCAGCGCCGTCTCGAGGCCGAGTGCCTGCTCCGCGCTGTCGATGGCGACGGCCGCGTCGGCACCCGTGAATGTCACGCGTTGCCAGTCGCCGCCTGCTTTCAGACGTAG
>DATAVJ010000126.1:0-5153 GCA_036267795.1 Rudaea sp.
TCTTCGTCACGTTTCTCGGCCGCTGCATCGAGGAACATCCAGGACGCACGCTGCGTTTCGCGAGTCTGGGTTGCGGCAATTGCGATACGGAAGTGCGCGTGGCGCGTGCATTGGTGGAACGCGGGCATTCCGGATTCGCGATCGAATGCGTCGACATCAACGAGAAGATGCTCGAGCGCGGTGCGGCGCTCGCGGCCGAAGCCGGCGTTTCGGCGCAGATCGTTCCGACGCGCGGCGACTTCAACCACTGGCGACCGCACGAACAATACGATGCCGTGATCGCCAACCAAAGCCTGCATCACGTCGTCGAACTGGAAGATCTTTTCGCATCCATTAAAAAGTCTCTGCGGGCGAACGGCCGCTTCGTCACCGCCGATATGATCGGACAGAACGGTCACAAGCTGTGGCCGGAAGCATTACGGATCGTGCATGAATATTGGCGCGAACTGCCGCGCGAAAAGACATTCAACATGCAATTGCATCGCTACGAAGAACTCTATGAAAACTGGGATTGCTCGAAAGAAGGATTCGAAGGCATTCGCGCGCAGGATATTTTGCCGCTATTGGTTCAGCGTTTCGATTTCGAAGTCTTCGTGGGATTCGCGAACGTGGTCGATCCGTTCATTGGCCGCGCGTTCGGTTCTCATTTTGACGTGAACTCGCCGGAGGATCGGCAATTCGTCGATTGCATTCATGCGCGCGACGAAGCCGAAATGCTCGCGGGCCGTATCAAACCGACGCACATCATGGCCGTGATGCGCAAAAAACCGTTCACGAATTTGCAGCATTGGAAAAACATGACGCCCGAATTTTGCGTGCGGATGCCGGACTAGCGCATCCGCACGCAAGCATCGCGAATTAGTGCAATTCGCAGAAGCAATACGAAAACACGCCGATGCGATTGCCCTTCATCGACTGCAGCAGCTTGATCTGATCGCGCACTTCAGGCTCATCGAGCAAACCCAGCGGCATATCCGGCAACACGGCTTTCGCGAAACGCGCGAGCGTGTCGTTGCTGAAACTCAGTGCGAAACGTTCCCAGGTCGACAGTGGCTTTTCGATGTAGCGAAGTCGATAGTCGGTGCCGAGGTTGGCGCGTTGCGCGGCGGCGGCACCGGCATCTTCGAGTCCGCCGATTTTGTCGACCAGCCCCCGATCGAGCGCCTGCTGACCGCTCCATACGCGGCCGCGCGCGATGGCATCAATTTCCTCTTTGGTTTTGTGGCGTGCGGCAGCCACGTGGCCGATGAAATCCTGATAGCCCTTGTCGATCAGCGCCTGCACGGTCTCGCCGATTTTCGGATCGAGCGGTCGGCGCGGATCGAGCGCACCGGCCAGCGGCGTCGTGCCTACGCCATCGGTGTGGATGCCGATCTTCGCCAGCGTGTTCGGAATGCCGAAGAACAAACCGAAGATGCCGATGGAGCCGGTGATCGTCGTCGGTTCGGCGTAAATCTGATCGCCGTCCATCGAAATCCAATATCCGCCCGACGCGGCGACATCGCCCATCGAAACGATCACGGGTTTATGCGCGGCCTTGGTCAATTCCACTTCGCGGCGAATCAGTTCGGACGCGAACGCATCACCGCCCGGCGAATTCACTCGCAGCACGACGGCCTTGATCGAGTTGTCCTGGCGCGCCTCGCGAATCAGTTTCGCCGTCGACTCGCCGCCGACCGTGCCGGGCGGCTGATCGCCACCGAGAATCTCGCCTTCAGCCACGACGACGGCGACTTGCGGCCGCGTATCGAGCGCCGCCTGACGTTCGACCTGGCTGGAATATTCCTGGAATCCGATCTGGCGGAATGTGTGGTCTTCCGGCGCGCCTTTCGCGATCAACGCGGAGACGGCTTGATCGTGCGTTGCCAATTCGTCGACGAGCTTCATGTCGAGCGCCACTTTGGCCATGTCGCCGCCGGCCGACTTGATCACGTTCGCGTAGTCGTTGATCTGCGCGGTCAGTTGCGCGGCGTCGAGATGACGTTGCGTTGCGATGTCTTTCAGGAAATCGTTCCATACGCCGCCCATCCAGTACAGATCGGCCTCGCGCGCTTCGGGCGATTCGTCGTTGCGGATGTAGGGCTCCGCGAACGATTTGAATTCGCCCACGCGGAACAGATGCACGTCGACGCCGAGCCAGTCGAGCGCCTGCTTGAAATACATGCGATATGCGCCGAAGCCGGTCAGCAGCACGCCTTCTTCCGAACCGGGATGCAGCAAGATGCGGTTGGCGTGCGCTGCCAGATAATATTGGCCTTGCGTCATGCCGTTCGACACGGCAATGATCTCCTTGCCGGCCGCCTTGAAACGATCGAGCGCCGCGCCGATTTCGCGCAGCGTGGAAATGCCGACGCCGGAGATCTCGTCCGGTTCGATGACGATGCGGTCGATGTGCGCATCGCCCGTCGCCGCTTCGATGGCGCGCAGGATATCGCGCAGCTGGATCTCCCGGACCTTGTCGCCGAACGCGCCGGAGAACGCGCGCTGCGCGGCGTCGGCGGTATACTGTTCCACAATGTTGCCTTTTGGATTCAGCACCAGCGCGGTGTGATCTTCGACCTTCAGCGCACTCGTTCGCATCGCGATGATGATGACGACGACGATGATGACGAAAATGATGTTGAAGACGAGCTGGCGCGCGAAGTTGACGAGCGCCCACAGCCCCACGAAAAAACCGATGAACCAGCCGCGCTTATTGTCTGCCATAACCGTTTTTCTCCAGAATTGTCGATGAGCGTACTAGAAGCCGGCGTCGGCGGCACGTGACGAAAGGCCGGTGAGTCGCTGCGCGCGCGAGCGTGCCGCGAAGCGCGCGAACAGCAGCAGCGCGGCAGCACTCAAGCCCGCGATCAAACCGATCCACATGCCCCGCGCACCCAAGCCGAGGCGGAACGTCAGCCACCAACCCAGCGGCATGCCGATGCCCCAGTAGGCGACGGTGGTGATGATCATCGGGATCGTCGTGTCTTTCAATCCGCGCAGAGCACCGTTCGCGGTGACCTGGATGCCATCGGAAAACTGGAATGCGGCGGCGAGCAGCAGCAATTGCGCGGCGTAGGCCGCGACATTTGCGTCGTCGGTATAAAGACCGGCAATCCGTTGCGGCAACAACGCCATCATCAAACACGACAATGTTTGCGTGACGAGCGAGGTGGCGATGCCGACGTAACCTGCGTACCGAACACCGATGCCATCTCCGCGGCCGACGGCCAGGCCGACACGCACCGTCGTCGCCATCGCCACACCCAGCGGCAGCATGAACGCCACCGACGCGACGTTGATCGCAATCTGATGTCCGGCGACCACGTCCGCACCCAGCGAGCCGATGAGCAGCGCCGCCGCCACGAACAAACCCGCTTCCATCAGCACGGCGATTCCCATCGGCACGCCGAGACGCAGCAAGTCGAAGATTTCCCGGAAGCGCGGCGGCTCCCATCGCGAGAACGGCGCGTAAGCCACGTAATAACGGCGCAATCCGATGTAGGTGGCGAACGCAAAAAATTGCAGCCACAGGACGAGGGACGTCGCCATACCCGAACCCTGCGCACCGCGCCCGGCGAATCCGAAAGCGCCGTACATGAACAGATAGCCGATGGGACCGAGCGCGACGAGTCCGAAGAAACCGAAGTACATCGTGGGCCGCGTGCGCGCGAGACCTTCCGATAATCCGCGCAGCGCGAAGTAGCCGGTGAGCGCGGGCGCACCCCAGGAAATCGCGCGCAGGAATTTCTGGGTGTCGCCGATCAACGACTCGTCGATACCGATGGCGTGCAGCAGCGGCGTCGCGTGCCGCACCGCGATGAGCAGGACGACGCCGAGCATCAGCGCGAGCCACAACGCTTGCCGAAACAGACCGCCGATTTTCCGATGTTCGCCCGCTCCGGCCAATTGCGCGACGGAGGGCGGCAACGCGAGCATCACGCCGATCGCACTCACGATGACGAGCGACCACACGCTGGTCCCCACGGCGACTGCGGACAACGTGCGCGCGCTCAAGTGTCCCGCGAGCATGGTGTCGATGACATTCATGCCGATCGTCGACAACTGCCCGAGCACGAGCGGCGCCGCGAGAATCAGCGTTTCGCGGATCTCGGCGCGCAGGCGCGACAGCGGTAGCGGAGCGGTGGACGGCATCGGTACGTCGATCAAACCGGGCCGCGCAGTTTAGCGGAAGCGCGCAACGCCGCGCGTAGGCGGCTTCTCGAGAATGGGCTAAAGTCGTGTCATGACCATGCAAGAACATGCCGTGCCGGACAATGGTGCATCGGTTGCTGCGGCGGCGCCCGCGGCAAAAGTAGTCTGCGCCAATTGCGGCGCCGAATTGCTCGGCGAGTACTGCTACCGCTGCGGCCAACCGGTGAAGGGAATGATCCGGCCGTTGTCGAGCATGATGCATGACATCGCGGACACGATCTTCAACATCGATTCGCGCATTTTCCGCACGCTGTGGCCGCTGCTTGCCCGGCCGGGGTACCTGAGCAACGAATATTTCAACGGGCGGCGCGTGCGTTTCGTCACGCCGTTTCGCCTGTATTTCTTCCTCAGCATCGCCGCGTTCTTTGCCATGCAGTTGTGGATCGGCGACATGACGATCAGCGGCGTCGATCTCGACGAAGAGCATCACACATCGGTGAGCTCGGCGTTGACCAAAGAAGAAGTGCTGGCCCGGCGCGATACGGCAATAGCCGCGCTCGAAGTGGCAAAAACCACGGTGAAATCGTCGTCGAAAATCGACAAAGTTCAGAAGAAAGAGGATCAGCTTCGCGACAAAGCGGATGCGCGCATCAAATACCTGGACGCGGTAGCCGACGCGAAATTGAAAGGGACTGTGCCGCCGCCGGATCCGAATGCCGGCGACGACGAAGGCCACTTTCGGATAAGCGGCGATACGGACTGGGATCCAAAAACGAATCCCATGCACATCGATTGGCTGCCCGGATTCGCCAACGACAAACTTAATACGGCAATCGGGCGCATGAAGGAAAACGCTTCGAAATTCAGCAGCGATCCGAAACGCATGGTGGTGGGTATTCTCAGCGTCCTGCCGCAGGTGCTGTTCGTGGTGATGCCGCTGTTCGCGCTGTTGCTGAAGATTTTCTTCGTCTTCAAGCGCCGGCTTTACATGGAGCACCTGATCATCGCGTTGCACAGCC
>DATAVJ010000127.1:0-24963 GCA_036267795.1 Rudaea sp.
CGATGAAGCTTTGCACGGCGAACGCGTGGAACGTGTGGATCGGCCCGCGCCACCAGCCACGCGGCATTCCCGATGCCACCGGGAAAAACGTTTTCTCGAGATTGACGACCAGGCCAGCGGGAAAATCGTCCGGTTCGATACAGCCGATGTAGATCGGATCGTTCTTCATGCCGGAATCGCGGTAATTGCGCGGCGTCGCCGCGCAGCGATGCGACCATCCCGTCATTTTTTTCTTCTTGTCGAACGTCGCCGTCAGCGCGTGTATGCCGAACGGGCGATAAAAATCATGCTGCAGATCGTCGTCGCGGGTCCACAGCAGCTTGACGGGTTTCTTCGCCGCCTTGGCAATCAGCACCGCTTCGGCGATGAAATCGTTTTTCAGGCGCCGCCCGAAACTTCCGCCGACGCGTGTCAGGCGAATCTCGATGTCCTTGCGCGGAATCCCCGTGAGGTTGCTCACGATCACCGACGCGCGACTGGGTGATTGCAGCGACGCAATAAGCAGCGCCTTATCCGCTTCGATGGAAATCAGCGCGCCGGGCGTTTCCATGGGCGCATGCGCGAGGAACGGCATTTCGTAGCGCGCGTCCAATTTCGTCGCCGCTTGTTTGCGCGCTTTGGCGAAATCGCCGTCGTTGCGTACCGGCACGCCGTTGGCATTCTTGTCGAGCAAACCATTGGCCGCCGCCGCGAGCGCGCCGGTGGATTCGCTCGCCCACGGCCCTTGTTTCCAGTCGACCTTCAATTTTTCGCGGCCTTTCAGCGCGGCCCATGTGGTGTCCGCGATCACCGCGACGCCTGTAGTCAACACACCATCGATAGGGTCGTCCGGTTTCGGCCCGGGAATCACCACGACGTCTTTGACGCCGGGAATTTTCCGCGTTTCCGCGTCGTCCACTTTTTCGATGCTTCCGTCCAGATAGGGACAGCGCAGCATCACCGCAAACAGCATGTCCGCGATATAGGCATCGCTGCCGTATTGCGCGCGTCCCGTTGCGATGTCGCGAGCGTCGACGGTTTTGGTCGGCTTGCCGATGATCGTGAATTGATCGGGTTTTTTCAGAGGAACCGGATCTTTCGGCGGATCGAGCGACGCTGCCGCGGCAGCGAGATCGGCGTACGCCGCGCGACGGCCGTCCGGTGCGATGACCACGCCGGCTTGCGTGCGCAAAGCCTCGCTGGGCAAATTCCACTGATTCGCCGCCGCCTGCACGAGCATCGCGCGCGCCACCGCGCCGGCTTCGCGCAGATCCTTCCATGCACTCGGAATATTGTCGCTGCCGCCCGCGCCCTGCGCGCCGTAGCGGTCCGACGGACCTTTATCGGTGTCGATGTAGCCGTACGGCAATTGCTCCACGCGAACGCGATTCCAGTCGACGTCGAGTTCTTCCGCGATCATCATCGGCAGCGACGTCTTCACGCCCTGACCCAGTTCGGTGCCGCGCGCGCCGATGATGACCGTGCCGTCTTTCTCGATGCGGATGAACGGTCCGATCGCCTGTGGTTCTTCCCTTGCGCCGAGATAAGGCAGCGATTCCTGCGCCGGCGCGAGACGGATCAACAGAGCGCCGGTCGCCGTCGCACTGGCGATCAGAAAATGCCGGCGCTTCATTTCTTGCCTTCGCGCAGCATGTCGGCCGCACGTTTGATCGCCTTGCGGATGCGCGGGTAGGTTCCGCAGCGGCAAAGGTTTGCGATCTTGTCGATATCGTCGTCACCCGGATGCGGATCGCGGCTGAGCAAATCCGCCGCCGCCATGATCTGGCCGGCCTGGCAATAGCCGCACTGCGAAACGTCTTCGTCGATCCACGCTTGTTGCAGCGGATGCAGATCGGCGCCGGCGAGGCCTTCTATCGTCGTCACGTTGTGTTCGGCGAGGGTGTGCACCGGCGTCAGGCATGCGCGCTGCGCCTTGCCGTCCACCAGCACCGTACACGCGCCGCAGTAACCGATGCCGCAGCCGAATTTCGTGCCGGTGAGACGCAGGATATCGCGCAGATACCACAGCAGCGGCATGTCCGGATCGCCTTCGAAAAAATACGAGCGGCCGTTGATGTGCAGCGGCAACGTCTTTTCGTGGGCGCTCGGCGCAACCTCCGGAACCGGCGTCGGTTTTGCGTGACGTACCTCGGGTTCCGGCGGGGTGGGCGTGCGTCGGGCTTGATCGTCTGGCATGGGCGCATTTTGCCTGATTTCGAAGGCGCTTCACGAGGTGGGAGGAACGGTCTGGCGCCGAAACTCGTCATCCGGGCGAAAGCTGGAATTCAGCTCTAAGCTTTGTCATTCCCGCGAAAGCGGGAATCCAGGGGCTTCGCTTTTTGCATAGGACTTCCAAAAGATCAAAGGCAAGGAACTGGATTCCCGCTTCCGCGGGAACGGCGAGCTTTAGAGCTTGCGAGATCGCCTTGACCAAAACCAATACACCGGCAACCCGGCCAACGTAATCAGCAATCCCATTCCCGCATCGCGCGGACTTTGCCAAATCGTTGCGGCCACTATCCAAAGAACGACAATGAGAAACGCCGCCGGCAGGAACGGAAACAGCGGCACACGAAAGGGCGTCGCTTCATCGGCACGCATACGCCGATACCAGAACAACGTCGCAATCACGGCCGCCATACCGAGCCAGTCGCCGACGGTGGAATAGTTGAGCAACTGATCGAACGTGCCGGTCAGTGCGAGTGCGCATGCCCAAAACGCGAGAAGCACGAGCGCAACGTTCGGCGATCGCCAGCGCGGATGCAATCGCCCGGCGATGCGGAAGAAAACACCGTCGGCGCCCATCACCTGAAACACGCGCGCAGCGCCAATCACCGAGATGTTGCAGAAGCCGAGCGTCGAAATCGCGATGCCCGCCGCAATGACGCGCGCACCGGCCTCACCGAAAACGTGACGCATCAAATCCGCTGCGGGCGCCTTGCTTGCGGCGAGCCCGTCATGTCCAAGCACGGCGAGATACGACAGATTCGCCAGCAGATAACACGCCGCCACCAGCAACATGCCGAAGATCAGCGCGCGCGGCAGATTGCGATGCGGCTCGCGCAACTCGCCGGCGATGTCGTTGATGTAGTACCAGCCGCCGTACGAAAACAACACCGGCATCAATGCGCCGAACAAGGCGAACGAGTTGATCGGTTGCGGCGGCGGCGCCGGCGGCGCACCGCGCGCGACAAGTCCCACGACGATGAGCACGCTGATCGCGAGCAACTTGAGAACGGTAAGAATGTTTTGCGTCAGCGATCCGGCGCGAATGCCGAACCAGTTGATGCCCGTCAGGAAAATGATCGTGCCGACGGCATACGGACGCGGATCGTCGGGCGTCACGCCGATCGCCGCACCGGCGTACTCGACGAACACCGTCGCCACCGCGGCGATGGCGCCCGAGTGGTTGACGACGAGCAAATTCCATCCGTACACGAATGCGATGACGATACCGAACGCTTCACGCAAATAGACATAACCGCCGCCAGCAGTCGGCCTTCGCGCGCCGAGTTCGGCATAGCACAGCGCGCCGGTCAGTGCGATCACGCCGCCGATAACCCAAGCCAGCATCTGCTCGAACGAGGATCCCGTTTGCCGCGCGATCGCGGCGGGCGTGAGAAAGATGCCCGATCCAATCACGCCGCCGACGACCACCATGCTCGCGTCCCACACGCCGAGCCGGCGCAAATAGCCGACCTGCGGTGTTTCCGAAATTGCGGACTCTGCCGACACGACGCGTTCCCGATGCGCGAAGTGCGCAGCATGGCGAAGTCGCGCGACGCTGTCGAGCAGACGCGTGACGTCCGGCACCTTTGCACAAGCCATCGCCGGCACATCATGCGCGCAAGACGCTTAGGAGATCGGTATGAACCTTGTTGCCCGCACGGCACTATTTCTCGTGATCGGTGCATCGCCCATTGCGATGACTTCGTCGGCGCTTGCCGACGACGCGTCGCCCGCGACGAAAAAAGAAATCGTCGCGATGACTCAGGAACTAATGGACGCGCTCGTGCCGGGCAAGGCCGACGTCTGGCAGCGCGATCTTGCCGACGACGCGATGATCACCGACGAATTCGGCCGCCGGCAATCCAAGAAGGAAGCGGTCGACAGTATTCATCCCTTTCCGCCGGGATTGTCCGGCTCGATCGAATTGCGCGACGCGCGTGTGCATGTCTATGGCGACACGGCCGTACTCGATTGCGAGGAATACGAAACCGAAACGGTGTTCGCCCAGAAACTCGTGGTGCGTTATTTCGCGATGAACACCTATGTGCGGCGCGACGGCGCATGGAAAGTCGTCGCGATGCAGGACGTGACGCTGCCCACGGCGCCGCCGAAACTCGACGTGCGTGGCCTGAAACTCGGCGACTACACCGGCACGTATCGTTACGCGCCGGACCGCGCATGGATCGTCGAATCCGACAACGGCAAACTGCAGTGGCGCACCAAGGCCGGGCGCCCGGCAAACGCGCTCGATGATATCGCGCAAGACGTCTTCATGGGCGGCGACGACGAAAAGAATCTGATGATCTTCCGCCGCGACGACAGCGGCCATGTCGTCGAGTTGATCGAGCGGCGCAAGTTCAATGACTTGCATCTGCGCCGCGATGCGAAGTGATTACTTGTGCGGCAATGCGAGTACGCCGTCGACGCAGGTGACGGTTTGTCCGCCGATGTCGACCTCGCCGGTAGCGTCGTCGACGCGAACATCGACGTAACCGTCGCGGCCGACTTCGCGCCCCTGGCTGGCGCGATAGTTCGCGCCGATTTTTTTCAGTCCGCCGTTCGCGTGCAGAAATGCGCCGATCGCTGCGTTCGCGCTGCCGGTGACGGGGTCTTCCGGCACGCCATCGGCCGGCGCAAACGCGCGGACGGCGAGGGCGTAATCCTGATTGTTCGCACGCCCGAAAACGGCCACGCCGATGGCGACGTCGCTCAGCCGTGCAATCGCCGTCATGTCCGGTTGCAGAGTGCGCACGACGTCTTCGGAACCTAGATCGCACAGCAGCCAGTCCGGACCGACGTTGACGACCATCGCCGGCAAGATCGGCGCGACACCGAGTGCTCTGGTCAACTCGCCCCTCACGTCGCGCGCCGGCGCACGCATCGCTGCACGGGGCGCGCGCACGAAAATGCGCTGATCGATGCCTTCGCCGATCACTTCGACCGGCAACAATCCCGCCGCGCATTCCTGCACGAGATGCGTTTTGGCCGTGATGCGTTCGGATTCGATCAGCGCATGCGCGGTGCCCACGCTCGGATGGCCCGCGAACGGCAATTCGCTGCGCGGCGTGAAGATGCGCACGCGATAATCCGCCGTCGGTTGCGTGGGCGGCAGCACGAAGGTGGTTTCCGACAGATTCGTCCATGACGCGACGCGCTGCATGTCCTGCGTCGTCAATCCTTCGGCGTCGAAGATGACGGCGAGCGCATTGCCGAACATCGGATTAGCCGTAAAGACGTCCACTTGTTTGAAAGCGCTCGTGCGCAGCGTGCGTTGCGTGTGCATGGGTTCATCCCGACGGCGTCGAATTCCAGCGCGTGAATATACGTCAAAGCGATTCGCGGGCCGCAATAGGCAGCGGGAAAAAGTCATTGCCCCGTCAGAATTCCGTCCCGCCTTCGCGTCAGACTGCGCGCCTCGCGGCCAAACTGCGCTTGTTTTTTTGCGCCGCACAAGCACAATGCCTTCATGTCTTCCCGCGCCGAGAACGAATTGCGTCCGCTGCCCTGGATCGTCCTGAAATTCGGCGGCACCAGCGTTTCGTCGCTGGCGCGCTGGCAGAAAATCGCCGCCATCGCCGGACAGCGGCAAGCGCAGGGCAAACGCGTGGTCGTGGTCGTGTCCGCGTTGTCCGGAGCCACCGACAAGCTCAAGGAGCTGACGGAAGCGAACGATGCCGCACAGAGGGAAAAAGTCCGCGACGAAATCGTCGCGCGGCATCAATCGATGTTCGCGGAATTGGGTTTGTCCGATCACGGCCCGATTCGATATTGGCTGGAGCGCCTGGCGTCGCTCGCCGCGAATTCGCGTGCGGACGCCGGCGCACTGCCGTGGCAGGCGGAAGTTCTCGCGCTGGGCGAATTGATGTCGAGCACGCTGGGCGTCGCCTATCTGAATTCGATCGGCGTCGCCGCACATTGGCTCGACGCGCGCGAACATCTGCACGCGCAACCGATGCCGAATCAGAACGCGTGGGGGCGTTATCTTTCCGCATCCGTGCCGACGGCGCACGACGCGGCGATGTCGCAATCGCTGGCGCAACGCGGCGACGTGTTAGTGACGCAAGGATTCATCGCCCGCAACGACGCCGGCGAAACGGTCGTTCTCGGACGCGGCGGTTCGGATACGTCGGCCAGCTATTTCGGCGCGTTGCTGAAAGCGGAAAAAGTGGAAATCTGGACGGACGTCGCCGGCATGTTCAGCGCGAATCCGCGTCAGGTTCCGAACGCGCGGTTGCTGGCGCGGCTGGATTACGAGGAAGCTCAGGAAATCGCGACGACCGGCGCGAAAGTCTTGCATCCGCGCTGCATCAATCCCGTTCGCGAGGCGCGCGTGCCGCTCGCGATCCGCGACACGAACCGCCCCGAACTGAACGGAACGGAAATCGCCGCCGCCGTCGCCGATGCCGCGCCGAGCATCAAGGCAATCAGTTCGCGCAACGGGCTCACGCTGATCGCGATGGAATCGATCGGCATGTGGCAACAGGTGGGATTTCTCGCCGACATTTTTGAACACTTCAAACGGCACGGCCTGTCGGTGGATTTGGTGAGCACCTCGGAAACCAACGTCACCGTATCGCTCGATCCGACCGAGAATCTCGTCAACACCGATGTGCTTTCCGCTCTGTGCACCGATCTGGCGCGCATCTGCCGCGTAAAAGTGATCGCGCCGTGCACGGCGATCACGCTTGTGGGTCGCGGCATGCGCGCAATGCTGCATCGCATGTCGGCGGTGCTCGCCGAATTCGGTCCGTTGCGCGTGCACCTGATTTCGCAGTCGTCGAACAATCTCAATCTCACGTTCGTCGTGGACGAGAATGTCGCCGACGGTCTTGTGCCGCGCCTGCATGAATTGCTGATCAAAACCGAAGCGATACGTGCGGAAGACGGCGCGGTATTCGGCGCGCGCTGGCGAGATTTGTATGCGAGCGGTGACGCGAAGAAAGACGCACCGTGGTGGCGCTCGCGGCGCGGCGAATTGATCGCGCTCGCCGGAAAGCAATCGCCGTGCTACGCGTACGATCTCGCCAGCGTGCGCGCTCGCGCTCGCGATTTGTGCGTGAAAGTTCCCAGCGTCGATCGCTGGTTCTACGCGATCAAGGCGAATGCGCATAGCGAAATATTGGCGGCGCTCGTCGGCGAAGGTTTTGGTCTGGAATGCGTGTCGCCGGGCGAGCTGGCGCGCGCGTCGGCCATTCGCGATGCACGCTGTCTGTTCACGCCGAATTTCGCACCGCGCGGCGAATATGAAGCAGCGTTGTCGGGTCGTATCGATGTCACGATCGACAACCGCCACGCGCTTTCGCGCTGGCCGGAACTGTTCGCGGGCCGCGAAATTTTCCTGCGCCTGGATCTCGGCCGCGGCCGCGGACATCACGACAAAGTGAAAACGGGCGGCGCAAATTCGAAATTCGGTTTGGCATTGGACGAATTGGCCGACGTGCAGCGGTTGGCGGCGACGCACAACATCCGCATCGGCGGATTGCACGCGCATCTGGGTTCGGGAATTCTGGACGTCGCGCATTGGAAAGACGTCTACGTGCAACTCGCCAGCATCGCCGAAAAAATCGGCAGCGTTCACACGCTGAATATCGGCGGCGGGTTGGGTGTTCCGGCGCGCGTGGACGAAGATGCGCTGGATCTCGCCGATCTCAACGACGCGCTCGCCGAAGTGAAGGCGGCGTATCCGCAATTCACGTTGTGGGCAGAACCCGGACGCTATCTCGTCGCCGACGCGGGCGTGCTGATCGCGCGCGTGACGCAGCTCAAGAGCAAGGGCGACGTGCGCTATGTCGGTGTCGATGTCGGCATGAATTCGTTGATCCGGCCCGCGCTCTACGATGCATATCACGAGATAGTCAATCTGTCGCGTGCGGATGAAGCGGCGACAGAACTAGTGCACATCGTCGGTCCGATTTGCGAATCCGGCGACGTGCTCGGCAGCAATCGCCGTCTGCCGCCGACACAGGAAGGCGACGTACTGCTGATCGCACAGGCTGGCGCGTACGGCGCATCGATGGCGTCGCACTACAACTTGCGTGAACCCGCGCGCGAGATCGTGCTGTGAGTGCGTTGTCCGATCCGCGCGAGGCGCAGGCGTTTCGCTTCGTTCGCCGCACGTATTCGAACGGCGAAGCGCAATTGGTGTACGCGTTCGACGATGGCCCGGAACTGGTCGAGCGCGTTGTTTTCCCCGACGCCCGGCCTCTTCTGGAAAATCGCCGGGAGGCGTTCGACGCCTCGCTGAAGCTGCTGCACCTTATCGCCGGCGTCAGTTATTACAAGGCGGGTGTGCCGTCGAATATCGTCGTCGAGGGTGATGGCCTCGATGCTGAGACGGCCTCGTTCATAGACGAAGTCTATTTACATGGCCTCGCCGAATTTGCGTATCACAACGCGCTCGATTTGCGCGGAAGAGTGCACTTTCCTTCTCTTGCTCGTCGTTCCGGCGAAAGCCAGAATCCAGTTCTGGGCACCTCGAATGAAAAGCTGGATTCCAGCTTTCGCTGGAATGACAAACATAACGCCGAAACGCTGCAAGAACTTCCGCGCCGCACGCTGGTGCCGATCGGCGGCGGCAAGGATTCGCTCGTCAGTGTGGAGATGCTGAAACGCGCACGCGAACCGGCGACGGCGGTGTGGATCGGCGATTCCGCACTTATCGCCGCGTGCGCGGAACGAACCGGATTGCCGCGACTGAACATAAAGCGACAACTCGCGCCGCAATTGTTCGAGTACAACAAGGCGGGCGCATACAACGGCCACATTCCCGTCACGGCGATCAATTCGGCGATTCTGATTTGCGCGGCGATCATTTACGGATTCGATGCCATCGCGTTCTCGAACGAGCGGTCGGCGTCGGCGGCGACGCTGGAATACGAAGGTCGATCCGTCAATCATCAGTGGAGCAAGGGTATCGATTTCGAGCGCGCGCTGCGAAAGTATACAAAGTCGCATATCGCGGCGAATCTCGATTATTTCTCGCTGCTGCGGCCGCTGTCGGAATTGGCCGTCACGCGCGCGTTTTCGCAATCGACGAATTACGACGACGTATTTT
Organism: Rudaea sp.; assembly: GCA_036267795.1. Taxonomy (GTDB): domain Bacteria; phylum Pseudomonadota; class Gammaproteobacteria; order Xanthomonadales; family Rhodanobacteraceae; genus Rudaea. The sequence continues at coordinate 9,263 of DATAVJ010000127.1, forward strand.
CGAGCTGCAACCGCAATTTCCGCATTCGTGGCGACAAGCCGGCCGATCGCTGGTGCGGACAGTGTCCGAAATGCCACTTCGTCTTTCTCGCGCTGGCGCCGTTCGTCTCCAAACCGCGATTGCTGGGTATTTTCGGACGCAATCTGCTCGACGACGCGTCTCTCGCGGCAGCGTTCGATGCGTTGCTCGAATATCGCAATCACAAACCGTTCGAATGCGTCGGCGAAGGGCAGGAATCGCGGGCCGCTCTGTTTACGCTGAGCCAACGGCCCGAGTGGAAAGAGGATGCGATCGTCGCGCGCTTCGCCGACGAAATCCTGCCGCAACTCGATCGCGGGACATTGCGCATAGAACCGCTTCTTCAACCGGGCGGAGAAAATTTCATTCCCGAACGTCTAGCGAGTTTGCTGGATGCGGCTGGCTGATCTCGCCGACGCACGCGTCGCCATTTGGGGGTTCGCGCGCGAGGGCCGGGCGACGCTGAAGGTTTTGCGCGGGCGATTTCCGGATAAGCCGTTAACCGTTTTCTGCAACGAGCGCGAAGCCGGCGAGTGGGTGCGCGGCGCTTCTGCTCCCTCTCCCCCGACGCAGTCGGGGGAGAGGGCTGGGGTGAGGGGGCAGCGTTCGACGCAAGTCACCGCTGCGAAGAACTATGCGCTCCACCCCGACGCGGTCGGGGGAGAGGGCTTTACAAGAGGCGCCGCGGTCAATTTCGTAACGACGAAGCCGAGCGCCGCATCGCTTTGCGAATACGACGTCGTCATAAAGTCACCAGGCATAAGCCCATACCTACCGCCGTATCCCGATGCCGAAGCGGCAGGCGTGCGATTCACATCGGGCACTGCGCTGTGGTTCGCGGAGCACCCGCAAGCGCGCACGATTTGCGTGACGGGCACCAAAGGAAAAAGCACCGTCGCCGCGCTGATCGCACACCTTTTGCGCAAAAGTGGAAAATGTACGGCGCTCGCCGGAAACATCGGCATGCCGATGCTCGAATTGCTCGATCCGCCGCGCGAGCCCGATGGGTGGGTGATCGAACTCTCCAGTTTCCAGACGCGTGATTTCGCCGGTGCGCCGACCGTCGCCGTCGTCAACAATCTCTATGAAGAGCATCTGGATTGGCACGGATCGCCGCAGCGGTATGCGGCCGACAAGCTCGCCATCATTGCGCGTGCCGACACCGTTGTCATTTCTGCGCAAGATGCTTTGATCGCGGCGACGGCGAAGTTCGCCAAGCGCACGGTCTTCGGTAGCGCTGCCGGTTGGCATGTGCAGGACGCGGCTATTTATTTCGCGTCGAAGCGCGTGCTGGATGCGGCGGACGTTCCGTTGCCCGGACTGCACAACCTTTCGAATATCTGCGCCGCGCTGGCGGCGCTCGATGCCGCCGGCGAAAACGCAATCGATCTTGCGCAGCACGTTCGCACATTCAAACCGCTACCGCATCGATTGCAAACGCTCGGAGAACGCGCCGGCGTGAATTACATCAACGACAGTATTTCCACGACGCCGTACGCCAGCGTGGAAGCACTGCGGAGTTTGCCGACAGGCGACGTCACGATCCTCGTCGGCGGATTCGATCGCCGCGTCGGCTGGCGTATATTTGTGGATTATGTGACAACGTGTCCGCCGCGGGGAATCGTGACGATGGGAGCGAACGGAGAAGACATCGCGAGGGCGCTGGACGACGCCGGCGTTGCCGCGCACCGAACCGACACGCTCGCGGATGCGTTCGCGCAGGCGCAAGCGATCACGCCGCGCGGCGGCACCATCGTGTTGTCGCCCGGCGCGCCGAGTTTCGATCAGTTCAGCGACTACGCCGAGCGCGGCCGCGAGTTCGCGCGGTTGGCGGGATTCGGTCCATCGGTGATCGCGCACATCGAAGGTTTGGGCATCGCGTGAACGCCGTGGCCCGCCTGATCTGGGATCTGCCGACGCGGCTTTTCCATTGGACGCTCGTCGCGTTGATCGCGCTGCAATTCGCGACGGCGAAATTTGGCTTCCTCAGCATGGATTGGCATTTCCGGTTCGGCTACGCGACGCTTATCTTGATCGTGTTTCGGGTGTGCTGGGGTTTTTTCGGTTCGCAGAGCAGCCGGTTTTCGCAATTCGTGCGCGGTCCGGCAATCGTGGTTCGTTATGTGACGTCGCAATTTTCCACAAATCCACACGTCAGCATCGGGCACAATCCGCTGGGCGGCTGGTCCGCCCTCGTCCTGTTGGCGGACGTTCTCGTGCAGGCCGTATCCGGATTGTTTGCAAGCGATGGCATCGATACGGACGGTCCGCTGTCGGATACGATTTCATCGTCGGCCGTGAAAATTTTCACGCGCGTGCATCTGTGGAACGAAAATATCCTGCTTATCCTCATCGCGCTGCACGTCGTCGCGATCGTGCTCTATCTCGTATTGCGCAACGACAATCTGACGATGCCGATGATTACCGGCAGAAAAAACGTCGAGGGGCCGCCGCTGCGGATAGCGAGTCTGTGGCGCGCCGCGCTGCTGCTGATACTTTCGGCAGGTGCCGTCGCTGCGGCGATCGGATGGGCGCTGCGAAGTTCGACGTAGATCAGTTCGCTTTGTACTTCTCGTGGCAGGCCTTGCATGCATCTGCCGTCTTTTTGAATTGATCTTTCATCTTCGTTTCGTCGCCGCTCTTTGCCGCTTCGTTCAAATTTTTCGCCTCGGCGACAAGGTCGTTGAGTTTCGATTTGAAGTCGTCGAAATCGTTCCAGATATCCGCCTTCGCATCGGTCTCGACGCCGCCGGTCGACGCGTTCGGAAAGCCTTCCAGTACCTGCGTCGACAGGAATTCCAGCCGCTCAGCGCGCTTCGCAAACGCGGCCGCGTCCCATGCGGTTTTCTTTTTGACCATCGCGCCCATCGGCGCGAAATTCCAGCCGATCACGCCCATGATGTCCTGGCGATAGTGCACGACATCGCCGGGCTTGTTTTGCGCGTCGGCGTGAATGCTCGCGCTGATGCCGAGCAGCGCTGCCGCAGCCAGAACGTAATTCATGGCGAACTCCCCGACTCCTGTGCCCAAGTTTAAGACAGTGGCCTTGCGTCCGTACACCCGACTTCCGTCAGCGCAGTATGATGACGGCCCATTCGTTCGGAGGACGGACATGAAAAAAACGATAGCCGCATGCCTGCTGTTCGCCATCGGCAGCATTTCCGCGCAGGCGGCGATGGTGGCCAGGAATATCGATTACGACGTCGGCGGCAAGAAAATGCAGTCTGTGCTGGTGTACGACGATTCGGTGAAAACGCCGCGGCCCGGCCTCGTGATGACGCCGGATTGGCTGGGCATGAATCCGGATCAGGTGGCGCTCGGTAAACAGGTCGCCGGCAAGGATTATGTGGTGCTCGTCGCCGATATGTATGGCGCCGACGTGCGTCCGAAAAGTCCGGATGAAGCCGGCAAGGCCGCAAAGAACATGTACGAACATCGCAGCGATCTGCGCGCTCGCATCGACGCGGCGCTGGCGCAGCTCAAGGCGCAGGCAGGCAAGGCGCCGCTGGACGGAAAGCATTGGGGTGCGTTCGGTTATTGCTTTGGCGGTGCGACGACGCTCGATCTCGCACGCTCGGGCGCGGACGTGCAGGGCATTGTTTCGTTCCACGGCAATCTGTCGACGGACGATCCGGCGCTGGCGAAGAACATCAAGGCGAAAGTGCTCGCGTTGAACGGCGGCGACGACAAGTACGTGCCGGAAGAACAGATCGTCGCGTTCCAGAAAGAGATGCGCGATGCGAACGTCGATTGGCAATTCGTCAGCTTCGGCGGTGCGGTGCATTGCTTCGCGATACCGGCGGCGAAAGGCGACGTGCCGGGCTGCAAATACGACGAACGCGCGGCCAAGCGCGGCTACGCGATGATGCACGCGTTCTTCAATGAGGTATTTGCGGCGAAGTAGCGCCGAACGGTTTGCTGGTCGATCGGTTACGGCGCGCGCAATAAATCGATCGACGTAACCTGGCGTATCCAGCGCGCCGGGCGTTTTTCGCCGGGATACACGATGCGGAAGGGACCGTCTTTCGCATCGAGCGCGGCGCCGTCGCAATGCGCGGTGAGGATCGGGACGTCGTCGTGCATGGCGGGATCCAGTTCGGCCAGGGAGTAGACGACGCGATAGCCGTCGCTTGCTGACACGCGCACGTAGATCGTGAGTGCTTTGCCGCGGAGTGTTTCTCCCTGAGGTGCGCCGGCTTTCGCAACCAAATCGCTGAGATTGACGCCGTCGCAGGTTGTTTTTTTGCCGTGCGCTTCGGCGGTGACGGTGTGTTGGGGCAGTTTCGACAGTGCGGCGATGTCGATGACGGTTGGTTTGTTGTCTTCGGATTGGACGGTGATGCTGGCTCTCGGCGTTGAGGCGCCGGCGCCGCGTGTGACGGCGGGTGCGACGGACAGTACCGCGATGAGGATAAGGCGATATGGTTGCATGGCTATATCCGCAGTGAGGACGGGCGCATCTTAGCTTGTCATTCCGGCGGAAGCTGGAATCCAGCGCTCTTGCGCCCTCTCTCCCGCCAGCGGGGGAGAAGGTTGGGGTGAGGGGGTAGCGCGAAGGGCTTCCGTAACGTATCCGTAGTGCGCGTTTGCTGTTCTATGTCATCTTGAAGCGCCAGAGCTTTCACTCGCCTGCGGCGAGCGAGTCACTTTCTTTGCTGCGTGCAAAGAAAGTAACCAAAGAAAGCACGTTTGTTCTTCGCGTAGGCTGTGTTCGCCGAAGCTACATCCCTGTACCTGCGGCGAACGGCGCACTTCCTGTGCGCCGTTGGCGTCGTCGCGGATTCGTGGAAAGAATTATCGGTCGCGTTGCAGGGCGTAGTCGGCGAGAACGAAGAGGGCGTCGCGCGCCTCTGAGTGCGGCAATGTGGACAATGCGGCTTTTGCGGCATCAGCGTAGTGTTGCGCGCGGCGTCGGGCGCGTTCGATGGAGCCGGAGTCGCGGATGGCGCCGATGATGTTGTCGAGGGAGTCCAGTCCGCCGGTTTCGATCGCGCGGCGAAGGGATGCGGCCTGTTCCGGCGATGCGCGTTCGATGGCGTAGATCAAAGGGAGCGTGGTCTTGCCTTCGGCGAGATCGTCGCCGATGTTCTTGCCGAGCGTGCCGGCGTCGGAAACGTAGTCGAGCACGTCGTCGGCGATCTGGAATGCGAATCCCAAATTCATGCCGTAGTCGGCGAGTGCGCGCTCTTGTGCTTCCGGCACGCGGCCGAGCAGGCCGCCGAGTTGCGTGGCGGCGGAGAACAGCACCGCCGTTTTGCGTTCGATGACGCGAAGATAGGCGGGCTCGTCAACGTTCGGATTGCGCACGTTGAGCAGTTGCAGCACTTCGCCTTCGGCGATGCGATTCGTCGTGTCGGCGAGAATGCGCATGACACGCATGTCGTCGGTTTCGACCATCAACTGGAATGCGCGCGAATACAGGAAATCGCCGACCAGCACGCTGGCCGCATTGCCCCACAACGCATTCGCCGTTTTGCGGCCGCGGCGCAAGTCGGATTCGTCGACGACATCGTCGTGCAACAGCGTGGCGGTATGGATGAACTCGACGATGGCGGCGAGCAATGCATCGTTGCCGCCGCGATAACCGGACGCCTTCGCGGCGAGCAGAACGAGCATCGGGCGCAGCCGTTTGCCGCCGCCGCCGACGATATGTTCGGCGACCTGGTTGATGAGAACGACGTCTGACGACAATCGCGCGCGGATTAGCGCGTCGACCTCGGCCATACCCGATGCTGCCATCGCTTGGACGTCGGAGAATTGCCGGATGGCCGGATCGCGCGCCGCATGAACGCTGGACATGTCCGTAGTGTAGCGTGCGTACGCATGGGTTTACAGGCGGCGCGACATCGACGGCGCGACGTTGCGATTTGCAACCGAAGTGACGGAAAATCCGCGTAACAAAGGAACCGCATGCCGCGTCAATACAGTCTCGGCGGCCGCGTCGCACCCGAACGCGGCCGTCCGCGAGGAAGCAAGGAACCACCGCCCAAAGACAGCTTGCGCGAGCGCTTGGGTGCGTTGCGCAACATCGGCCCGTTCGTGTCGAGCGTGTGGCGCACGAGTCCGGCACTGTGCATCGCGACGATTGTGCTGCGACTCATGCGCGCGCTGCTGCCCGTCATTACGTTGTACATCGGCAAACTCATCATCGACGAAGTGACGCATCTGCTTCGCAGCGGAATCCATCATGTCGACTGGCACGAATGGCTGAGCAGCGGCGACCTGACGCGTCTTTGGTGGCTGCTCGGTCTGGAATTCGGACTGGCGGTGATCGCGGACATTCTCGGCCGCATCGTGTCGCTGATCGATTCGTTGTTGTCGGAACGTTATTCCAACGCGACCAGCGTGCTCCTCATGCAACATGCCGCGTCGCTCGATCTGGAGGATTTCGAGGACGCCGATTTGCAGGACAAGCTCGATCGCGCGCGGCGTCAGGTCGCGGGCCGCAGCGGCCTTTTGTCGCAGTTGCTCGGCCAGGCGCAGGACACGGTGACGATCGTCAGTTTCGGCGTGGGACTTTTCGTCTACGCACCATGGTTGATCTTGCTCGTGTTCATCGCTGTCGTGCCTGCATTCGTCGGCGAGCTGCACTTCAACGCGCAAAGCTACGCCGTGAATTATCAATGGACGCCGGAACGCCGCGAACTCGATTATCTGCGCATGGTCGGCGCCAGCGGCACGACGGCGAAGGAAGTGAAAAGTTTCGGACTCAATCCGTTCCTGATTGATCGCTATAAAGTGCTGTCGCAGTCTATTTATCGCGCGAATCGAGCGGTCGCGCTGCGCCGCGCCGGATGGGGCGGTTTATTCACCACGATAGGAACTATCGGCTATTACGCGGCATATGCATTCATCGCGTGGCGCACCGTCACCGGCGTTTTTACGATCGGCGATCTGACGTTTCTTTCCACATCGTTCCGCCGTTTGCGCAACCTCCTCGAAAATCTTTTTTATGGGTTTTCGAATGTCGCCGGCCAGGCGCTTTACCTCGACGATCTTTTTTCGTTCTTCAAGATCGAACCTGAAATTCTGTCGCCGAAGAATCCGTTGCCGTTTCCGAATCCGATTCGCGAAGGATTCGTTTTCGAGAATGTGGGATTCCGTTATCCCGACGCGGAACGTTGGGCTTTGCGCAATCTCGATTTCGAATTGCGCGCCGGCGAAGTGCTCGCCTTCGTCGGCGAAAACGGCGCCGGCAAAACGACGCTCGTGAAATTGCTTTCGCGTCTTTACGATCCGGATGAAGGCCGCATTCTTCTGGACGGTCGCGATCTCAAGGATTATTCGCTGGAAGACCTGCGCGCGAACATCGGCGTGATATTCCAGGATTTCGTGCGTTACTACTTCAACGCCTCCGACAACATTGCTGTGGGCCGCATCGACGCGCGCCACGACGCCGATCGCATCGCGACCGCCGCACACCGCAGCCTCGCCAACGAGGTGATCGCGAAACTGCCGAAGGGCTACGAACAGATGCTCGGCAAGCTGTTCAAAGGCGGCATCGATCTGTCCGGTGGCGAATGGCAGAAGATCGCCATCGCGCGCGCGTACATGCGCGAGGCGCAATTGCTGATTCTCGATGAACCGACCGCGGCGCTCGATGCGCGCGCCGAATTCGAAGTATTCCAGCGCTTCAAGGATCTGGCCGCGGGCAAGAGCGCGGCGATCATCTCGCACCGTTTTTCCACCGTGCGCATGGCCGACCGCATCATCGTGCTGGTGGATGGACGCATCGTCGAATCCGGCACGCACGCCGACTTGATCGCCGCCGGCGGCCGCTACGCCGAACTCTTCGAATTGCAGGCGGCGGGTTATCGCTGAAACTCCCTCTCCCCCGACTGCGTCGGGAGAGGGTTGGGGTGAGGGGGAAGCGTGCGGATCATCGCGACATATCTAAAGCACGTCGCCAACGGGGACGACATTTTCGCACATGTTGCATCGGCATCTTCCGACACCCGCCGCGACATGCAGTGCTAAGATGATCGACAGAAAATAATCCTGCAGGACTCAAGGAAAAACCATGGCACGCGGCATCAATAAAGTCATTCTCGTGGGCAACCTGGGCGCCGATCCGGAGACACGCTATACGCCGACCGGCACCGCGATCACGTCGATCCGCATCGCGACATCGGAGTCGTGGAAAGACAAGCAGACCGGCGAACAGCAGGAACGCACCGAGTGGCACCGCGTGAAATTTTTCGGGCGTCTCGCCGAAATCGCGGGCGAGTACCTGAAGAAGGGCGGTCAGGTCTATGTTGAAGGCAAACTGCGCACCGACGAGTACGAAAAAGACGGCATCAAGCGCTACAGCACCGACGTCATTGCAGACGAAATGCAGATGCTCGGCAGCCGCGGCGGTGCTGGCGGTGAAGGCGGCGGCGGCGACTATCAAAAACGCGAGCGGGGACCGGCACGCGGACCGCAACCCGGACCGGCGGCACCGCGCAACGTGCCGGCGCCGGCGGATACGTTCGAGGACGACGATATTCCGTTCTGATGTCCGGTCGATCTAGTCGCTCATGACCGGCCGCGGTGGAGCGTTACGTCAGTAATGGCCGAAAAGTGCCAGCAATGACCATGCGGCGGCGGCCGTCGTGATCAGCGTGATCATCTTCGACGGCGGTTTCAGCGCGCCCGCGGCACTGGTTTTCGGCTCGAACGCGTCACTTTCGACGGCTGCGACGCCCGAACGCGTGCGGTTCGAGCGCACGACGGTAACGCGTCTGGCAACGATTTGAACGGAAGCGCCGCGTCGCATTGTTGATGATGTCATCACGAGAAATACCCTGTTTCGGTCCGCCGGGGATTCGAGCAAACGATGTGCCAACGCGGGTGCAGGCCGGCGCGTTGGCCCGCATGCTGCCGGACGGTTAAAATAACCAATCGCCCCAAACCGGCCGCAACGGCCGGCACCACCGGGCTTATCGAGCTGATTTCTCATCAATGAAAACCCTTTTGGTCACCGGCGGTGCCGGTTTTATCGGCGGCAACTTCGTGCTCGGGCTGATGCGCGAGGGCGGTTATCGTGTCGTCAATCTCGACAAGCTCACGTACGCAGGCAATCTCGACACGTTGTCGAGCGTTCGCGACGACCCGAATCACATCTTCGTGCACGGCGACATCGGCGATAAATCGCTCGTGACGAAATTGCTGAACGAACATCGTCCGTCGTCGATCGTGAATTTCGCGGCGGAATCGCACGTCGATCGATCCATCGACGGCCCCGCGGAATTCGTGCAGACGAACGTCGTCGGCACGTTGTCGCTGCTCGAATCCGCTCTGGCGTATTGGCGCAACGCGCCGCTGCCGCAGCAGGATGCGTTCCGGTTCCTGCACGTGTCGACCGATGAAGTGTACGGCTCGCTCGGCCCCGTCGGACGCTTCCGCGAAGATTCTCCGTATCAGCCGAACTCGCCGTATTCGGCGTCGAAGGCCGCGTCGGACCATCTCGTCCGCGCGTTCCATCACACCTACGGCATGCCGACGCTGACCACGAATTGCTCGAACAACTATGGTCCGTTCCAGTTTCCGGAAAAACTGATCCCGCTGATGATCCACAACGCGCTGGTCGGCGAAAAACTGCCGGTCTATGGCGATGGACGCAACGTGCGCGATTGGTTGTTCGTCGGCGACCATTGCAAGGCGATTCAACGCGTGTTGGAAATCGGCCGCACCGGCGAGGTCTACAACATCGGCGGCGATGCGGAGCGTGAGAACATCGTCGTGGTGAAGACGATCTGCAAGCTCCTCGACGAGCGTCGTCCGATGCCGAACGGCGCGAAACGCGAATCGTTGATCGCTTACGTGAAAGATCGCCCCGGCCACGATCGGCGTTACGCCATCGACGCGAGCAAGATCAAGACGAACCTCGGCTGGCGGCAGAGCGAGAGTTTCGAAAGCGGCATCGCCAAAACCGTCGACTGGTATCTCGACAACGATGAATGGTGTTCGCGCGTGCTCGACGGAAGTTATCGGATGGAACGTCTCGGCGTGGTCGCGTAAGGCAAGGAATCCACAATGCAGCAAATTGGAAAAGGCATCATTTTGGCGGGCGGCTCGGGAACGCGGCTGTATCCGCTGACGCAGGTGATCAGCAAGCAACTGCTGCCGGTCTACGACAAGCCGATGGTGTATTACCCGTTGTCGACGCTGATGCTGGCGGGCATTCGCGAAGTGCTCGTTATCAATACGCCGCACGAGCAACCGCTGTTCCAGAAACTGCTGGGCGACGGGTCCCAGTGGGGAATCACGATTCGATATGCCGTACAGCCGAGTCCGGACGGGCTGGCGCAAGCGTTCGTCATCGGACGCGATTTCGTGAACGGGCAGCCGAGTTGCCTGATCCTCGGCGACAATATTTTTTACGGACACGGACTCACCGAAGTGCTGCGCAATGCCGCGCATCGCACGCATGGCGCGACGGTGTTCGGTTATTGGGTGCGCGACCCGGAACGGTATGGCGTCGCGGATTTCGACGCGAGCGGAAAGGTGATCGGGCTTGAGGAAAAACCGGCCGCACCGCGCTCGAACTACGCAGTCACCGGTCTGTATTTCTACGATCAGCGGGTGTGCGATTTCGCGGCGGACCTCAAACCATCGCTGCGCGGTGAACTTGAAATCACCGATCTCAACCGGCGTTATCTCGAGGATTCGTCGCTCATGCTCGAGAAGCTCGGCCGCGGCTATGCGTGGCTCGACACCGGCACGCACGAGTCGTTGAGCGAAGCGTCGAGTTACATCGAAACGATCGAGAACCGGCAGGGCTTGAAGATTTGCTGTCCGGAAGAAATCGCCTACGTGAACGGATGGATCGACGCCGAACAAGTGCTGCGGCTGGCCGCACCGCTGAGCAAGAACGGTTACGGACATTATTTGCAGCAGCTCATCAAGCAAGGTCCCGTCGCGTGAAGATCATCGAGACGATCCTGCCGGGCTGCGTCGTCATCGAGCCCGACGTGCACGGCGATGCGCGTGGCTTTTTCTACGAAAGCTACAATGCGGAAAAGTATAAGAATGCCGGACTCGATCTGCGTTTCGTGCAGACTAATGTCTCGCGCTCGGCGCACGGCGTGCTGCGTGGGTTGCACTATCAATATCGGAACCCGCAAGGCAAGCTGGTAAGCGTGCTGGATGGCGAAGTTTACGATGTCGCTGTCGACATCCGCGTTGGCTCGCCCACGTTCGGACGCTGGGCCGCCGCGATTTTGTCCGCCACGAATAAACGCCATTTCTGGGTTCCGGAGGGATTCGCGCACGGATTTGTCGTGCTGTCGGAATTCGCGACCTTCAGCTATCAGTGCACGGCGTTGTACGACCGCGCCGCCGATGCGGGAATTCGATGGAACGATGCAGAGATCGGTATCGATTGGCCGATCGGCGCGCCGCAGCTTTCGGACAAAGACGAAAAAGCGCCGTTTTTGCGCGACGTTCCGCAAGAAAAACTGCCCAAATTCGTACCGTAGTTCCCTCGGTGCAATCATCACTCGTCGCCCACGGCGGGTCTCAACGGATGTTCCAAATGACGTTTCGACTCTTCCCTCTTTTTTTCGCGCTGTTTGCGTTCGATGTCTGCGCAACCGAACTCATCCCGTTGAAGGACCTGGCTCGTCACGAGGCCTACAAAGACGTGAAACTCTCGCCGGACGGCGAGTACCTTGCCGCGACGGCCGTCGTCAGGAACAAGACCGTCTTGTCACTGATTCATCTGAGCGATTTGAAAGGTACGAATTTGCGGCCGCTGGATCGTGACGACGTCGTGAATTTTTGGTGGGTCGGTTCGCGTCGTGTTGTCTTCACCGTCACGCAGCGGATCTTCGGACTGGATGGCGTATTCGCCAATGGCGAGCTTTATTCGATCGACGCCGACGGCAGCAACAAGAAAGTCATTTACAGCTGGCGCAATTCAAAGGGATCGGAAGGCTTCGCGCAAGTCGCGGGACGATTGGCGGCCAGCGGAAATCTCTTCGTCAACATCAGGCCCCCCGGCGGCTGCGACCGCAATCACGGTCCGTATCCGCTGGCCGAGTCGCTTGATGCCGGCGCAAGCATGGCGGTACTGGCGACGGCACCGCTTTGCGGCGCCGAATTCGTTGCGGACAATCACGACGTCGTCCGTTTCGCGTTCGCGACGGATGAAGATCAGTCTCAGAAAGTGTTCTACCGCGACAGCGCTGTGCAGCCGTGGCGCTTGCTTTTCGATGAAGCGACGAATCATATCCGCTACGTGCCGCAACGCTTCAATCGCGACGACACCGAGGTCTACTTCACATGTCCCGGGCAAAATGGTGTCGGTGGAATTTGTCGATGGGATATCAAGACTCAACTAATGAGTGCCGTTTGGAGCGGCGTCGACGCCGGGCCCGAGCAACTCGATTCCACGTTCGACGAACGCGATGCGTTCGCGGTTCGCTCCCTTCCAGGTCGCCCGGCGATCAGCCTGCTCGATAAGGACGCCGTCGAATCCCAGCTTCTGAAAACGTTACTTCAGGAATTTCCGGGTCAGCAGGTGCGATTGGGTGACCATTCGGCCGATGGCAAGAAGGTGATCGTGCATGTTTCGAGCGACACCAATCCAGGCGCTTTTTATCTGTACGACCTCAGTGCACGCAAACTGTCGTTCCTGCTGGCGAGCAGGCCATGGATCAAGCAGGAACAATTGGCTCCGCAGGAACCGGTCGATTTTGAAGCTCGCGACGGCATGAAGCTCCATGGCTATCTCACCCGAACCTCGCAAACCTCAGGGAGCAAGAATCTGCCCCTCGTACTGTTCGTGCACGGCGGGCCTTACGAAATAAGGGACCGTTGGGGATTCGATCCCTACGTCCAGGCTCTCGCTACGCGCGGTTACGCCGTTTTGCAGGTCAACTTTCGTGGTTCCGGCGGATATGGCGACGCATTCGTCAAAGCCGGCCTGCGCGAATGGGGCGGCAAAATGCAGGACGATATTACCGACGCGACGCATTGGGCGATCGACAAAGGCATCGCCGATGCAGGGCGCATCTGCGTCTTCGGCGCGAGCTACGGCGGTTATGCGGCGCTCGAAGGCGTGGTGAAGGAACCGGATTTGTATCGTTGCGCTATCGGCTACGTGGGCGTGTACGACTTGCGTATGATGTATTCGCAAGGCGACATCCCGGTTACCCGCTTCGGGAAGAATTACCTCAAGATGGCGCTGGGCGAGGACAAGCAGCAACTCGCGGAGCGTTCGCCCGTGTCGCACGCCGACAAGATCAAGGCAAACGTGATGTTGATCGCCGGCGGCGCCGACGATCGCGTCCCCGATGTGCACGCACGCGACATGCAGGCGCAACTCAAATCCCACGGTGCGAATCCCGAATGGCTTTACGATCGGGCAGAGGGCCACGGATTCTACGAGGAAGAACACGTGACTGAACTTTTCGAGCGCGTACTCGCGTTTCTTGATCGCAACATAGGCGCGGGTGCGATGGCCGCGGCGCGAAAATGAAAATCCTCGTGCTCGGCGCGAGCGGACAAGTCGGGCACGAGTTGCTGCCCGCACTCACGCCGATCGGTGAGGTGACCGCCGCCGCTCGAACGCCGGGAAAAAATGGACAGGTCGATTTGAGCGACCGTGCGTCGCTTGAGCGCACACTCGACACATCGAACGCGGATATCGTCGTCAACGCGGCCGCTTACACCGCCGTCGACCGCGCGGAAGACGATGCCGCCGCCGCGCAGCGCATCAACGGCGACGCGCTGGCCGACATCGGCGCGTGGGCGAAAAAAAACAACCGGTTGGTCGTTCACTATTCCACGGACTATGTTTTTGATGGCGAAGGAAAACGCCACTATCGCGAAACTGATCCGACATCGCCTTTAGGTGTTTACGGACAAACCAAACTCGCCGGCGAAATCGCATTGCGCGATTCCGGTTGCGATCATTTCATTTTCCGCACGGCGTGGGTTTACGCGGCGCGCGGCAAGAATTTCCTGCTGACGATGCTGAAGGTTGGCGCCGAGCGCGACGAAGTGCGCGTGGTGAACGATCAGCACGGAACGCCGACGCCGGCGCGGCTCATCGCCGATACGACGGCGGCTATTTTGAGGCGATGGTCCGCACTCGACGGCGCGCGCAAGCGGCCAGTTCTCGGCACCTATCATCTTTGCGCGAACGGCGAGTGCACGTGGTACGACTTCGCGCGCACAATCTTCGCCGATGCTCAGGCCGCCGGGTTGATGGAGCGCGCGCCGAGCGTCGTGCCGATCGCGACAGCGGATTATCCGACACGCGCCACGCGCCCACGGTATTCGGTACTCGATACGGCGAAAATCCGCGATACATTCGGCGTAGATTTAGCGGATTGGAAAGAGGGACTGCGCAAAGTGATCGGCGAACTCGCAAAAAATAACGTGAAAGCGCCATGCTGATTCCCGTCATTCTTTCGGGAGGATCGGGAACCCGGCTTTGGCCGGTGTCGCGCAGCGCGTACCCGAAACCGTTCATGCGCATGGCGGATGGCCAGTCGCTGCTGTACAAGACGTTCGATCGTGCGTGGCGGCTGGCCGATGGCGGCCGCGTGCTCACCGTGACCGGCCGCGACTACTATTTCTTGAGCCGCGATGAATATGCGCATCATCCGGATGCGGATCTCGACCGTCTGCCGTTCCTGCTCGAGCCGGTCGGACGCAACACGGCGCCGGCGGTGTGTCTTGCGGCATTGTATACAATGGAACATATTGGCGCGGAAGCCACGTTGCTCGTGCTGCCCGCCGATCATCTGATCGCCGACGTGGCGGCGTTCGGCGACGACGTGCGCAAAGCGCAAACGCTGGCCGAGGATGGACGGCTGGTCACGTTCGGAATTCCGCCGACGACCCCTGAAACCGGTTTCGGCTACATCCGCATGGGCGACGCGTTGAGCGCTGGCCGCGACATTGCCGCCTTCGTGGAAAAACCCGATCACGAAACGGCGGAGCGCTACGTCGCGTCCGGCAACTATGCGTGGAACTCGGGCATGTTTTGTTTCCGCGCCGACGCGTTGATCGCTGCTGCCGAGAAATTTTGTCCCGACGTTCTGCAAACCGCGCGCGGATGTCATGCCAGCGCCACGGGTTGGGAAAGCCCGGTGGAATATTCGCGCGAAGCGTTCATGGCGATGCCGAATATCTCCATCGACTACGCATTGATGGAACGCGCGGAACGGCGTGCGGTCGTGCCGGCGCGTTTCGACTGGAGCGATATCGGTTCGTGGAAAGCGATCAGCGAAATGGCGTCCGGGGGCGAACCGGATGCGGCCGGCAATCGCGTGCACGGCTCGGCCGTCGTCATCGAAAGCACCAACTGCTTCATCCAGGCCGATCAGCGCATCGTCGCCGTCGTCGGCGTGAAGGATCTGGTCGTCGTCGATACGGGCGACGCGGTGCTCGTCGCCGATCGCGAGCGCGCGCAGGAAGTCAAACAGGTCGTCGATCATTTGCGCGAAACCGACCACGCGTCGGCACGCTTTCACCGCACCGTGCATCGGCCGTGGGGCAGCTTCACGATTCTCGAAGATGCATCGGACTGCAAAGTAAAACGCCTGACCGTGAAACCGGGCGAGGTGTTGAGTTTGCAAATGCATCATCGCCGCAGCGAGCATTGGACGGTCGTGTCCGGTACCGCGAAAGTCCGCGTGGGTGACGAAGAATTCCTTCTCGGGCGCAATGAGTCGACGTTCATTCCG
>DATAVJ010000128.1:0-11816 GCA_036267795.1 Rudaea sp.
ACTAAATGATAGCGCGAGCCCGGCGCGATATGGCGAAACGCAGGGCTGTTATCCTTGTGCGCTTCGCGAACCGGCCGCATGGATCGAACGTAAATCCGATGACGAACAGTCACCTCGACGGCCTTCCGCCCGCCGCCCAGAAACTCGCGCGCGAAGCGTATGCGGCATTGTCGCGCAGCGCGTTGCCGCAAGCGGAAAGGGCCATCACGCTGATGCTCGCCTATGCGCCGGCGCATGCGGAACCCAAGCGGCTGCTCGGCATGTTTTTGCATCGCGCCCGCCGCGCGCGCGAAGCGCTCGTGCCGCTGCGCGAAGCGCTGGCGATGCGGCCGGACGATCCCGACATTCTCATTGCGCTGGCTTTCGCGCAAGGCGACACCGGCGATATGTATGGAGCCATCGCGTCGATGCGCAAAGCGGCCGAGCTGCGGCCCGGCGCCGACACTCTGTATATGTATGGACGCGCACTCGAACAGAACGCACAGCTCGACGAGGCCGTGACGATGATGCGGCGCGCGTTGAGCATCGATCCAAAATACCCCACCGCGCGACTGCAGCTTGCGCGCGATCTTTTCTATACCGGTCACGCCGATGAAGCGGCGACGGAGTTTCGGCGTTTGATCCGCGATGGCCGTGAATTGGCGGCGGCGTGGTACGGATTGGCCGAGATGAAAACGGTGAAGTTCGGCGCGCAGGATTTAGCCGCGTTGAAATCGCTGCGCAAAAAACCGCAGTTCGCCGGGCTCGAACGTGCAACATTGCTGCACGCCGTCGGCAAGGCGTTCGAAGACAACGATGACTATCGCGAAGCGTTCGATGCGTTTTCGGAAGCCGGACGCATCGAAAACGCGCTGTTTCCTTGCGACAACCAGCATTTCGGCGCGTACGTGGATTCGTTGCGCGCGGCATTTCCGAATCCGGTCGAGCGGCGCGACACGGCGCAAGGCCGCGAAGCGATTTTCATCGTCGGCATGCCGCGATCGGGCTCGACGTTGATCGAGCAGATTCTTGCCGCGCATTCGCAGGTCGAAGGCGCTAGCGAATTACCGGATTTGACGCTGGCGCTCGATCGCGAATCGGAACGGCGCGGCAGTTATTTTCCGACGTGGGTTGCGCAGACGTCACCGCAGAATTGGGAGCGAATCGGTGCGGAATATCTCGCGTCGACTGCGCGCTGGCGGAAAGAAAAACCGCGCTTTACCGACAAGTCGCCGGGCAACTGGATGCAGGCCGAAGCGGCGATCGCGATGTTGCCGGACATTCGCATTGTCGTTTGCCGACGCGACCCGGTCGAGATGTGCTGGTCGTGCTTCAAGCAGTTCTTTGCGCCGGGGCGGATGGCGTGGGGTAGTTCGTTTGAGGATATCGCGTACTTCTGGGAACGCTGCACGATTCATTGCGATTATCTCGCCGCGCGTTATCCGCAGAATGTGCGCATTCAGAGTTACGAGGCATTGCTCCGCGATCCGGAAGGCCAGACGCGTCAACTGCTCGAATTTTGCGGGCTCGATTTCGAGGAGACGTGTCTTCGCTTTCACGAAGCCCAGCGCACCGTCCGGACCGCGAGCGCATCACAAGTACGGCAACCGATCGCGCAACTCGAAAAACAAAGCGACCGCTACGGCGGACTTTTGGATCCCTTACGCGAATCACTCGAACGCGCAAAGACAAACGTAGAACGAGCAAAAAATTAATTTTGCCGCAGCGCTGACGGCGCACAGGAAGTGCGCCGTTCGCCGCAGGTACAGGGATGTAGCTTCGGCGAACACAGCCTGTGGGAAGAACAAACGTGCTTTCTTTGGTTACTTTCTTTGCACGGCAAAGAAAGTGACTCGCTCGCGGAGCGAGTGAAAGCTTTACTCTCAAGAATGCACGGAAACGAGCCGCCATTGCTGAAACGTTGCGATAGACCGAGGCGCTTCCCCCTCACCCCAACCCTCTCCCCGCTGGCGGGGGAGAGGGGGAAGAGCGGGATTCCTGCTTCGCCGAAACGATGAGCGAAGAACTCACCGCCGATCAATGCCCGCGCATACGCCCCAAAAAGCGCGGCCCATGATTCCCCATATGCGGCAACTTGATCTTCCCGATCGACGCGATGCGTTCCTCGGCCATCCGATCGGCCGCCTTGAACGTCGGAATATTGTCACGCTTCGCAATCTGAAAAATACGTCCGACATTGATATAAATCGTCCGCATCATCCGCATCGCGCGTTCGCGATTGTAGCCATCGATTTCCAGCGACACATTCATGACGCCGCCCGCATTCACGGCATAATCCGGCGCGTATAAAATGCCGCGTTTTTCCACTTCCTCGCCGATGGCGTCGTTGGAAAGCTGGTTGTTCGCGGCCCCGCAGATGATCTTGCATTTCAGGCGCGGCAACGTCTGCTCGTTCACCGTTCCGCCGAGCGCGCATGGACTGTAGATGTCCGCGTCGGTGTCGTAGATTTCATCCAAGCCGACTGCCGTGCAACCGTATTCGTCCACGGCTTGCTTCACTAATTCCTGGTTGATGTCGGTCACGTATACTTTTGCGCCTTGTTCGCGCAGGAGCTTGATGAACTCCATGCCGACGTGCCCCGCACCTTGCACGGCATACTTGTACTTGCCCACGTCTTCATTGCCGTACTTCACGCTGAGCGCAGCGAGCAATCCCTGCAACGTGCCGTACGCGGTGAACGGCGACGGATCGCCCGATCCGCCATGCACTTGATGCACGCCGGTGACGAATTCGGTTTCGCGGAACACGTGCTCCATGTCGTTGACGTCGATGCCCACGTCTTCCGCCGTGATGTAGCGTCCATTCAACGAATTGACGAAACGCCCGAACGCGCGGAACAGGCCTTCGGATTTGTCCTTCGCCGGATCGCCGATGATGACGGCCTTGCCGCCGCCGATGTTGAGTCCGGCCACCGCGTTCTTATATGTCATGCCGCGCGACAAACGCAATACGTCGTTGACAGCCTCTTGTTCGCTCTTGTACGGCCACATGCGCAGGCCTCCCAAGGCAGGACCGAGGACGGTGTTGTGGATGGCGATGATCGCCTTCAAACCGACATCTTTGTTATGGCAGAACACGACCTGTTCGTGGCCGGTAGTGGCGAACGTTTCGAAAATCATTTGAGTGCAGCTCCGGAAAAGTGCGGGGGAGGCCGCGTGCGGACAATCCCCGGAAAAGCAAAAGCCGCGATGAACGCGGCCGATGAGATGTGCGTCCAGTTTACCGGGACGTAGTTCTCGATGACAGTACCTGCGTTACACTTCGCGGATGGCGATGGCGACTGAGAACGTTTCCGCTGAATGCTGCGTCGTCGGCGGCGGCCCGGCCGGCATGATGCTCGGCCTGTTGCTCGCGCGCGCCGGCGTACGCGTGACGGTGCTGGAAAAGCACAAGGATTTCCTGCGCGATTTCCGCGGCGACACCGTGCATCCGTCGACGCTGGAAATTCTCACCGAAATCGGCTTGTTCGAACGATTCGACAAACTCAAGCAACACAAAGCGCACGACCTGAAAATTTCGTTCGGCGATCGCATGCAGCCGTTCGTGGATTTTCACGGGCTCAAACCGTTCGATTACATCGCGCTGGTTCCGCAATGGGATTTGCTGAATCTTCTGGCAAGCGCGGGACGCGACTATGCGAATTTCAATTTGCGCATGAGCACGAAGGCGACCGGACTCATCGAAGAAAACGGCCGCGTCGTCGGCGTGCATGCAGAAGGATTAACGGGATCATTCGACATCCGCGCTAATCTGGTGCTCGGCACGGACGGCCGGCATTCGACGTTGCGCGATGCCGCCAAGTTCGATCCGATCGAATACGGTGCGCCGATGGATGTGCTGTGGTTTCGCATCCCGCGCATGCCCGACGATCCGGAAGACGTGTTCGGCCGCGTTTCGCGCGGACACATGATGGTGATGCTCAACCGCGACGAGTATTGGCAGTGCGCGTTCGTCGTACCGAAAGGCGATAACGACATGTTGCGCACGAAGCCCGTCGAATCGTTCCGCGAGGAAGTGGCGAACGTCGCGCCGTTCATCAGGGACCGCATGGACGCACTCGCAACGTGGGACGACGTGAAATTCCTCGAAGTGAAAGTGAACCGTTTGCCGACCTGGCACAAGCCGGGTCTTTTGCTGATCGGCGACGCGGCGCATGCGATGTCGCCGGTCGGCGGCGTCGGCATCAACCTTGCCGTGCAGGATGCGGTGGCGGCGGCGAATGTCCTCGCACCGGCGTTGTTGAATGGCGGTACGCCCGATGAACCCGTTCTGGCACGGGTGCAAAAGCGCCGCGAGTTTCCGACGAAATTCACGCAAGGATTGCAGCTTCAAATTCAAAAGCGAGTCATATCGCGCGCGCTCGCGACGAGCAGCAATGCCATCGAGGTGCCCGGATTGCTTCGCTTCCTGCTCACGTTCCGTTTCATCCGGCACATTCCCGCGCGCCTGATCGGCTACGGCATACGCCGCGAGCACGTGCACAGCGGCGCGAAGACGCGCTGACGATTTTCGCAACGCGCCAACCGAAATATCAAAGTCATAATTCCGCTTTCGTTCTTGTGCCGTTGACGGTGAACACGCACTAGCAGGGGGCCAATGAGACTTCGCCGCCCCATTTTTCGCATAAGCGAAAAACAACGGGAGATGCTGCGATGGCTCGATCAATCTTTTTCGTTTCGCTTGCGGCTCTGATTTCTGGCGCTGCGCATGGCGCGCCCGGCGATCTCGACCCGACATTCGGCACCGGCGGCAAGTTTTTCACGAACGTTGCAGGCACCACGTCCAGCGTGCCGAAGGCCATCACGACGGATGCGAACGGCAACGTGTATGTCGGCGCCGAAACAACGGGTGCGAGCGATGATTTCTCTGTCATAAAGATTCTTCCGAACGGAACGCTCGACACGACATTCGGCACCGGCGGCAAAGTCGTCGTCGATCTCGGCACGATGAGCAGCGATGTGCTCGATGGCATCGCCGTCGATGCGAACGGCAACGTGTTCATGGCGGGTGCCAGCAATGCGAACGGAAGTCCGGCGCAGTTCGCCGTCGTGAAACACACGCACGCCGGCGTGGTGGACTCCTCGTTCGGCATCGGCGGCCGCGCGTATGTGCCGAACGCAACAGCGACCGCCAATGATTCGTGCTGCGGCATCACGCTCGGCTCGGGCGGCGAGATTTATCTCACGGGAGCGTCGTATCCGTCGGGAACCCAGAATCTCAAGATCGCCAAGGTGACCGGCGCGGGCATTCTGGATACGAATTTTGGAACGACGGGCGTCGTCGTGACGGTATTCGGGCATTCGACATCGGGTAACGCCACGATCATCGATAGCGACGGAAGTCTGTTCGTTGAAGGCAGCATCGTCACCGTCGTCGACACCACGGTCACGTTCCACATGGCGTTGATTCATCTGGACGCGTTCGGGCAGGCCGTCACGACGTTCGGACAAAACGGCGCGCTGCAAATCGACATAGGCGCAGAAACAATTGGCGGTGCGATGGCGCGTGATGCCGACGGAAATTTCTATCTCGTCGGCGAAGCGGCCAGTGCGAATTTCTCGTCGCAGCAATTCGGTGTCGCGAAGATCGACAAGAACGGCAATTTCGTCGCCGATTTCGGAACCGGCGGCAAGGCGTCGTTTCCCGTCACCGGCGGCTTTGCTGCCGCCAGCAGCGTGCAGATCGACAAGGATGGCAACCTATATGTCGCAGGCAGCGCTGCGATCAGCAACAACGCGTATACGGAAGTGATGCACGTCGACGGCGCCGCGGGAACGTTGATTTCCGCCTTCGGTACGAACGGACAAGCGACGATCGATCTGCTCAACGGCGACTACGCCGGCATCGGCAGCGCGCTCGATCAGAACGGCCGGCTGTACATCGCGGCGAGCATGGGCGATCCCACGTCGGGAACGATCTCTGAATTCGCGGCGGCGCGTCTGGTCACCGCGCCTACGAACGAAATATTTTCCGGCGACTTCGAGTAGGAAGCCGTCTTGGACCGCGCCACAGCGGGTTTTTGGCCTCATCGGCGTACAATAACCGGCCTCAGCCATCGCTGCGACCGCACATGAGCACGACCGCAAAAAACATCCCCGTCCAGGAATCGCCGGCCGAATCCACGCCGTTGCGTTTCGTCACCGCCGCCAGCCTGTTCGACGGGCACGACGCGGCGATCAACATCATGCGCCGGCTGATCCAGGCGCAGGGTGCCGAAGTGGTGCACCTCGGCCATAACCGCAGCGTGGAAGACGTCGTGCGCGCCGCGCGGCAGGAAGACGCGGACGGCATCGCGTTGTCGTCGTATCAGGGCGGCCATGTCGAATATTTCAAGTACATGGTCGACATGCTCAAGGAACGCGGCGCGGGACACATCCGTGTGTTCGGCGGCGGCGGCGGCACGATCACACCGGAGGAAATCGCCGAACTGCAACGTTACGGCGTCGAACGCATCTATCACCCGAACGACGGCATGCACATGGGTCTGACGGCGATGATCGAAGACGTGGTGCGCCGCGCGAACAAACATCGCGTCAAGACTGAGCGTCCGACGAAAATTTCCGTCGACGACGAAATTTCCGTCGGCAAAATGCTGACGACCATCGAAGAAGGCGGGCTCGATGACGCCGAACTCGCGCGCCTGCGCAAGGAATGGCAACTCGCGGGCGGAAAGACGCCGGTGCTCGGACTCACCGGCACAGGCGGCGCGGGCAAATCGTCCGTCGTCGACGAATTGCTGTTGCGATTCCTGCATTCATTCCCCGACATGCGCATCGCCGTGCTCGCCGTCGATCCCACACGCCGCCGCAGCGGCGGTGCGTTGCTCGGCGACCGCATCCGCATGAATTCGCTGCGCAGCAAACGCGTGTTCATGCGCTCGATGGCGACGCGCCGCCAGCATGCGGCGACGAGCATCGTGCTGAAAGATTGCATCGCGTTTTTGAAAGGGCAGGGTTACGACCTCGTCATCGTCGAGACGGCCGGTATCGGACAATCCGATTCGGAAATCGTCGATCTCGTCGATTTTCCGGTTTACGTGATGACGAGCGATTACGGCGCGGCGAGCCAGCTCGAAAAAATCGACATGCTCGATTTCGCCGAACTCGTCGTGCTCAACAAATTCGACAAACGCGGCGCGGAAGACGCGCTGCGCGATGTGCGCAAACAATGGAAGCGCAATCGCGTCGCGTTCAAATTGACGGACGAACAGGTTCCGGTTTATCCGACCATCGCGAGCCAGTTCAACGATCCCGGCATCACGTGGATGTTCGCGAATCTGTGCCGACTGCTGCGCGACAAACTGCATCTGCCGGCGGAAAAGTGGACGCCGCAGCTCGACACTACGCTGAAAGAACCGCGCGCCACCGTTCTGATTCCCGGCGCTCGCGTTCGCTATCTCGCGGAAATCGCGGAGCAGGGACGCGGCATCAACGGCAGCATCGACAAACAAGCCGAAGCGGCGAATCGCGCGCAGAGTTTTTTCGAAGCGCTGCGCGAAATCGATACGCATCTGCCGCGTCCGCTCGAACCCTACGAGCCGGCCAACCTGTTTCCCGGAGAACGTTCCGCTGTTTTGCGCATGCGCGACGCACGCGACGCGTACGATGACCGCCGGGCCGGCGAAGAACGTCGATCGGGCAGAGATCGCCGAACGCACGACGAATCGATCGAAGGGGAGGATCGCCGCATACATGATGGCCGCCGCGCCGACGATGATCGCCGCGGCGGCGGCGAACGGCGCCACAACGCGGATGTCGACCATTCTCTGCTGACGCTGCGCCAGCGCTACAACGATGCGGTGAAGTCGCTGTCCAGCGAAGCGATCGGCCTGCTGCGCGAATGGCCGGATCGCCTCAAGGCCATCACCGACGAACACTTCACCTACGAAGTACGCGCCAAGGCCGTCGAAGGCAACAACTACGTCGAGTCGATGTCGCACCAGAAAGTGCCGAAGATCGCCGCGCCGACGATGAAGAGCTGGGGCGAACTGCTCGTCTTCCTGATGAAGGAAAACCTGCCGGGTGCGTATCCGTACACCGGCGGCATTTATCCGTACCGCCGCACCGGCGAAGATCCGCTGCGCATGTTCGCGGGCGAGGGCACGCCGGAGCGCACCAACCGCCGCTTCCACTATCTCTCGCACGGACAGAAGGCGACGCGCCTGTCCACCGCGTTCGATTCCGTCACGCTGTACGGCGAAGACCCGCATCCGCGCCCGGACATCTACGGCAAGATCGGCAATTCCGGTGTGAACGTTCCCACGCTCGACGACATGAAGAAACTGTATTCCGGTTTCGACCTGTCGTCGCCGAGCACGTCGGTGTCGATGACGATCAACGGACCGGCGCCGATCATCCTCGCCATGTTCATGAACACGGCTACCGATCAAGCCGTGGAGAAATATCTGCGCGAAGATTCCAGACGCTGGGATGTCGCGCACGACAAAATTGAAAAACTATACAAAGGTAAAAAGCGGCCTTCATATGCGGGCATGCTGCCGGACGGCAACGACGGATTGGGTCTGGGATTGCTCGGCGTCACCGGCGATCAAGTCGTCGATGCGGAAACCTATTCGCGTATCAAGGCGGAAACGCTCAAAGCCGTACGCGGCACCGTGCAGGCCGACATCCTGAAAGAAGACCAGGCGCAGAACACCTGCATCTTCTCCACGGAATTCGCCCTGCGCATGATGGGCGACATCCAGCAGTATTTCGTCGACAACAAAGTCCGCAATTTCTATTCGGTGTCGATCTCCGGCTATCACATCGCCGAGGCCGGCGCGAATCCGATTTCGCAGCTCGCCTTCACGCTGAGCAATGGATTCACCATCGTCGAGTACTACCTCGCGCGTGGTATGAACATCGACGACTTCGCGCCGAACCTGTCGTTCTTTTTCTCCAACGGCATGGATCCGGAATACAGCGTCATCGGCCGCGTCGCGCGGCGCATCTGGGCGCGCGCGATGCGCGAGCGCTACGGCGCCTCCGCCCGCAGCCAGATGATGAAGTATCACATCCAGACATCCGGCCGTTCCCTGCATGCGCAAGAGATCCAGTTCAACGACATCCGCACGACGCTGCAGGCGTTGTATGCGCTGTTCGACAACTGCAACTCGTTGCACACGAACGCGTATGACGAAGCCATCACGACGCCGACGGAAGAATCCGTGCGCCGCGCGGTGGCGATCCAGCTCATCATCAACCGCGAACTGGGTTTGAATTTCTGCGAGAACCCGTGGCAGGGCAGCTTCATTATCGACAAGCTCACCGACATCGTTGAAGAAGCCGTCTACAAGGAATTCGAAGCCATCAGCGAACGCGGCGGCGTACTCGGCGCGATGGACACGATGTACCAGCGCGGCAAGATCCAGGAAGAATCGATGTACTACGAACACAAGAAACACGACGGCAGCCTGCCGCTGATCGGCGTGAACACGTTCCTGCCGAAGGAACACGCTGGCGAAGTGGCCACGACGATCGAGCTGATCCGCTCGACGGAAGAAGAGAAAGGCCAGCAGATCGCGAACGTCGCGGCATATCAGGAAAACCGCAATTCGCTGGCGCCGGAGAGCCTGAAGAACCTGCAGCAGGCGGCGCGGGACCGGAAGAATGTGTTTGCGCAGTTGATGGAAGCTGTCAAATTTAACAGTGAAGGGCAGATATCACATGCGTTATATGATGTGGGTGGGGAGTATCGGCGGAATATGTAGTTGCCTTTAGAGCTCGCGTTTCATGTTCCGCTACGCCGTGGTTTTCGCAAAAATTCATGTAGCACAATTAAACGTACGACAGTTCTTCTATCGAGAAGGCCACATGGCACACATAACCGAAATTACTTTGGAAGGCCTTCTCGACAGACAGGATTCGATTAATCTAAAGCTTAATCGCGGCGTCAATGTATTTTTCGGTGAAAACGGCTGCGGCAAGACAACTCTTTTAAAAGTATTGGATGCAGCTTTGTCGTGTGATAGCGGCACGATGGAGCAATTGCCAATAAAAAAAGCAGTTGTCGATCTCTTCTCTATTTCTGAAAACAGAATCATTCGACATAGTTGGGAGAGGGAAGCCGAGAAACCTCATGAACAACAGGCAAGTCAGGCAAGCGCCGACTCATTCATAGAGACACTAGAAGGTCGTTACGCTGTTAGAAGCACGTCTAATCAAAATCGCTGGAAGCAATCGCCCGCAAAGCGAAAATCGCCGCGTTTCCAACAATGGGAGCATGCTTTTCTCCCGACTACTCGCCTGTTTGCGGGCGCAGCGTCATCCGAGAGAGCTAACATGCGGATCGCCTCGAAGATCGCGGAAAAAGAGTTAGATCAGGCATTCAGCGATTCAGTCAATAAAGCTTGGCTTCAGTTTTATTCGAAGACTTTGACAGAGGTAAGGAATATCCAAGAATCCGGGCTCCGCGGAGTTCTCCGGCACGTCCTTAATCCGACGGAGAAGTCCGCACCTACAGCTTCTCAAGATCCGGCTGCAATCTATCAGCGCGTCGCAAACTTTTTGTCTAGACAACCGCAAAATGAAAAATTCAGCCTAGGGCCTCTAGCAGCATTCGAGCAGCGCTATGAAAGTGATTCCGATCTCAAGAAAATTGTAGACAATTTGGATGAAGTCGAGCGAAGCATTGAACAGGCCATGGTGCCAATCAGTCGATTTCGAGAAACGATTTCTCGCTTATTCTCGCGAGGTAAGAGCTTGGCATTAAACAATGACCTTCAAGTTGTTTTATCGAACGCGCAAACTCTTCCGATCAGTCAGCTTTCATCCGGTGAGAAACATCTTATTAAAATACTTCTCACATCTATGATGGCTGGCCCAAATTCCGTAATGATTGATGAGCCAGAACTATCTCTACACATAGATTGGCAGCGGGTTTTCGTACCAACAATTCTATCTTTGAATCCAAGCTGTCAGCTTATTCTTGCTTCTCATTCTCCGGAGATAATGGCTGAAGTATCCGATGATTGCATTTTTAGGTTATGAATAGATTGACTCATTCGCTTCAAGGTTTTATTCGGTCGTTGCAAATCTCGTCGACGCGTCTGTTTGCATTCGTGGAAGGCGGCATAGACAGGCCTTTTTTTGATCGTTTGCTATTTCATGCCTGTGATCAATCTAAGATTGCCTACCAAATTACCGCGATCAAAGAGGTCTCAGGCTCCGCCGGTGGGAAACCGGCGTTGCTGAATCTCTTTAGGGAATTTAGAAGAAAGGGTCTGTTGGTAACTAATGCATTCGGAAAAGCAATGGCTTGTATGTTCTTTCCGGATAAAGATGGTGATGATTTCACTCGAAGGAGAGTTAGGTCCGCACACGTCGTGTATTCGCCAACATACGATATTGAAGGGCACTTGTATTGTTGCGCCAATATGCACCGAGCATTAGCTGACAGCTGCCGAATTACTCTCGCTCAGGCTAAAGTATTGATACCAAATGGGGATGCTTGGCTGTATAGCGTTGTCGATTTATGGAAAGAGTGGATAGCGCTTTGTCTTATTAGTCAGAAGCATGGCGTAAATTGCGGTTGCACGTTTGATCGCGTGTCAGATGTAAATCCTGATCATTTGGCTCCTGCTGAGCCGACACTGATAACAGCATACAAAAATAGCCTTTCGACAATACTTGGGGTTACGTTTCAGGATCTAGATCGCCAATTTTTACGGGCTCTTCAAAAGGTGCAGAATTCCCTGAATGACGGAGTGCCGCTGAAATACTTCAAGGGCAAGTGGCTCGGACACCTAATGCAGTTGCATTTGCAGAGGCAGCCGCGTATTCCGGATTCAAATATAAATAGTATCGGAACACGATTG
>DATAVJ010000129.1:0-54832 GCA_036267795.1 Rudaea sp.
GCTTCGTAGGCATTGTGTAGTACTGCGTTCGAACTTAGCGAGAATCGCGGATATTTGTGTAGCACTGGTAGCGTGCGAACTTGAATACTACACAACTTGCAACTACAAAGTCCCGGACATCCTTCGCCAGCTTCGGACGTAATAGGCAAAAAAAACCCCGCTTTACGCGGGGTTACAATCTTTCTTGAATGCTCTCGGACGTCGCGAGAACTACGATTGGCTGGGAGACTAGGATTCGAACCTAGATAAACGGAGTCAGAGTCCGTTGTCCTACCGTTAGACGATCTCCCAATTCCGGATGGATCGCTATCTCTGACTTCACTCTCGATCCAGTGGAAGACGCGGGCTGCGGTCGAAAGACAGCAGCCGCAACTCTTTAGCGCTTGGAGAACTGCGTAGCGCGGCGAGCTTTGTGCAGACCGACTTTCTTGCGCTCGACTTCGCGTGCGTCGCGCGTCATGAAACCGGCTTTGCGCAGCGGCGACTTCAGCGTTTCGTCGTACTCGACGAGCGCGCGGGCGACACCTAAACGGATCGCACCGGCCTGGCCGGAAATGCCGCCGCCTTCAACGGTGACCATGATGTCGAACTTGTCGGTCAGCTTCGTTATTTCCAGCGGCTGGCGCACGATCATGCGCGCGGTTTCGCGGCCGAAGAACGTGTCGAGCGGTTTGCCGTTGACCTGGATGTTGCCCTTGCCCGGACGCAGAAACACACGCGCGGCGGATGATTTGCGGCGACCGGTACCATATTGTTGTTGAACTGCCATTTTGGAAATCTCTATCGGATTTACGCGATGTCCAGCGCTTGCGGCTGCTGGGCGGAATGCGGGTGGTTGGGACCGCTGTAAACCTTGAGCTTGCGATACATTTCACGGCCCAGCGGATTTTTCGGCAGCATGCCTTTGACGGCGATCTCGATCACGCGCTCCGGATGCTTGGCGAGCAAGTCCTTCAGCGGCATGGTTTTCAGATTGCCGATGTAGCCGGTGAACCGGTGATACATCTTGTCGTTCATCTTGTTGCCGGTGACCGCAATTTTCTCGGCGTTGACCACGACGAGATAATCGCCGGTGTCCGCGTGCGGGGTGTAGATGGGCTTGTGCTTGCCGCGCAGGCGGCGCGCGAGTTCGCTGGCCAGACGGCCGAGCGTTTTACCGCTGGCGTCGACCAAGAACCAGTCGCGCTTTACCGTCTCAGCGTTGGCGCTGATCGTTTTCATGAGGAAACCCATTAACCGAAATGAGGCCGAAAATGGCGTGGAACGGAGAACCTGCAAGAATATCTGAACAGAGGCTGCCGTGCAAGCCCGCAAGCCCCTGAATTCGGGTTCGCGGAGCGCCGGCTTGACGCCGAATTGGGGGTCGTCGACAGTGTCGATCCCTTGGATTGCCGGTCATGCGAACCTTACTTGTATTCGGCGCCAGCGGTGCAGTCGGCAGATTCCTTCTTCCGCAGGTGCCCGCGCATTGTCAGGCAATCCCCGTCAGCCGCCAAAGGCGCGCGGGATGGGTTTGCGCCGATCTGGGCGATAGCGGAGCGGCATGGCCTGACGCCGATGCAGCGATCAGTCTCGGTCCGCTCGATGCGTTCGCGGCATGGCTGAAACGCCGAGCCGATCGGTCGCTGCGCCGAGTCATTGCGTTCAGTTCGATGAGCGCGGACAGCAAGCGCGATTCCGATGATGCCAAGGAACGCGCTATCGCTCTGCGCCTAACTGCCAGCGAAGAGACATTGCGTACGATCTCGGCCGCACGCGGCATCGCTTTGACGATTTTCCGTCCGACACTTATTTATGGCGCAGGTATCGACCGCAGTCTGGCGCCGATTGCGAAATTCATGCGTCGCTGGCGGATCGCGCCGATTCCGGTCGGCGCAACGGGTTTGCGCCAGCCGGTGCACGCGGCGGATCTGGCAGCAGCATGTGTCGCGGTGCTGGAAACTTCCGCGACGTTCGGGAATATCTATGCGCTCGGCGGCGGCGAGCGCCTTTCGTTTCGCTCGATGCTCATGCGTATGCGTGCGGAGAATTCTGCGTTGCCGGTGCCGATTCCTCTCTCGGTGCTTGCCGTTCTTGCGCGATCGGGCTCAATCAACAAGGCCGCCATACGCCGCCTGCGCGTGCCGCTCATCGCCGACAACACCGCCGCGGCGCGGGATTTCGGATATGCGCCGCGCCCATTCATCGCGGGCGATGTCTTGCCTGTCGCACAAGCGCAATCGTGACTTGTATACAAGTGGAAATTGTGTAGCGCCGGATGCCGCGGGTGCTGCTTTGCAGCAACGAAATTAAATTGCCAACGACCGTTTGAACTACCTATGATACGGGCGTCGTTGCGTACTTACTTCATCTTTGGGGAAATCCTTATGCAGGCCCGGCTGAGTTTGCTTTTGGCGCTGTCGTCGTCGCTGTTTTTAACTGCGTGCGGCGGTGGCAGCAACAGTTCGCGCGCGGTCAGCGCACCGCCCGCCACGAATACCGGCGGCACGCCGGTCACCGCGGTGATCACGGCGCGGTTCGATCCATCGAACGCCATCGTTCCATTCCCCACCAATCTGCTGCTGTCCGGCACGACGGATCTCACGCTGAATATTCCGGTAGCCGATCCGACCAACATCGGCGATCCGCAAGTTGCGCTGAATGCGCTCGACGGTTTCGGCACGGTGGCGCCGTGGAGCACGACGTTCAGCGCGCCGCCGAAAGCATCCTCCATCACCGGCGGACCGAGCGGCAGCGTACGTCTTTTCGAAGTGACGCTGACCGGCCCCGGCGGCGGCGTGACGAGCATCGTGCGCGAATTGCAGTCGCCATCGGAATTCGTGGTGGCGCTGGCGCCGTCGGATACGACGGGCCGTACGCTCGCGATCGTTCCGACCAAACCGCTGTCGCAGCTCACGTCGTACATGGCCGTACTGCTGGGCAATGGCGGCGTGCAAACGCCGGCGTCCGGTCCGAGCATCACCGATGCGAACGGCAACGACATCACGCCGGATCAGACGTACTTTCTGGCCAAGCGCACCAATGCGCTGTGCGTGAACGGCGCGTCGACGGATCCTCTGCTCGATTCCGCGACGGCATGCGCGCTGGAACCGCTGCGTCAACTGACGAACTCGCAAGAAGCAGTGGCGGCGAGCGCGGGCATCGATTCTTCGCGCATTGCACTGTCATGGGTAGCGACGACGCAGAGCATCACACCCGTGATGCAGGCCGTGCAAAGCCGCATCGAACAAACGCAATCGTCCGCGATAACCGTGGTGCCCACGCCGCTCACGCTTGCCGACCTCGGCGAAGGTTTGCCGCCGGTCGCCAATATTTATGTCGGCGTGTTGAACGATCCGTATTATCTGGAAGCGCCCAGCGTGGCTGATCCGACCGCACCGCTGCACGATTTTTGGCATGCGGCGCCAGGCGCTTACGTTCCGCCGTTCGACGCGGTGGGTCTCGATCCGACATCGACGAATGTAACGTTCGCCAATCCGTTCCCGGTGGCCACGTCGACGCAGCGCGTTCCCGTCGTGCTCACCGTGCCGAATGCCAATTCGGGACACGGCAACGCGCCGGCTTCGGGTTGGCCGGTCGTGGTGTTCCAGCACGGCATCACGCGCAATCGCACGGATATGTTCGCGATCGCCGGAACGCTGGCCGCCCAAGGCTATGCGGTCATCGCCATCGACGCGCCGCTGCACGGCATCACCGACAAAACCAATCCGTTCTACGACAACCAGCTCGTCGCTGGCGCGGTACCCGCGCTTCTGACGAATGAGCGCACCTTCGATCTGGATCTGTCGAACAATACGACGTCGGCACCAGGGCCTGATGGCCAGATCGACGGTTCCGGCACGTACTTCATCAACCTTAGCAGCCTGCTGACGTCGCGCGACAATCTTCGTCAGGCGAACGCCGATCTGCTCGAACTGACCGATGCGATCGTCAAGGGCAATATCAGCGGCGTGAATCTCGACGGATCGAGTGTCGAATTCGTCGGCCAGTCGCTCGGCTCGATCATCGGCACGGCATTCATGGCGATCGAACCGCACGTTACTGTCGGCGTGCTGAACGTTCCTGGCGGCGGCGTGGCACGTCTGCTCGATGCGTCGCCGGCGTTCGGTCCGTCGATTCATGCAGGTCTGGCGCAAGCGGGCCTGACCCAAGGCACGGCGCAGTACGATGCATTCTTCGTCGCTGCGCAAACCGTCGTCGATTCCGGCGACTCGATCAACTTCGCGTTCGCCACAGCCGGCAAGGCGATACTCGCGCAGGAAGTGGTGGGCGATGCGAATCATCCGTCCGATCAGGTGATTCCGAACAGCGTCGCAGGCGCACCGTTGTCGGGAACCGAACCGCTGCTCGCCGCATTGGGACTGCAAAGTATTTTCCAGACGACGCAAAGCGCCGGCCCGATCCGCGGCGTGGTTCGGTTCACGCAGGGCGAACACGGCTCGCTGCTCGATCCGACCAGCTCGCCCGCCGTCACCGCGGAAATGCAGGGTGAAATGGCGAGCATGATCGTCTCGCGCGGTCACGTGGTGCAGGTCACCAATCCATCCGTCATCGTCACGCAGTAATCGGCCAAGGGGAAAGTCATCATGACAAAGGCAAACAAGACCACTGCGCTGACCGCGGCCATTTCACTGGCGCTTGCCGGATTCGCGGCAAACAACGCTCACGCGATCGAATTCGGCAATTCCGACGGACTCAACGGAACGGTGCACACGACGCTGTCGTACGGCGTTGCGGTGCGCACCGAAGATCCGAGTTCCGACAACGTCGCCAAGGCGGTCTACAACCCGCTCGTCGGCTTGCTGCCGAATGCGCAGCAACGCGCGGCGAAAGGCGCGTTCTCGGCGAACCACGACGACGGCGATCTGAACTACAGCGCCGGCAGCGCGTTTTCGAACGCCGTGAAAGCGACGACGGAACTGCACATCAATTACGGCGAAAATCTCGGCGGATTTTTCCGCGCGAGTTATTTCTACGATTTCGCCAACGCCGGCAACGACAAGCTGACATCGCTGGCGGAAGATCAAGTCGGGCATCGCTTCCGCATGCTCGACGCGTTCCTGTTCGACAACTTCACCATCGCCGATCATCAGGCGACGGTGCGTTTCGGCCGTCAGGTGCTGAGCTGGGGCGAAAGCACGTTCATCCAGGGCGGCATCAATGTCATCAATCCCGTCGACGTGTCGCAACTGCATGTGGCCGGCGCGGAATTGAAAGAGGCGCTGCTGCCCGTGAACATGTTGTGGGGTTCGTACAACATCACCGAGAATTTTTCGGTGGAGGCGACATACCTGCTCGAATTCGCGCAGACCAATCCCGATCCGGAAGGCACCTACTTTTCGACGAACGATTTCGCCACCATCGGCGGCACCTATGCGTCGTTGCCGTTCGGTCTGATTCCGCAGCCCGTGCGCAATCCGGAAAATTATTATCCGGTGTGCTTCGGCGGCGCAGCGAGCGACAATTCCGCATTCGGCGGCGGCAGCATCTTCAACAATCCGCTGCTCGCGGAATCCTGCGCGGAAACCGTGCATCGCACGCCGGACAAATATCCGAGCGAGTACGGCCAGTACGGCGTCGCGGCGCACTACATCGCGGACAGCCTCAACAACACGGAATTCGGTTTCTACTATTTGAACTACAGCAGCCGCCTGCCGCTCATCAGCGGACGCGCCGTCACCAGCACAGTGCCGAACAGCGGTTCGTACTTCGTCGAATATCCGAGCAACATTCATCTGTTCGGCGCGAGTTTCAACACGCAGATCGAAGGTCCCGGCATCGCATTGCAAGGCGAGTTGAGCTATCGCCCGAATGCGCCGCTGCAGGTCGACGCCGTCGAACTGCTGTTCGCGGGTTTGTCGCCACTCAACGCATTCATCCCGGCGCCGGGCAACCGCTTCATCAGCCAGCTCGGCAATTACGCGCCGGGCGAGGTCATTCCGGGATACACGCGCAATCACGTGTCGCAGTTGCAGTTCACCGCCACGAAAGTGTTCGGACCCGAGAATTTCTTCAAGGCCGATCAGATCGCGATGGTCGGCGAAGCGGGCGCGACGAAAGTGTGGGACTTTCCCTCGCAATCCGTGCTCCGCTATAACAGCGACGGAACCGACACCGGCGGCGGCCCGGATGTGAATACCGGCAACTTGAACAATCCTGAAACGCAAACGGACGGTTTTCCCACGTCGTTCTCGTGGGGCTACCGTCTCGCCGCTCGCGCCGACTACAACAACGCATTCGGCACGTCATTCACGATGTCGCCGCGCATCGCGTTCAATCACGACGTCAGCGGCACGTCGCCCGGACCGGGCGGCAACTTCATCGAAGGCCGCAAGTCGGTGACAATGGGTGTCGAGGCGAATTACCTCAATCAGTGGTCGCTCGATTTAAGCTATACCAATTATTTCGGTGGCGGTCAGTTCAACGAAATCAGCGATCGCGACTTCGTCGCTTTCGTCGCCAAATATTCGTTCTGAGTTTCGACGGGAGATTTACGATGGCACGCTTCGCAAAAACCCGACTCGCGGCATTGATCGCCTGCGCCGTTTTTTCAACCGGTGTGCTGGCGAAAGCATCCGCGGACGACGCCAAGAAACTCGGCATGACCGGCACACCGCTGACGCCCGTCGGCGCGGAACGCGCGGCGAACAAGGACGGCACCATTCCGGAATGGACGGGCGGCATCACCGCACCGCCCGCCGGCTACAAAGTCGGCATGCATCATCCCGATCCGTTCCCGGGCGACAAGCCGGAGTTCGAGATCACGGCGAAAAATTACAAGGATTACGGCGACAAGCTTTCCGCCGGCCAGGTCGCAATGTTCCAAAAATATCCCGACTGGAAGATGGTGGTATATCCCACGCACCGCAGCGCGTCGTTCCCGCAGCGTATTTACGACTACTCGATCAAGAATGCCGCGACGGGTGAACTGGTGGACGACGGCGAAGGCGTCGATCAAGTCGAAGAAGGATTTCCATTCCCGATTCTCGACAACGACCCGGCAAAAGCCGGTCAGGAAGCGATCTGGAATCACAAGCTGAAATTCAAGGGCGTGTCGTTCGCGCGCTGGAACAACCAGGCGATCGTGACCGAATCGGGACAATTCACCCTGATCCGCTTCCGCGAAGAAGGCCTGGGCCTCTATTACAAGCCCGGCAATACGCTGAAGGACATCAATAATATACTTTTGTACTTTTTCGAAGACGTGGTTTCACCGCCCCGCCTCGCCGGCCAGGTTCTGCTCGTGCACGAGACGCTGGATTCGAAAAAAGAACCGCGTCAGGCGTGGATCTACAATCCCGGCCAGCGCCGCGTACGCCGTGCGCCGAACGTGGCTTACGACAATCCGGGCACCGCGTCGGACGGCCTGCGCACCAACGACATGACCGACATGTTCAACGGCGCGCTCGACAAGTACGACTGGAAACTCGTCGGCAAACGCGAAATGTATGTGCCGTACAACGCATACAAGGCGCACAGCGACCAAACCAAGGTCGAAGACTTGATCAAACCGCACTTCATCAATCCCGACCTGCTGCGCTACGAACTGCATCGCATGTATGTGGTCGAAGCGACGTTGAAGCCCGGCCAGCGCCACATCAATCCGCGCCGCACGTTCTACATCGACGAGGATAGCTGGCAGATTCTCGAGATCGACCATTACGACACCGACGGCAAACTGTGGCGCTATTCCGAAGCGCCGAGCGTGAATTACTACGAAGTGCCGGTGTTCTGGTCGACGCTGGAATGCCATTACGACCTGAAGTCCTCGCGCTATCTCGTGCAGGGTCTGGACAACCAGGAACAGGAATACGATTTCTCGTTCCCGGCTACGCCCGACATGTTCTCGCCGCAGGCGTTGCGGCAGCGCGGCGTGGAGTAAACTCCCGCTATCGGTTGTGTGAAACGTCAGCCGCTGCAAAAGCGGCTGACGCGTTTTCAGGGATAACGAATGCGCCGACAGGGGTTTCGATTCGCGTTTGGTTTGACGGCGTGCGCATTCGCCTGCGCGTCGGCGCGCGCGACGGACACATCGCACTGGATCGATCCTGTCGGCGCGCCGGCAGAGACACTGCCTCTCGCCGCTAATTCGCTGATGCTCGCCATCGTGAAATCCGGCGATCACTACGTCGCTGTCGGCGGACGCGGCCAGATTCTTTTGTCGAACGACGGCACGTCGTGGAAACAATCGCCGGTTCAGACGCGTACGACATTCACGGGCGTCGCCGCGGTGGATGCGAACGTGTGGGCGGTCGGCCACGAAGGCGTGATCGCGCACAGCACCGACGGCGGCGAGCACTGGGAAATCCAGCGCAGCGATCCGATGAAAGCCGATGCCGAGACGAACGAAGCCGCGCGCGATCCGCAGCAGGGCGCGCCCTTGTTGAGCGTCCTGTTCACCAGCGCGCAACACGGTTTCACTGTCGGCGCATACAGCCTCGCGCTGCGCACCGATGACGGCGGCGCGCATTGGCAACCGATGATCGTCGCCGCACCGACGGCAAAGAAAAACGCGGGCGCAGAAAACGACGACGGCGTCGATGCCGACGATGCGGCGCCGGCAAAAGGCAACGGCAAGATGACGTTCAGCGACAAGGAACTGAAGATCGGCGAAGAAGCGACGCCGCATCTGAATGCGATCGCGCGGACCGGCAGCGGCGGATTGATCGTCGTCGGCGAACGCGGCAGTGCGTTTCAATCGCGCGACGACGGTGCGACATGGAAACGCATCCAGCTTCCGTACGATGGTTCGATGTTCGGCGTGATCGGTTACGAGAACGATCACGTGCTCGCCTATGGATTGCGCGGGCACGTCTACGAATCCGGCGATCTCGGCACGCAGTGGGCGGAAGTGGAAACGAACACCGAACTCAGTCTGATGGGCGGCGCCGCGCTGCCCGACGGCGGCGCCGTGATCGTCGGCGCGAACGGCGTCGTTCTCGCTCGGCTGCACGGGCATGATCCGTTGCACGGATTCATCGACACGCCAGCGGGCATCATCGCGGCCACACTGCCGCTCTCCGGCGACACGCTTTTGATTGCCGGCGAGAACGGCCTCAGCACGTTCCAGCCGCACTGACGATGGCCCTGCCGATTTCCGCTACGCAACCGAATACACTTCAGCGCGCCGCCGAATCGCTCGTGTTCGGCAATCGCGGCGTCGTGCTGATTCTTTTCGCGATCGTGACGATCGTGATGGCGTTCTTCGCCTCGCAACTGAAAGTCGACGCGGGTTTCAAGAAAC
Source organism: Rudaea sp. (assembly GCA_036267795.1). GTDB lineage: Bacteria > Pseudomonadota > Gammaproteobacteria > Xanthomonadales > Rhodanobacteraceae > Rudaea. The sequence continues at coordinate 9,245 of DATAVJ010000129.1, forward strand.
AGATTCCGCTGCAGCACGAATACATGCGCACGTTTCTCGATTACGAAAAAGATTTCGGCGGCGCCAACCGCATCCTGATCGCGGTGATGGACAAGAGCGGCAACATGTTCGACCAGCCGTTCTTCCGGACGATGGAAAAAATCACGCTCGATGCGACCAAGATCGAGCACGCCGATGCGTCGCGCGTGAGTTCGATCTTCACGCCGAACGTGCGTTTCGTCGAAGTCGTGGAAGACGGATTCGCCGGCGGCAACGTGATCCCCGCCACGTTCACGCCGAACGTCGACGGCTTCACCGCGACGCAGGAACAATTCTCGACGATCAAGGCGAACATCGAGAAAGCGGGCATCGTCGGCCGCCTCGTCGCGAAGGATTTTTCCGGCGCGATGGTGTGGGTGGATCTCGTCCCGGAAGATCCGGCGCATGGCATCGCGATCGATTACACGAAGATCAACGATCAGCTCGAAGCGATCCGCGTGAAATACGAAAACGCCGACACGACGGTCGCGATCATCGGTTTCTCGAAGATGGTCGGCGACATCAGCACCGGCGCGAAATCGGTAATTGTTTTCTTCTTCGTCACCATCGCGTTCACCTGGCTGTTGCTGTTTGCGTATTCGGCATCGGTGAAACTCGCATCGCTCACCGTGTTCTGCGCGCTCGTCGCCGTGATCTGGATGCTCGGTGCGTTGCGCCTGCTCGGCTTCGGCATCGATCCGATGAACATGCTGACGCCGTTCCTGATTTTCGCCATCGCCGTCAGCCACGGCGAGCAGATGATCAACCGCTTCCGCGGCGAATTGTTCTTCGGGGGACTGGAAGACGGCACCGTCGAGGAATTGCGCACGCGCCAAGGCGTCGATCCGCAAACCGCCGCGCGCCTCGCCTTCCGCATGTTGCTCGTGCCGGGCACTGTCGCGCTGATCGCCGGCTGCATCGGCTTCGCGACGATTCTGATCATTCCCGTCCGCATCATTTTCGAATTGGCGGTCACTGCGACCGTAGGCGTCGCGTTGACGATACTCACCGATCTGGTCCTGCTGCCGGTTCTGCTTTCGTTCTGCCGGTTGCGCAATCTCGACGGCAAGAAGAAATGGCGCCTGCGCCAGCTCACGCAGTTCGACAAACTGTGGGCCGTGCTGGCGCGATTGAGCCGTCCGGTTCCCGCGGCCGTCGTCATCGTCATCGGAATCGCGATGTGGGCCGTCGCCGCCCATTTCGGCAAGGACGTGATGATCGGCGACGCGCAGAAAGGCGTGGCGGAGTTGCGCCCCGACGCGCGCTACAACCGCGACGCGGAATTGATCAGCGACAAGTTCGCGTTGGGCGTCGACATGCTCAACGTGATCGCAGAAAGCGCGCCTAACGCGTGCACGACGAGTTATCCGGTCATGGAAACCATCGACCGCTTCGCATGGAACATGCGCAACGTCGAAGGCGTGGCGCAAGTGATCACGCTGCCTATCGCGGCGAAAATCGTCAACGCCGGCTGGAACGAAGGCAACATCCGCTGGCGCGTGCTGCCGCGCGACAGCGATGCATTGCGCCAGGACACGCAAGGTTTCGAAACCGATTCCGGATTGCTCAACCAGGATTGCAGCGCGATCCCGGTGATGCTGTTTCTCACCGATCACCGCGCGACGACGGTGGATCGCGTCGTGTCCGCCGCAAAGAAATTCCGCGACGACAATCATGCATTCGCAGGCCCTAATGCGAACGTGCGCGATCAATTGGCGAAAGAATCGGCCGACGCGCTGAAAAGCGGCAAGCCGTTCGTCAGCGACAAGGTGAATCTGCGCCTGGCCACGGGAAACGTCGGCGTCATGGCCGCGATCAACGACGAGGTGCGCGCGGTCGATCACACCATGCTGTATCTGCTCTACGCCGCCGTGTTCCTCATGTGCCTGCTGAGTTTCCGCAATCCGCTCGCGGCCTTGTGCATCGTCTTACCGCTCGTGCTCGTCACCGAACTCGGCCATTCGCTGATGGTGTATCTGGACATCGGTAAAAAGGTAAATACCCTCACGGTTTTGGCGCTCGGCGTCGGTATCGGGGTCGATTATGCGATCTATATCTTTGCGCGCATGCGCGAGGCGATGAATCAGGGCCGGTCGCTCACCGATTCGTATTTCATCGCACTGAAAACCACCGGCATTGCCATTTTCTACACGGCGCTGACGCTGGCCGTCGGCGTCGGCATGTGGGTTTTTTCGGAGTTGAAATTTCAGGCGGACATGGGTGTGCTGCTAACATTCATGTTCGTCGTTAATATGATTGCAGCCATCGTGTTTTTGCCGGCGTTGTGCCGATGGCTGTTGAGACCGAGGGAAACGTCGGGCACATAAGTGAGTAACGGGAGACGCGGCATCGACGCCGCGCCATTTGCAGTTCTATCACGCACGGGGAGAGGTTATGGGAACGGTACTTGTCACGGTAGTCGTCACACTTTTTATCGCCATTGCCATTGGCGCATTGATCATCATGTTGGCAACAAAAATAGCGGCCGGTTTCGGTCCGCGCTTCGGGCAAGCGTTCTTGGCGGCGTTGGCGGCAACCATTTTGGCGGCCATCTTGAGTTGGATTGTCGGCATGGTTCTGGGCAGCGGCGGAATCGCGTCGCTCGTGTCGCTGGTACTGGTGTTCCTGCTGAACTCCGCCATCATCAATGCGATCGTGAAACGTCCCGACGGACTGCAAATGGGCTTCGGCAAGGCTTGCCTGGTCAGCCTTATTCAAATCGTGATCGAAATCATCATCGGCGTCATTTGTGTGTTTCTGTTCGGCGCCGCGATATTCGGCGCGATGTCCGCAATGCACTGACATCATCGCAATCGTCATTCGAAAGGCGCCCTCGCGGCGCCTTTCTTTTGCTCAGCAGGAAATGCCTGCGCGGCGCATGATCTTGGCGACGATCCACGCCGGGCCGATCAGCAGGTAGGCCATATCGGTAAGAAACGACGGCTTCTTGCCTTCGATCTTGTGGCCGACGAACTGCGCGATCCACGCGGCGACGAAAATGCCGATCGCGAGCCACATCAAATCGCGCGGTCCGATTGATCGATAAAGCAACTCCGTGATCGCACCCAGCACGACGAATGCCGCGAGCATGCCGAATCCGAGCGGTCGCGATAGGCGCATATAAAACGCCATCGCAAAGAACATCGCCACCGCGGCCCAAAGTCCGGGACGCCCGAGCCATTCGGGCACGGGAATCACCCACAACAATGCGATGGCGCTCCACAAAATCAACGGCACGCAGATCCAATGCACGACGATGTTCGTGGGATTGCGATGGTCTTCGCTGTAGTTGCCGAGCCAGCGGTCGACTTCGCGGCGTGTGTCGGAGGGAATCGCGTTCATGCAGAATCTCTGTTCGGCGAACGATAGGTAGTCTAGCGCGCCACTCCGCGACATGCTTGCCGATCAGACGACTGCAGGAATTGGCTTGTCATTCCCGCGAAAGCGGGAATCCAGAGCCTTTTTCTGCTAGTCGACAGGAGAAAGATGAAAGTCGCTGGATTCCCGCTTTCGCGGGAATGACGAACACCTGCAGGTCCGCCACTGTTCGCACTGTTCGATTCCAAATCCATCAATCGATCTCAATCCCCGCCGGATGCATCGGTGGCGATTTCTTCATCCCATGCATCGGCATCGAACGACGTGAACCATTGGCGAAAACTCGCCAGTTCTTCGGGTTTCAGGTCCGCGACTTGTTTCCCGATGGATTCTACTTTTCCCGTTTAGAAATTCTATCGGGTTTAAAAACGGACGTTTAATCCGGCGTTATCCCCGCCAAACGCTTCAACGCTTCGGCATATTTCGAGGCCGTGCGCTGGATGATTTCCTGCGGCACCTTCGGCCCCGGCGCCTGCTTGTTCCAATTCAGCGTTTCCAGATAATCGCGAACGAATTGCTTGTCGTAGCTCGGCGGACTGATGCCGATGCGATAGTGATCGGCGGGCCAGAAGCGCGAAGAATCCGGCGTGAGCATTTCGTCCATCACGTACAACGTGCTGTTTTCGTCGGTGCCGAACTCGAATTTCGTGTCGGCGACGATGATGCCGCGTGCCGCAGCGTAGTCGGCGGCGAAATTGTAGATTTTGAGTGTGGCGTCGCGCACGCGTTCGGCAAGATCGGCGCCGATCAGATCGACGACGCGATCGAAACCGATGTTCTCGTCGTGCTTCCCGGCGGCCGCCTTTGTCGACGGCGTGAAAATCGGCGTCGGCAATTTCGCCGCCTGTTGCAGACCGGCGGGAAGTTTGATCCCGCACAGTGATCCTGTCGCTTGATAATCCTTCCAGCCGGAGCCGATGAGATAACCCCGCGCGATAGCCTCAACCGGCACCGCTTTCAACCGCTTCGCCACCACGCTGCGCTTTGTATACAAATTCGCATCGGTGGCACGGGGGAGCACATCCGCGACGTTCTTGCCCGTCAAATGATTCGGAACGAGCTGCGCGGTTTTATCGAACCAGAAATTCGACATCTGACACAACATCTCGCCCTTGCCCGGAATCGGGTCGGGCAAGACGACATCGAACGCGCTGAGACGATCCGTCGCCACGATGAGCAGTTCCGCGCTGGAAAGCGCGTACACGTCGCGCACCTTGCCGCGATGGATGAGATCGAGACCGGGCAAATTCGATTGGTGCAAAGTAGTCGGCACAAACATCTCCTGAGCGCGCGCGCATTTTCGCGCATATTTTAGGGGGATTGTGCCGACGCGCGGCGCGGCGCCTGATAAAATCGCCGCTCCCATGCTTACTGCATTATTCAGACGGCTTCCGGCCGCTTTCGTTATTGTCGTGCCGGCGACGAACGCACAGGCGCAGACGCCGCCATCGCGCCTGGGCTTGTGTGCGGCGTGTCATGGCGAGCGCGGTGTGGCCACCGCAAAGAATCTTCCGAATCTCGCCGGACAGAATCTCGACTATCTGCGCAGCGCCATCGGGCAATATCGCAGCGGCGCGCGCGACGTCTCCGCGATGCGCGCGTCGATCGGCATGATAAACGCAGCCGAACTCGACGAAATCCTGCGGTGGTATTCCGCACAAACGGCGCCATCTGACACGAGATGAATTTCACCGGCAAGCTCATCGGCGCGCTGATCGGCCTGTTCATTTTCCGCAGCCTGTGGGGCGCCGTCTTCGGCATGGCGATCGGACACATGTGGGACAGCGGCATGATGCGCATGCCGCATCTCAACCCGGGCACGCCATCGTCGTTTATCGCGCCGTTGTTCGGACTTGCGGGCGCGATCGCGAAATCCGACGGCCGCGTTTCAGAACCTGAAATCGCCGCGACGGAAAACCTGATGGAACGCATGCAGCTGTCGCAGCAGCAGCGTGCCGACGCCATTTCCAGTTTCAACGCCGGCAAGCAGCCGGATTTTCGTACGACATCCGTCATCGCCGATCTCAAGGCGTGGGCCGGCGGTCGGCGTGACCTCGCATTCCTGTTGCTCGACATGCTGCTCGATATCGTCTACGCCGAAGGCGCGCCGCTGCAGACGGACAAAATGCGCATCGTGCGCAAGCTGTGCTGGTCGCTGAATGTCGACGAGCGCGAACTATCCGCGCTCGCCGCGATGAAAGGCTACGGCTATGCGTACCAGCGCGGCCAGACGTACGGCAATCGCTACGGTTCCGGATCGAGCGGCAGTCAGCATTACGAACAGGCGAAGCGCACCGATCCCGTCGGCAAGGATCCGTATGCGATCCTCGGACTTGCACCGGAAGCGAGCGATCGCGAAATCAAACGCGCCTACCGCAAACTGATCAGCCAGCATCACCCGGACAAGCTCGGCGACGTACCGGACGAACTCAAGCGCCGCGCGGAAGAACGCGCGCGCGATATCAATACGGCCTATGAGAAGATACAGGCGCAGCGTGGCTTTAAATAATTGGAATGCCCTATAGCTTGTCATTCCGGCTTTCGCCGGAATGACAGCGCTTGGAACGGAGTATTGAATTCAAAATGAAACAATCACCCGTTATCGCTCCATCGATCCTTTCCGCCAACTTCGCCAAGCTCGGCGAGGAAGTCGACAAAGTGCTCGCCGCCGGCGCGGACTGGGTGCATTTCGACGTGATGGACAATCACTATGTGCCGAACCTCACCATCGGCCCGCTCATTTGCGAAGCGCTGCGCAAGCACGGCGTCACGGCGCCCATCGACGTGCATCTGATGGTCAAGCCCGTCGACCGCATCGTGCCGGATTTCGCCGAAGCCGGCGCCACGCGCATCAGTTTTCATCCCGAAGCAAGCGAGCACATCGATCGCACGATTCAACTCATCCACAACTCGGGCTGCAAGGCCGGCCTCGTGTTCAATCCGGCCACGCCGCTGAATTATCTCGATTACGTGCTCGACAAGATCGATCTGATTCTGATCATGTCCGTGAATCCCGGATTCGGCGGACAGAGTTTTATTCCGACCGCGCTGGAAAAACTTCGCCGCGCACGCGAAATGATCGACCGCAGCGGCCGCGACATTCGTCTGGAAGTCGACGGCGGCGTGAAAGCGGACAACATCGGCGAGATCGCGCGCGCCGGTGCGGATACGTTCGTGGCGGGATCGGCCATCTTCGGTCACCGCGACTACGCGGAAATCATCGCGACGATGCGCAAGGCCATCGGATAAAAAAGCGCGCCGGGGTTTTGCGGGGAGGTTGGATCAATCGTCCCCGGCGCGGTCTGACAAAACTTTTCTAAAGCACGCGCCAATCCGGATCGGCGCAATCGTTGCGTTCATCAGTCGGACACGGTTGTGGCTGCACAGGTTCCGCAGGCGTTGCGGCATCGCGCCAGTCGTGCAGGTTTTCGCGTAATGCGTAAAAGTCGGCGGGCAGATAGATGTCCATGATCGCTATCTCGATATCAAAACCGCACGCTCGCCATCAGGCCGAGCAGGAGCGCGCCGATCGCGAAGACAAAGCGCAGCGGTTCGAAGGTTTGCGACAATTCGGCATTCGGTTCGGGGCGTTCGGTTTTCATGGTCGTCGTTTCGGCAGGCGCTGATTTCGCGCAAGCCTAGAATCGACCCGATTGCGGCGCGTGCGCTGCGTCGAATAAGGCAAGGCCCCGATGGTTTGTGGCGAACTTCTGACGTTCGCGCAAAGACCGTTGCTGGCACGCGGTCCCGGCCCTATGCTGAGGTGGAAACCCGCTAACGGAAAATCCTATGGGCCGCAGCATCGCCATCGTCGAAGACGAACCTTCGATTCGCGCCAACTACGTCGAGGCACTATCGCGCTTCGGCTACACCGTCGCCGGATACGGTTCGCGTCCCGAAGCCAGCCGCGCGTTCGCTGCGCGATTTCCCGAACTGGTGATCATCGATGTCGGCTTGGGCGACGAACCCGATGGCGGTTTCGAACTCTGCCGCGAACTGCGCGCAAAATCGCCCGCGCTGCCGATCATTTTCCTCACCGCGCGCGATTCGGATTTCGATGTCATTTCCGGATTGCGCCTCGGCGCCGACGATTACCTCACCAAGGATGTCAGCCTGCATCATCTCGCCGCGCGCATCAGCGCGTTGTTCCGCCGGCTCGACGCGTTGAGCAAACCGACATCGAAAGAAACCGTCGTCGAACACGGCCCGCTGAAACTCGAAGCCGAACGCATGCGTGTCACGTGGAACGGCGGAGAAGTGCCGCTCACCGTGACGGAATTCTGGATGGTGCACACGCTCGTACGTTTTCCCGGCCACGTGAAGAATCGCGATCAGCTGATGCGCGAAGCGCAAGTCGTCGTCGACGACGCGACGATCACATCGCACATCAAACGCATCCGAAAAAAATTCATCGCGATCGATCCGAGCTTCGATGCGATCGAAACGGTGCACGGCGTGGGATATCGCTGGAAGCCGTAGCGCGCCGCGCGTTCGGATCTGACCGATGTCGCTGCGCTTCAAACTCCTGCTGATCGCACTATCGACGCTCGCGCTGCCGCTGGCCGGCTGGCTGTTCGTGCGGCAGATGGAGGAGTTGCTGCGGCAGGGCCAGGAACAAACGCTCATCGCGTCGGCGCGGGCGCTGGCGCGAAGTCTCAACGCGCTGAATGCGGAACTGCCGCCGGCCGGCACGGCGTTGTATGTACATCACGCACCAGCGCGGATGGTGGTCGATGGCTACGCGGACGATTGGTCGTTGCTCGCGCCGTACACGCAGAATTTCGGTTCGGCAAGCGATCCGGAAAAACTGACTGTCTTGCTCTGCGAAGATGACGACTGGATTTATTTTCTGGCGACGGTGCACGACGCAACGCGCAGCCGCGTCGATGCGCGCGATCCGCGCGCGCAAACGAGCGATCACCTGACATTGACGTTGCAGCGCGACGACCTCGTGCGACGCTATTTAATCGCCAGCGGCGCGCCGGGCCATTTCGATGCGCTCACGCTCACCGACGCCAGCGACAACGCGCTGCCGACCGTGCTTGAAGGATCGTGGCAGGAAGACAGCTCCGGTTACCGCGTGGAGTTGCGCCTTCCGCGCGTACAGTTGCCGGACAGAATCGCCGTCGCCGCGTTCGATGCGGAAGCACCGACAACCGAGACGGCGGAGTTGCTGCCATTGCTGACGTTGTCGCCGAAGCTGTCGGACGAACTGACGCAATTCGCACCCGAAGGAATGCGCGTGCGCATCCTGAGCAGCGATGGTTGGGTAGTGGCGACTTCCGGTGCGCTGGTGAATCCGAATACGGTGCCGGTCGCGCGGCGGCGCTGGGTCGAGAATTTCGTCTATCGGCAATTGCTTGCGCCGGGACTTACCGAGGCCGCCGATTTTTCCGTCGCGCTGCCGCGATTGAATGCCACGGAAGTCTGGCAGGCGCTTTCCGGCGTCACGTCGACGGCGTGGCATCGCTCGGCGGCGGACTCGGGCGTCGTCCTCGCCGCCGCAGTGCCGCTGAAATCGGCCGGCGAAGTACGCGGCGCGCTGCTGCTGGAACAAGCCAGCGAAACCCTGCCGCTGCTGACGAACCGCGCCCTGCTCAGCGTCGCGACGGCCAGTCTGCTGGCCTTGATCGTTGCCGGCGGCGTGCTGTTCGCGTTCTCAAGCGTGCTCAGCCTGCGCATCCGCCGGCTGCGCGACGCCGCCGACCGCGCGATGCGCACAAGTGGAAAAGTGGACAATGCAACATTTCCCCTGCTCGGCGCGCACGATGAGCTAGGCGATCTGGCGCGCAGCTTTGCCGGATTGCTCGATGAAGTGAGTGCGTACACGGATTATCTGCGCACGCTCGCCAGCAAGCTGTCGCATGAACTGCAGACGCCGCTGGCGATCGTGAAATCGTCGCTCGACAATCTCGATCATCAGTCGTTGCCCGACGCCGCGCAGCCGTACGTCGACCGCGCGCGCGGCGGCGCGGAACGCCTCGGTGCAATTTTGCGCGGAATGAGTCAGGCCAACGGTATGGAGCGCGCCATCGGCGCGGCGGAAGGAGAAGATTTCGATCTCACCGCCGTCGTGCGCGGCTGCATCGAAAGCTATCGGCCGATCCTTGCGCCGCGCCAACTCGATTTCGAATTGCCGCACGGGTCGCTGGTCATGCACGGCGCACCGGAACTGATCGCGCAGGCGCTGGACAAACTCGTCGACAACGCGCGCAGCTTCACGCCGGAAGACGGCTGGATACGCATCACATTAAAACATCTTCATGAAGGGGCTGAACTCAGTGTCGCGAACAGCGGCCCGCCTCTGCCGCCGACGATGCAGGATCGTCTGTTCGACTCGCTCGTCAGCCTGCGTCCATCGACGGCGCAACGCGCAACGGACGCGCCGCACTTGGGTTTGGGCCTGTATATCGTGCGGCTCGTCGCCGCCGCACATCGCGGCACGGCGAGCGCGAGAAATCTCGACGACGGCAGCGGTGTCGAATTCAGTGTGGTGTTGAAAGGAATGCCACGCCGGCCGCTGGCGTCGGGTTGACAACTCGACGCGGCGGCGCGAGGATTTTCCCGTAGCGAGCCGATCGACGTGTACCGTGGAGGTGGCATTGTGAAACGGATCCTTTTCTTCGCATTCGTTCTCGGAATCGTGTTCAGCGCCTCGGCTGCTGCGCAGTTCAATGGCTTCGCAAACAACCTGGTGTTGTCCGATCCGCCGGGCCGCGTTTTTCCCGGCAAATATTTCGAATACAAGGCGCAGTTTTATCTGCACAAACACGACTATCGCGCGGCGTTGGAGATGTTCGAGTTGTCCGGCTTTTGGGCCGACAAACGCGCGCAGTACAACGCCGGCATCATGTACTTCAACGGCATCGGCGTGCCGGTCGACAAAGCGCGCGGCGCGGCCTGGCTCGGCATAGCCGCCGAAAATCATGACGATCTCACCATCGCCACGTTGCAGACCGCGTACACCCAACTGAGCGCGAAGGAGAAGCAGCAAGCCCAGAACATCTGGCAGGATCTGGATGCGAAATATGGCGATGCGAAAGCGATACCGCGCGCGCTTCACAATTTCGGCGTCGAAACTGGCAACGTGACCGGTTCGCATGTGGGCTTCGTAGGCAACAATCTGCTGATTTCCGAAAAAGGTTCGGACGATCCCAATTTCCTGCCGGCGTCGGATTACTATCGCCGCCAGCGCGAGCAGCGCGACGAACTCATCTCGACGATCACCGGACACGTCACCGTCGGCGCGGTGATGACACTGCCGGTACCCGACGCGCCGCATCACTGATCGGGCCGCCCTGATCGGCGCGGAAACCTGACCGTCGGCGGCTGTCGCACAGCCGCCTGACTTGCTATCGTGCGCTGCCCTATGCCGGGACGGCTGCATGATTTCGCTCGAAGAGTTCGATGCGCTCGCTGCGCAGGGATACAACCGCATTCCCGTCGTGCGCGAGATATTTTCCGATCTCGATACGCCGTTATCGGTATATCTCAAACTGGCTGACGGACCGTACACGTATCTGCTCGAATCCGTCGAGGGCGGCGAAAACTGGGGCCGGCATTCGATCATTGGTTTGCCGTGCCGGCGCGTCTACAAACTGCGCGGCAAACAGCTCAGCGTCGAAGAATTCGGACACGTCGTCGAACAGCGCGACCTGAGCGATCCGCTCGCCGAAATCGAAACGATCCGCACGCAATACAAGGTTCCGCACCTGCCGCAATTGCCGGAATTCAGCGGCGGCCTCGTCGGTTATTTCGGTTTCGAGACCATCGCGTATATCGAAACTAAATTGGCAAACCAACGTCCCGACAGGCTCGGTTTGCCGGACGTACTGCTGATGCTCAGCGAAGAAGTGGCCGTGTTCGACAATCTGAAGGGCCGCTTGTATTTGATCGTTCACGCCGATCCGGCACAGCCGCAAGCGTATGCGCGTGCGCAGCGGCGGCTCGACGAACTGGCGTTCCGATTGCGGCGCGCCGGACCGAGTTATCCCGACGTGCTCGATCCGAAATCGCTGGCCGAAGCGGATTTCAAATCCACCTTCACGCGCGAGGAATATTGCGCACTTGTGGAAAAAGCGAAAGAGTATATTCGCGCCGGCGACATCTTCCAGGTGGTGCCGTCGCAGCGCCTTTCGGTACCGTTCCGCGCGCGGCCGGTCGATGTGTATCGCGCGCTGCGCGCACTCAATCCGTCGCCGTACATGTATTTTCTCGATCTTGGGCTCACGCAGATCGTCGGTTCGTCGCCGGAAATTCTGGTGCGGTTGAAGAAAGGCAAGGTCGTGCTGCGCCCGATCGCGGGAACTCGTCCGCGCGGGAAAACGCGCGAAGAAGATCTCGCCCTGGAATCGGAACTGCTTGCCGATCCTAAAGAACGCGCCGAGCATCTCATGCTGATCGATCTCGGCCGCAACGACGTGGGGCGCGTCAGCAAAACCGGCACCGTGACGCTCACCGAAAGTTTCGTCATCGAGCGCTACTCGCACGTGATGCACATCGTCAGCCAGGTCGAAGGCGATCTGCGCGACGGACTGAACTACATGGATGTGCTCAAGGCGACATTCCCCGCCGGCACCGTGTCGGGCGCGCCGAAAATCCGCGCGCTGGAAATCATCCAGGAACTGGAACCGCACAAGCGCAATATTTATGCGGGCGCTATCGGCTACATCGGTTGGTGGGGCGACGCGGACACTGCCATTGCGATTCGCACCGCGGTGATCCAGGACGGACAACTCCACGTGCAAGCGGGCGGCGGTGTCGTGTTCGATTCCGATCCGGCAACCGAGTGGGAAGAAACGATGAGCAAAGGCCGCGCGCTGTTTCGCGCGGTGGCGCAGGCCGCGAGCGGACTTTAGACGACGAGCCGCACCGGCACCGACTTCGATGCCGGCGTCTTGCTCGCGCCGGCGTGATGCCAGACCGGAACGAGCACGTTGCATTCCGGATAGTAGGCGGCGACACAACCGCGCGGAATGTCGTACGGCACGATCATCAATCCATCCAGCTTGCGCAGCACATCGTCGCGCTGCACGTCGGTTTGCAGGCTCACGGTTTGCCCGGCACGGAGGCTGCGCGATGCAATGTCGGCAGCGTTCATCAGAATCACCATGCGCGTGCCATGGATGCCGCGAAAGCGGTCGTCGTAGCCGTACACGGTGGTGTTGAATTGATCGTTGGAGCGAATCGTCATGAGGCGCAAACGATCGGGTTCGTCGGCGAAACCCGTCGCCGACAACGACGGCGGTGCGATGAAGTTCGCTTTCTTGTTCTCGGTATCCCATTCGCGATGACGGGCTTTGTTGGGACGATGGAATCCGCCCGGCGTACACATGCGTTTGTTGAAACCCTTGAACTGTTCCGGATAGGTTTTTTCGATGGCGTCGCGCACGCGTGCGTAGTCGCCAGTCCACGCGTCCCAGTCCACTTTGTTCTTCTCGCCGAGCGCCGCTTTTGCCAATCCCGCGACGATGCGCGGCTCCGACAACAGATGTTCGCCGGCCGGCTGACGCTGGCCGAACGAAGCGTGGATGCAACTCGTGGAATCTTCGACAGACACGGTCTGCGGCTTGCCGTCCTGCACGTCGAGCTCGATGCGGCCCAGGCAGGGAAGCAAGTACGCGACTTCGCCATTGATCAAATGACTGCGGTTGAGCTTCGTCGCGATCTGCACCGTCAGTTTCATGCGCTTCCACGCCGGCTCCATTTGCTGCGTATCGGGAATCGCGCGAACGAAATTTCCGCCGAGCCCGATGAACGCGTTGACCTTGCCGGCGAGAACGCCTTCGCACACATCGACGGTTTTCATCCCGGGTTTGGTCGGCGGATCGAAACCGTAGAGTTCCTTGAGCTTTTCCATCGGAACCAGTTTCGGATCGTCCGCGATGCCGACGGTGCGCTGGCCCTGCACGTTCGAGTGCCCGCGTACCGGGCACAATCCGGCACCCGGCTTGCCGACGTTGCCGCGCAACAGCATCAGGTTGCACAACATGTGCAGATTGTGTTCGCCGAGATGATGTTGCGTGAGACCCATGCCGTATATGCCGATAACGGCGTTTGCTGTCGCATAGATGCGCGCCGCGTCGCAAATTGCGGCGCGGTCGAGTCCGGATGCTGTTTCGATGTCGCCCCAGTCCGTTGCGCGTGCCTGCTTGGCGAAGTCCTCGAAACCGAATGTGTGCTGCGCGATGAATTCGTGATCGAGCACACGCGCGCCGCCGCTGCGTGCGGCCGCATCGTCCATCTCGATGATTTCTTTGCACATGCCCATGATCGCCGCGATGTCGCCGCCGGCCCTGACCTGGTGATACTGACAACTGATCCGCGTTTCCGAACCGGTGAGCATTTCGATGGGATTTTGCGGATTGGTGAATCGCTCCAGTCCGCGTTCGCGCAGCGGATTGAACGTGACGATCGGCACGCCGCGTTTGCTCGCGCGCTGCAATTCGTGAAGCATGCGCGGGCTGTTCGAGCCGGTATTTTGTCCGAAGAAAAACAGCGCATCGGCTTTTTCGAAATCGTCGAGCACGACGGTACCGACAGGCACGCCGATGCTTTTCTTCAACGCCTTGCCGGTGGTTTCGTGGCACATGTTCGAGCTGTCCGGCAAATTGTTCGTGCCGAACATCCGCGCGAACAACGCGTACATGTACGAGGTTTCCAGCGACGCGCGGCCAGAGGAATAAAATACGACGGAATCGGGATCGAATCGGCGCAGGCGCTCGCCGATATCGCGAAACGCGGCGTCCCATTCCACGACGACATACGTATCCGACGCGGCGTCGTAACGCATCGGCTGCGTGAGCCGCCCGACTTGTTCGAGACGAAAATCCGACCACGTCTGCAATTCGGCGATCGTGTGTGCGGCGAAAAATTCCGGCGTAGCGCGGCGGTTGGTCAGTTCCCATGCGGTCGCTTTCGCGCCGTTCTCACAGAATTCGAAAGGATGCGGATGCGCGGGTTTGGCCCATGCACACGACACGCAGGCGAATCCTTTGGCCTTGTTTTGGCGCAGCAACTGATGCGTCGTGGAGATGAGCGGATCATGTTCCCGGCGCACTATGCGCGCGATGGATTTCACTGAGCCCCAGCCGCCGACCGGGCCATCATAGGGTTCGATGACAATTTCTCGTGTCGGGTCTTTTTCGCTCATGTGGCGTCGCTCTCGGTCCGGAAAGACGAGAGCAGCGACTGTGCCATGAGGCACGTTGTCGTTGAAAGACGAAGAGTCGCACGTAGCCGGCGAGCAGCACCGCGTATTGCAACCGGCGCCGCCGGCGGCGTCGCGATTTGCACGGCTTGCGCCGAACGTTTACGTTTGCTTGCGCACCGACATCCAGGATGTGCCGCGGTAAGAATCGGCAACGACCCACGCTCCGCACGCAATCGCGGATGAGATCAGAAATCCCGTGATCAACCCGCGATCGATCGGCGCGGAATTGAGTCCGGGCATCCATACCAGCATGGTGATGACGACGAGCATCGCGGCTTCCAGCGTCGCGGCGAGGCGCGCAAGGATGCCGGTCAGGATCGCGATGCAGGCGGCGATGCTGCCGGCCCCCGTGAGGTATGCCCAAAAAATCGGCGCCGGCATCCATGCGGGAACGAACTTCACCGTTTCGTCGGTGTAGAAAAAATGCGAAAGGCCGATCATCGGCAGTGCGACCGCAAACAAGACGCGGGCGGCGCGAATGCCGCGGCCGCCACTGAAAAATCGTTCGGGACGACCCGCGTTGAATGCGGCGAACAATGTCCAGGCGCCGGCAACGATGACGCCGATTTCGCCGAAGCCCAGCCACGTCCCCTCGATTTGCGGCGCCGCCACGACAGCCGGAACTTTCAAAAGGATCAGCCACAACAGCGTGAAGACAAGAAATATTTTCGACGCGATCTGCGCGGTCCGTGTGAAAAGCAAGCCGAGTCCGCAGGCCAGTTCGATCACCGCGACGGCATAAGCGAAGTACATACGCCCCGGCAGATGCTCGATCGGAATGCGCTGCCAGACGGACGCGAAATCGCCGGTATACAAACCGACGATGCCGAGTCCGATCATCACCAGCGCAAGCAGCGGACGGCCCCAGCCGGGAACGTTTCCGGCTCGGATTGCCGCGTGCGATTTGATCGCTGAATCCATCGGGTCTGCTCGGGTTGGGGAAAAGCAATCTAACGTGTCTGCGTTCGCGTCGGGTTGCAAACCTTGCCGCGCTGAAGCAATTCCGTCATCGAAACGACATACGCTGGCGGCCCATGAATATCCTCATGGTGTCGGATGTGTACTTTCCCCGCGTGAATGGGGTCTCGTCGTCGATCCGCACGTTCGGGTGCGAACTGAAACGGCTCGGTCACGCGGTGACGATCGTCGCACCCGACTACGGCGACAATGGCGACGAGCATGCGGAATTCGACATGGTCCGTTTGCCGTCGCGCACGATCTTTTTCGATCCGGAGGATCGGCTGATTCGCGCGTCGGCGATCAATGGCGCCGTCGAACGGTTGAGCACGCGCGACTGGGATGTCGTGCACATCCACACGCCATTTCGCGCACATCAGCTCGGCGTGAAGCTGGCATGCCGCCTTGGCAAGCGCACGGTCGAGAGTTATCACACGTTTTTCGAGGAATACGCCGGCCATTATTTGCCGTGGCTGCCGAAACGGCTGTCGCGTTTTGCAGCACGCTATTTTTCGCGCAGCGTGTGTCACGGCGTGGATCACTTGATCGTGCCGAGCGACGAAATGACGCACGTGTTGCAGCGGTATGGGATCACGACGCCCTCGTCCGTGATTCCCACCGGCATTCATCCGGAAGAATTCCGCGGCGGAGACGGACTGCGATTCCGCCGCGCGCACGGCATCGGCGACGATCAACCGACGATCGTGACGGTGAGCCGACTGTCCGCGGAAAAGAACATCGGTTTTCTGCTCGATGTTGCGCGTGTGCTGATCGAGAAGTTCTCTCGCCTCGTTTTCATTCTGGCCGGTGAAGGTCCGGATGCGGAAAGGCTGAAACGTCATGCCGAACGGATCGGTTTGAAAGAGCACGTCGTTTTCGTCGGCAATCTCGACCGCCGCACGCAATTGCTCGACTGCTACAAGGCCGGCGACGTATTTGTATTCGCGTCGCCGACGGAGACGCAAGGACTCGTGTTGCTGGAAGCGATGTCGCTGGGCGTTCCGATCGTCTCGACCGCGGTGATGGGCACGGCGACGGTGCTGAGGGATGCACGTTCCGCGCGTGTCAGCGCAGAGAATGTCGGCGAGTTCGCCGCGAACGTTGCGGTACTGCTGCGGTCCGGCGCGGAAAGAAAGAGACTGTCCGAAGCCGGCCCACGCGATGCGGAAACATGGAGCGCGCCGGTGCTGATGGAAAAAGTCGTCGCGCTTTATCGGCGCCTGAGCGCGGGAACCTCCTGACCGCGCGCACCGGCGGCGCCAACCGCTTCGTTTTAGCGAGGCCGGGATTTTTTCAGCGCCGGATTGACGCGGTCCAGATCGGCCTGCACATCATCCGGACTGCGTTCGTACACGATTTCGCGCCCGAGCGCCTTGCCTGCAAATGCCATCCGATTCGGCGTCGGCGACAATTCGCATTTGACGCTGTGCACGCCTTCGCCGAGCACCACTTGGATGCGATGCGCGTTTTTGCTGAGTACGACGACATCCATCGTCTTGCCGCTTTCGGTGATGCGAACTTTGATCTTTTCGATGTTCATGTCGCATCCGCCGGCGTAAGTTGGGCGAAAGTCTATCGTGTTCGACGCAGCGACGTCCGGTTCGCGAAATAATGGGCTCGATTGCGGCACGAAGACGGGCGACAATCCGCGTTATGACAAAACAGAATTTCGACTTCGCTGTCGTCGGCGCCGGATGTTTCGGCGCGTGGACAGCGCGTGCGCTGCTGGATGCGGGCCACTCGGTCGCGTTGATCGATGCGTTCGGTTCGGCGCACAGCCGCGCGAGTTCGGGCGGCGAATCGCGTGTGATTCGGATGGGTTACGGCGCGGATGAGTTGTATACGCGGTGGTCGATGCGTTCGCTCATGGCTTGGAAGGCGTTGAACGCACGCTGTAAACAGAAAATTTTCCACGAAACGGGAATGCTGTGGCTAACGGGCGGCGACGACAACTATCTCTCCGCAACGCAGAAGACGCTCGAACGTGTCGGCGTAGCGCATGAAAAATTGTCGCCGCGGGATCTTGAGGAAAAATTTCCGCAGATATCCTCAGCCGACATCGCGTGGGGATTGTGCGAGCCTGCGAGCGGCGTGTTGATGGCGCGCAGGTCCGTGCAATCGTTGGTCTCCGAAAGCGTGGAACGGGGAGTGAGTTTCCGGATTGGCGACGTTTTACCAGTGTCGCCGCAGCGCGCGAACCATTTGCGCCTGCGCGACGGGTCTGGACTGTCGGCAGGCACGTATGTATTCGCATGCGGTCCGTGGCTGCCGAAACTGTTTCCGGAGTTGCTCGGCTCGCGCATTTTCCCCACACGGCAGGAAGTTTTTTTCTTTGCGCCGCCGCCGGGCGATATCTCGTTCGCGCCGCCCGCCATGCCGGCCTGGTTTCATCATCCGGCGCTGGTTTACGGAATGCCGGATTTGGAGAATCGCGGATTCAAAGTCAGCGTGGACAAGCATGGCGCCGCTTTCGATCCGGATACTGGTTCGCGAGTGTTCACTGCGGAGGCTCTGGCGATGGCGCGAGCTTACATCGAGGAACGTTTTCCGAAACTGAAGAATGCGGCGCTGACGGAAAGCCGCGTATGTCAGTACGAAAACACGTCGAACGGCGATTTCATCATCGACCGGCATCCGGAGCTGGACAATGTGGTTATCGTCGGCGGCGGATCGGGTCACGGATTCAAACACGGTCCCGCGGTCGGCGAGTATGTTTGCGCCATGCTGACGCAATCCAACGCTGCGTTCGAATCGCGATTTGCCTTGGCGACCAAGGCGACTGCGCAGGCGCGAAGCGTTTACTGAAAACCGGGTTTGCCCGCCTGTTCCCTGAATTGCGCCACGCGCATGAATTTCGCCGTGTCGTAGCCGAATCCGCGGAATTTATCCATGAGCGTCGTGTAGGTCGCATCGTTCATCGCGGACTCGCGCGCGAGTACCCAGCCCAGTTTTCGATCGCGTTGACCGACGAGCACCCACGAATAATCCGGCGCGATATCGAGGACCAGATAATCGGCATGGAACACTCCAAGAAAGCGCACGCGCCAAAACGCATTATTGGTATTCGGCTGGACGATGCCCACGGATCCGAACGTTTTCTCCGGTCCGTCGAACGATTTGCGATACACGAACGTCGTAGCGATGTTGCCGTCGTCGTCGAGTTTGTAGACGTCACGCGTGGCGACTTTGCCGTTTTCCGCGAAATACGGAATGTTGGCGATCACATGCCACGCGCCTTGATATCGCTCGAGATCCACCGAGGCGTTCGTGGCCAGTTGCATATCCTTCGAGCCTCCGTCGCAGGCATACAGCACCGTGCCGACGATCAGCCACAATACCACTGAACAGAGTATTCGACGCCTCGTCATCGTGTTCCCTGCTTGCGGCGCGAATAGGGGCTCATCGTCGTGCACGACACGTCAGGACGGCTCACATCGAGAACGATGCGGCGCTCAATGCACCGCGCCATTACGCTGCGCGATCGTGGCTTCCATCGCCTGCAGCAGTTCCTGCAGTTCGAGATCGCCGGGGTTCTTGGCGAGCGCATCGTGCACCAGCGCCAAGTAACGGTCGGCGTGACGTGTCCAATGCAGTTCGTACGGATAACCTTCGCGTTGCATGTTCATCTCCAAATCGTGTTCCCCTGTGGCAACCATCGTAGACAGGAGTACATGAACGCGCGTCCGCAGACTTAGCACCTGTCATGTGCGCTATTTGGCAGTTCGGCGTCTCAAGCGTGGAGACTTTGTGAAATCGAGGCTGTCGCGGCTGAATTACCGCAGCGATTGCGCGAGGTCGGCGAGGCGTGCTTCCACATTCTTGCGCGAAGGCGTGCCTTTCCACACGACGACGAAGCCGCTGTCGATGGTTCGGTCGGCATAGACGACGTGGTCTTGCCGGCGCTTCGCTTTGTCCTGCCACGTTCTCAGGACATTCGCGTCGAGGCTCGCTTGCGCCGGCAGATAAACGCCGACATACAACGTCGCGTTCTGAACCGATACACCTTGCACGATCACGGCTTCCGTTCGGCGCAGCAACAGCAACGTCATCGGCACGCCCGATCGCAGTTGGCCGTCGTAGGCGGACGAAAAGTGCAAGCCCTCGGGCGGATTCGGTTCCGAGAAAGCGGCCACCGGCGACGTAGTCCGCGGTCGCATCGCACGCTGCTTCACCCATTGCTCGAATCCGCCGAGCACGTTGCGTTTGCGCCGCCACATGTAAAGCGGTACCGCGACGGCGACTCCGAGCGCGATATACATCACGAACTGATTTCCGATATGAGCCATGACAATTCTCTTCGACGCAATGTCTCGTTTATTAGCGAAAATGGACCGCGCTGGATTTCAGCGCGGAAACGTATTTCTATGACAGAAACGGCGTTCTAGTGTTCGGTGCGCTGCGCCTGTTCGCTGCCGAATCCGCCCTCCAGAAAAGTCCAGCGGCCGTCCAGGGCGCCTTCCGGTGCAAGCGAATACGCGACGACGCCACATGTCGCGGGTCCGAACGCGGCGGCGATCGTGTCGCCGGTTTGAAATCCGAAACCGCGCGAGTCGGGACCGGTGCGCCACATCAGCGCAACCTTGCCTTCGTTTTCTTTGACGAACAACGCGCCTTTGTAAGGCGTCTTGTCCGTGTTGCGGCCGGCGACGATGTAGTCGCCCGACAACGTCGCTGTATCGCTCTGCGCAGCGGTTGCCGTTTCCGTGCCGAGTTGTGTGCTGTTCGACATCGCCCAGACACCGTCGAGCGAGCCGGATCGTTTTCTATAGGCAACGACGCCGCAGGCCGGATCGCCATAACTTGCGATCAATTTTTCGCCCGATAAGACGCCGACGCCGTGGGTGGTGCCGCCGGTTTCCCAAGTGAGCGCGTACGCCTCGCCTTTCTGCACGATGCGCAACGCGCCTTCATACGGCCGACCGTCAGGATTCTTGCCGTGTACGTGATAGTCGCCCGCAATTCCGTGCTCCGCCGCATGCAGACGCGCATGAGAATAGAGTCCGCCAATAATGAAGCTCGCCGCCAGCACGCACTGAATCGTTCTCATTTTTATCTCCCAGTCAAATCGCGGGACCAATTCTTGATCGGCCGACGATGAAGTTGTCGGACAGTTGAAGGACAACTTGCAGCCAAGACGGCTTTGCAGACGGCGCCATTTCTGGCAGGGTTGTCTCAAAGGACGGGGAGAAAGCGATGTTCGATTATCGATTGGTGCTCAGTGTTGCGCTCATGAGCGCGGCGCCACTGCTGTTTGCCGGGAACACGCCGCCGTTGGCGCCCGACATTCCCGCGAATTTCGCCATGCCGACGCAGTCGTTCGACTACGAGAAGCGCGACGTGATGATCCCGATGCGTGACGGCGTCAAGTTGCACACTGTCATCATGATCCCGAAAGGCGCCTCGCATGCGCCGATCATCCTCACGCGCACGCCGTACGAGGCGAGCAAGCGCGCCGAACGCAGCGTGAGTCCGTATCTCGTTTCGACTCTGCCGCAAGGCGATGAGCAATTTTCGACGGACGACTACATTCGCGTGTTTCAGGACGTGCGAGGGAAATATAAATCCGAAGGCCAATATGTCATGACGCGGCCGCTGATCGGACCGTTGAACAACAGCAAGGTCGATCATTCCACCGACGCGTACGACACCATCGACTGGCTCGTGAAAAACGTGCACGAGAGTAACGGCAAAGTCGGCATGATCGGTTCGTCGTACGAAGGATTCACGGTGTTGATGGCGCTGGTGCATCCGCATCCGGCCTTGAAAGCGGCCGTGCCGATGAGCCCGATGGTCGATGGCTGGAAAGGCGACGACTGGTTCCACAACGGCGCGTTCCGCAATACGAATCTCGACTACATCTACGGCCAGACGACGCAAGCCGGCGAAGGCAAACACGTCGCGCGCGAAAACTACGACGACTACACGAACTTCCTGCGTGCGGGTTCCACCGGCGCATACGCGCAGCACTACGGATTCGAGCAACTCGGCTATTGGAAAAAGTTGTCGGAGCACCCGGCCTACGATGCGTACTGGCAAGGCCAGGCGCTCGACGTCATCCTCGGCAAACAAACGCCGACGGTGCCGACGCTGTTCGTCGCCAGCCTATGGGATCAGGAAGACATGTACGGCGCACTGCACACGTATGCCGCGATGAAACCGAACGACACGACCGGCGACAAGATATTTCTTGCGCTCGGGCCGTGGCGGCACAGCGGCGTGAACTACGACGGTACGATGCTCGGTCCGCTGAAATTGAACGGCGACACTGCGATGCAGTTTCGCCGCGACGTGATGAAACCGTTTCTCGACGCGCATCTGAAAGACAACGCGCCCGCCGCCGCGACGCCGGCGGTATTTGCTTACGAAACCGGCACGAACGTGTGGCGCAAACTCGACCGGTGGCCGCTGGCTTGCGATCGCGGATGCGTGTCGATGCCGAAGCCGCTTTATCTGCAGCCGGATTTTCATGCGGGATTCGATGTCCCGGTCGGTGACGGCGGCTTCGACGAATACGTGTCCGATCCGGCCAAGCCGGTTCCTTATCTGCCGCGCCCGGTTCGCTTCGAGGACGGCGATGCGTGGAAACGCTGGCTCGTTGTCGATCAGCGTTTCGTCGATGGACGCGAAGACGTGTTGAGCTACGTGTCCGATCCGCTTACGGCGCCGCTGCAGATCTCCGGACCGACGTACGTGAATTTGTTCGCGTCGACCAGCGGCACCGACAGCGATTGGGTCGTCAAACTCATCGACGTTTATCCGGATCAAGTTCCGTCGCAACCCGAGATGGGTGGATACGAGCTGTCGCTGGCGATGGATATTTTCCGCGGGCGCTATCGGGAAAGTCTCGAGCATCCAAGCGCGATTCCTGCCAATGCCGTCGAGAGATATCGCTTCGCGTTGCCGAGCGCGAACCATGTATTTCTGCCCGGTCATCGCATCATGGTGCAGGTACAGTCGAGCTGGTTTCCGCTGTATGACCGCAATCCGCAGACGTTCGTCGACAACATTTTCTTTGCGAAGCCGACGGATTATCGGAAAGCGACGCAGCGGATTTATCACGGCGGAAACTACGCGACGTCGCTGGAGTTGCCCATCGTTTCGAACTGAGACTCGGACAATTGCGCAAAAAACGGATGGTCGTCGCATCCGGCGATCCGTATCGTCATGGCTCGTCACATGGAGAACGCCATGTCCTTCCGGATTTCCGGCTTACCGTCCGCGCCGTTCGACCATTGGTTCACGCTCGATGACGGCGACTTGAGGCAGCAAGGTGCGGTGCGGCGTGTCGCCGACGCGAGCCCGGGGTTCCCGTGCCGCATCAGCTTGACGGACGCCGCGATCGGCGAGGAAGTCCTGCTCATCAACTACGAGCATTTGCCCGTCGACTCGCCGTACCGTTCGCGTCACGCCATTTACATTCGCCGCGGCGAACAGCAATGTGACATGGTCGACGACGTGCCGACAATGCTGCGCTCGCGCATGCTGTCCGTACGGGCCTTCGACGATCGCGGCATGATGGTCGATGCGGAAACTGTCGATGGCCGCGCGCTCGAACCGGTAATTCTGAAACAACTCGGCGACGCACGTGTAGGTTTTCTTCACCTGCATTTCGCCGCGCCCGGCTGTTACGCCGCGCGCGTGGATCGCCATTGAACCGGCTGCGCCGGGCACGATGTAAGGAATAGGCGCCGCATCGCGTCTATTCCGTATCGAAGCCACAGGATTTTCTTATGTTTCGTCCGTTGCTGAGTTTCTTTCTTCTGACCGTTGCCGCAACGTTCAGCGCCTCTGCCGCCGAAACACCCGTCATGCCGGCGACGCAGACGATCACGCTCGCCGGCGGCTGTTTCTGGTGCATGGAAGCGGTGTTCGACGAATTGAAAGGCGTTACGAAAGTGGAGTCCGGCTACGCCGGCGGACACGTGGCGAATCCGTCGTACGAGCAGGTGTCGGAAGGAAATACGGGGCATGCCGAATCGGTGCAGATCACGTTCGATCCGAGGGTCGTTTCGCTCGACACGATCCTCGACGTGTTCTTCACCGTGCACGATCCGACCACGATCGACCGCCAAGGCAACGATGTGGGCGAGCAGTATCGCTCCGTCGCGTTCTATCGGAACGACGCGCAGAAATCAGCCATCGACAAGGCAATCGCCAAGGCCGCCGCGAGCGGCGAATGGCACGGCAAGATCGTCACGCAAGTAGTGCCTTTTACACAATTCTACAAAGCGGAAAATTATCACCAGGAATACTTCAAACTGCACGGTAGCGAGCCGTACTGCCAGCTGGTGATCGGTCCGAAGGTCGCCAAGTTCCGTAAGGTCTTTCACGATCAGTTGAAGTAATTCTCACCCGAGGCGCACTTAGGCGGCATCTTGGAATCGTCAGCGCCGCGTCTCCCCCGAATGCGGGATTCGTCGCCGCAAGTAGGGTGCTGAAATGAAGGGCATCAGGCCGTTGATGGGGTTTTCCATGCTCGCTACCCGCGTACTTCTTGTATGGATTGTTGCGCTTGGCGTTGCGGATCAATCGAGCTGGTCCGCGCAAGCGTCCGCGCCCTGTTCGTCGGCGCAATATCGCGCATTCGATTTCTGGGTCGGCGATTGGACCGTCCGCACAGCCGACGGCAAAGTGGTCGGTCACAACAAGATCGACCGCGAATACGGCGGTTGCGTCGTGCACGAGCATTACACGACCGATCGCGGCTACAGCGGCGAAAGTCTCAACATCTACGACGCGGCGCGCGGCGTCTGGCATCAGTCGTGGGTGGACAACAGCGGTTTGCTCCTCACCATCGAAGGCGGCGTCCACGATGGAAAAATGGTCATGGAAGGCCAATCACTCGGCAAAGACGGAAAGCCTTCGAAGCAGCGCATCACGTGGACGCCGAACGCAGACGGCACCGTGCGCCAGCTCTGGGAATCGACGGACGCGAAAGGCAGTTGGACGACAGCCTTCGACGGCGTTTATTCGCGCCAATAACGCACCGTCCAAGCAGGCGTGCAAGGCTGTTAAAATCCGGGTCTTCTTTGCGACGGACCCCTTAATGATCCCTGCCAGCGAAGCCCTCGAACGCCTGCGTGCGGGAAACCAGCGGTTCGTATCGGAAACGCGCAACGGTGCCGTAGTCGCCGGCGAATCGCGGCGGCGCGAGGTTGCCGTGGCGCAGGAGCCCTTCGCGATCATCCTGGGCTGTTCGGATTCGCGCGTGCCGGCCGAGATCATCTTCGATCAGGGCCTGGGCGATCTGTTCGTCATCCGCGTCGCCGGAAATATCGTGGCGCCGTCGCAAATCGGCAGCGTGGAATTCGCGGCGGCGCGCTACGCCACGCGGCTGGTCGTGGTGTTGGGCCATTCCAATTGCGGGGCGATTCTGGCCACGCTCGAGGAACTCAGCCGCCGGTCGGAGGAACAATCGAGGAACCTGCGCTCCATCGTCGACCGCGTGCGGCCGTCGGTGGAGTCCTTGATGGCCACGGAACTGCGCCACGATCAGGACGCCCTCGTGCAGGCGGCTGTGCGAGCCAATATCCGCGTATCGGCGAATCAGCTGCGGCATGGATCGGAAATGCTTGAACAGATGATCCAAAAAGACGGTTTGCGCGTGGTTGGCGCGGAATATTCGCTGGAAACCGGGATAGTTGAATTTATGGACGCGATCTGAGGGTTTTTTTGCCAAACCTGACAAATCTGACAGTACCGAACCGCGCGCGTGCACCCTAAACTCCGCTGGCCACGATTGCATTCACCCCCTGAATGCCGTGGTCTCGCACGCGCGCTCGGTATCTCGCTACCCAGCGCGCTTTTTTTTGCTCAAAAAAGCTCCGGCTGCGCGGCAGCATCGTCGGGATCCCGGAAATTGCTCATGCCCACGCCGACAAGGCGGTATTTCGTGGTCGCCGGCAATGCAACGCGTTCGCACAGACTCACGGCGATCGACGTGAATTCGTCGGCGGACTGCGGCGGCAGCGGCGGCGTGTGGCTGCGGGTGAGAATGTGGAAATCCGAGGTTTTCAGCTTGAGCACGACGGTGCGGCCGATGCGGTCGGTCTTACTCGTTGCCGACCACGTCTTTGCAGCCAGCGAACGGATCATCGGTTCCATGTCGCCGATCGCCACGTCGTGTTCGAATGTGTCCTCCGACGAAATCGACTGCACCGGCTGGTCCGGATCGACAGCGCGCTCGTCGACGCCGACGGCGAGTTCCGCAAGCCGCCGGCCATAGCGGCCGAATCGCCGTTCGAGTTCCACAACGTCGTGCGCGCGCAGATCCGCGCAGGTATGTATCGCCAGCGATTGCAGCTTCGCCTCCATCACTTTGCCGACGCCGGGAATTTTCGACACAGACAATGGCGCGAGAAACGCTTCGACTTGGTGCGGACGAATCACGAACAGGCCGTCCGGCTTGCGCCAGTCGGATGCGATCTTGGCGAGAAACTTGTTCGGCGCGACGCCGGCTGAAGCGGTTAGCGACGTCTCCTCGACAATCTGCTGACGTATCGCTTTGGCGACCGCCGTGGCCGACGCGAAATCCGTTTTCGGATGTGTGACGTCCAAATAGGCTTCGTCGAGCGACAGCGGTTCGACGAGATCCGTATGCCGCAGCATGATTTCGCGAACGTGTTTTGACGCCGCACGATAGCGCGTGAAATCCGGCGGCACGAATACGGCGTCCGGGCACAGTCGTTCCGC
The DNA here is from genome assembly GCA_036267795.1 of Rudaea sp. Lineage (GTDB taxonomy): Bacteria > Pseudomonadota > Gammaproteobacteria > Xanthomonadales > Rhodanobacteraceae > Rudaea. The sequence continues at coordinate 35,502 of DATAVJ010000129.1, forward strand.
GCGCACCGCAGGCATCGCGGAGCGCACACCGAACTTGCGCGCCTCGTACGACGCCGCGCACACGACCGAGCGCGTGCCGCGCCAGGCGACCACGACGGGTTTTCCGCGCAAACTCGCGTCGTCGCGTTGTTCCACGGACGCGTAGAACGCATCCATGTCGATGTGGACGATCTTGCGCACCGGCGGATTTTACCGCGCGCGCCTCATGATGAAGGCGCGGCGGCTGCGGGTTCCTTACGAGTTGAGCAACGCCTTCAGTTTTGCCGCCTGCTCCGGAAACCACGGCCCGTTGGCTTCCAGCGCGTCGGCGACGACTTTCTGCGCATCGGCGCGGCGGTTCAACGCCAACAGCGCTTTCACGCGATACGTCGCAACGCTCAAACGATTGGCGCCGAACGATTTCTCTGCCGCCTTTTCGAGATAAGGCAACGCCTCGGCGGGTTTGTTGCGTTTGAGCAGGCTGGCGCCATAGCGGTACGAATAAACGTAGTCATCGGGGTAGGCCGCGATGAGTTTCGGCATCAACGCATCGATTTCGTCGGTGCGGCCCGCACGGTCGAGATACACGCGCAGGTTGTCGGCGAGATTGCGATCGCTCGCGTAGTTATCGCCGAGCCGATGTTTCGCGTCGTCGATCGCGCGACCGAGCACCGCTTTCTCCGCCGCGCTGTCGCCGAGGGCTTTGTCGAGATCGGCAGTCACCAGAACGGCCGTGCGCTGATCGGCACACTGCGCCGGCTGCACGAAGACTTGCTTGTCGAGCAGCGCATTCATCGCCGGCAATTGCGATGCGAGTAATTTCTTGCGCTCGGCCTCCGGTATTTTCTCGCTGCAATCCATCATCGATTCGAGAACGTAATAGCGATCGCATCCTACGTTTGCCGCAAGCACTTTCTGGCCGGAAGCGACACACGCCGCGTGATCGTCCGCCTTCGCCGCCTTTTCCATCAGCAGCCGCTCGTGCCACATCGATGCAGCGGCGTCTTTCTCCGCGGAGGCTCGTTTACCGGCCGGCAGAGCGGCGTACCAATCCAGTCCCTGCTGAAACTGATCGCGCGCATCGAAGCTGGCGAGTACGTCGGCGATCGTCGAGACCGATCCGTTGTCTACTTTCTTCTTCAACGCATCCAGCGCATCGCCGCCGCCAAGGATTTTTTCCAGCTGCGGATAAAACTTGTCGCGCGGTTGTTCCGCTACGATGCGACCGAGTTCGCTACCGTCCGGTTTCAGCACGACATACATCGGCAGCGCCTTGATGGTCAGTTGCTTCATCCATTTCGCACCGTCCGGCGAATCGGCGTCCACTTCCACAACCACCATGCGCTTCTCAAGCGCATCCCATTGCGGGCCGTTCAGCACGTGCGTCGCCATGAAGTAGCACGAATAACACCACTGCGCCTGAAAATCCGCGAACACCGGAAGATGTTCGCGTTGCGCCTGTTGCAGCGCTTCATCGATGGTTTGGGGCTTTGCCGGTGCGGCAGCATGCAGCGAACCGGCGGCCAGCAGTGCGGAGAGGAAAATCGTTTTCATGTCGGCTCGCTTTGGACGTCCAAACGTCCATTGTAGGCGAATTCTTACATCAAGCCGCGCCGAACCGCCATCGCCCGAACGTAACGGTTCCCGCATCATCGCCGCATTCACGGAGGAACTACGATGAGCGATTTGCACGGAATCCCCACTTACCGCACGTTGCGCTTGTACGAATGGTTCGCGTTGTTGACGTTGATGCTGGTGGCGGCCGGCGTTCACGCCGAATCGGTGTACAAATGCGTGGGCGGCGACGTGATCGCTTATCAGTCCAAGCCGTGTGCGGATATGTCGCGCGCGACCGTCATCGACATTGCACCGGCGCCCACCTTCGCACCTTCTCCGACCTATGCGATTTCGAAACCGCACAAGGAGACGGCGTCGTTCACGAAACACAACATGCACGCCGAACGCAAACCCATCAAAGACGCTTTCGAATGCCGCGGCAGCGACGGCACCCTTTTCTACCGGCTGGGACATTGCCCGCGCTCTGTGGGCGGCGGCGAAAAGGATCGCCACGGCGCAGCTTCCGGTGCCGCGAAATCCGTCAGCATCTCTGGCCACCCCGTCTCGCGCGACGAGGCGTGCGCGGAAATGCGCCGCTCCGGGGCGATCGGCCGCAAGGGTCACGAGTTCGACGAAAGCATTTCGACGTACGACCGCAACATCGGCAACGATCCCTGCAAGTGACGACGATATTCGCTATCGTTGCATCGACAGATTCAGGACGAGACGCATGTTCACTTTCCATCGCGTGATGATTTTGACGACAGCGGCTTTGCTGGCTGCCGGGTGTTCCAAAGCGCCGATGTCGCCGCCACCGGATCCCGCGGCAACGGCGAAAGCCGATGCGGAAGCCAAAGCCGCCAAGGAACTCGCGTTGTACGAGCAAATGCGCGCCGGCGGCACGCTCGATGTCGCAGCGACGCTCGGCAACGAAATTCTGTCGACGTATCCGAACACCGCCGCCGCCGCGCAAGTGCAGAAGACGATCGACGACGTGCGCGCGAAGTCCGCGCGCCAGACGGAGACGCAGCGTCTTTCGCGCCTGTGGGCTTACAACAATGTTCCGGAGGCTGGCGGTACGCAATTCAGCGCGGCGATTCCGGGCAAGGAATCCTTGCCGGGCAACGCACGCATCCGGCTCGTGCTGCGGCAGCATCCGAAGTGGGGGCAAAGCGTGTATCTGCTGCTGGACAACGCAACGTTCGACTGCAGCAAAGGCTGCGCGACGTTGCCCGTCGCCTTCGACAGCGCGCCCGCACAACGCATGAAGGCGACGATTCCGCCGACCGGCGAACCGGCGCTGTTCATCGACGATGACAAAAGTTTTATCGCCAAACTGGAAAAATCGCAGAAGGTGTCGGTCGACGTCGCGATCAAGGGCGTCGGCGCGAAGACGGAAGTGTTCGAGGTCGGCGGCTACGATCCATCGAAAATGCCGAACAAGCCCAAGAAATGAGCGGCACAGCATCCGTCGATGGCTACATCAAGATGCTTGAGCCCGAGCAACGAGTCGTCGTTTCGAAACTGCGCGCGTTTATTCTAAAACACCTTCCGCGCGGCTACGTTGAATCGATGTGCATGGGCATGCCGAGTTACGTCATACCGCTGACGCGCTATCCGAAAACGTACAACGGCAAGCCGCTCGGCTACATCTCTCTCGCAGCGCGCAAAGGAATGTATTCGTTGTACCTGATCGGTTGTTACATGTCGCCCGAGCAGGACCGGAGCTTGCGTGCGGCCTACGCGAAAGCGGGCAAGAAGCTCGATATGGGCAAATCGTGCCTACGTTTCAAGAAACTCGATGACGTAATGTTGCCGAGCATCGGAAAACTGATCGCAAGTATGCCTGTCGAGGATTTCATCGAGCGGTACGAAGCGTCGCGCAAGAAATAATTCTCGCGACCGGTTCGTAGACTGGACAAGACAAAGGCCGCACACGCGGCCTTCGCTTTTTCTCGGACTCCTGCTGGGTTCAAAGGGTCACGCCGCTTTCCGGTGCAGCGTTTTCTCGAATGAATCGATTTCCCTATCGATCTGATCCTTCTGCCATCCGTAGCGTTCTTGAAGTTTGCCGGCCAGATATTCGCGGCTGCCGTCGGCACGGCTTAAATCGTCATCCGTGAGTTTTCCGAATTTATTTTTCAGCGATCCTTTCAACTGCGTCCATTTGCCCTGGATGATGTCTTGATTCATGAAGTGTAACTCCGAATTGCAAAGGAAAGTGGCCGGATTGCGCATGACCACGCGAAGCATGCTACGCAGGCGCGGTGAAATCGCGCTTAGCTCGACGTTAATGTGCGGTTATCGTTGTGGCGAGGTTCACGTTGATGAACCGCGATGCTGCAAAGTATAGAAATATACAACTATAATTCTTCAGATCAGCCGCAAGTCCGTTGCCGCCGTTGCCGGGAATATTCGTTCCACCTGTTGCGCGTTGAAACCCCACATGCGCGAAAAGATGCCGGCCAGCGTGGCGCGGTAATTGTTCAGCACCGGATAGTCGCGGTTCTGCAATAGCGTTTCCTGCTTCACCTGAGTCTGTTCGCCCACGACTCGCCCGCCGCCGATCGAACCGCCGAGGACCCAATGCACGGAGCCGTGCCCGTGATCGGTTCCCGCATTGCCGTTCTCGCGAAACGTGCGTCCGAATTCGGAGAGCACGACCACAACTGTATTGTTCCATTCTTCACCCAGCGTTTGCGCGAATGTCTGCAAACCGACGCCGAGATCGGCCAGGTTATTCGCGAGCTGCCCCTGCGCGCCGCCTTCGTTCACGTGCGTATCCCATCCGCCGACATCGATGAAACCGATGCGATACCGATCACGCATCAACTCGGCGAGCCGATCGGCTTGGCCCGCGAATCCGCGCGCGTTGATCGCGCCGCGATTGGCCTTTGCCATTTCGCCGCCGAATTCCTGCGCCACTTCGCTGCGTAACTGCAACCCGGAACTCACGGCCGGTTGCAGTTTCGTTCCACGATACATCTCGACGAGAATCGCCGATTGCCTGTCGTCGAATCCCGCTTTGCCGACGTTGCGCAGCGAGAGGTTCGCGATGTCTTTGCCGCCTTGCATGCTGAGCGGCAACGCATCGGTGAATGCAATCGGTTTGCCTTTACCTTGCAGCACGCCGGAGAGCCGCGCGAGAAAGCCCGAATTGAATGCGTGCTGTTGCGGCGGCAGACCCAATTCGATGTTGTCTTGCGTTTCGAAATGGCTGCGCGACAAATCTTCCGTTCCCGCGAACGGAACGAAGGCGACCTGTTTGGCCATATACATTGAGCCGATCGAACTGCGCAGCGCAGGCGCCAGCGCCCAGTTCGAATCGAGCGCGAGCGCACCGGCCGCGTCGTTCGGATCGGGTTTCGCGATGGCTATTTTCGGCCGCGATTCGTAGTAGAAATCGCTCGAATACGGAATCAGCATGTTCGCGCAGTCGTAACCGCCGCGCAGGAACACGAACAGGAATCGCGGCGTGGACAATGGCGCGGCGAACAGTTTTCCGGCGACTCCCACCATGGGCAGCGCGGCAGCGGTCGATAAGAAATCGCGACGGTTCATAAGCGTGATCAGCGATAGTTGAATTCAGGCGAAGACAATAAAAACGTATTCCACTCGACGGGCGACTTCGCCTGATCCAGCGCCGCCATCGATGTCGGCGACAAATACGGTTGCATCGCGCGCGCGAACAATCCTTCAGGCAGATTCGGCGGCGTCTGCTTTGCGTTAGCGTCGATTTTGTCCGCGCGTCCAGCACCGATGGCGCGCGCGATCTCGAAACGACGGCTCAACTGTCCGGAACTTGCCCAACCGCTTTCCGTAAGCGCATATCCGTCCGGACTTTGATGCCCGAACGGCACTTCTCCTTGCGTGTTCAACCAATTCACGGCGACGTCGGTATCCATGTCCATCGAACCGTCATACGCGAAACGCAGCGCGGAGACGACGTAATGCATCGGATCCTTGAACTTCTTGCCGAGCGACGCGGTGAAGTCCTTCGATTCGAACAGCGTACGCAACGTGTCGGCGATATCGCCGTCGCTGCGCTGGAATGTTCTGGTCATCGCTTCCACCAATTCCTTCGGCGGTTGATCGGACACGAAATATTCCGCCAGTTTCTGCGACACGAAGTGCGCGCATGCGGGTTGGCGCACCAGAATGTCGACAGCCTTTTTCACTTCGTCGAATCCGCTGCCGCGAATCGTCTGGCCGAGCACAACCTTGTCGCCGAAATCGTGACGCGCGGGGAAAAACGTCGCGTCGCTGTCGCCGACGGTTTGTGGCGCAAACCGTCCGCCGCGCGCGACGCGCGGTTGCAGCTCGACGCTCACGCCCGTCAGCACGCGCGCAAGTTCCTGCACGTCTTTCTGCGTGTATCCGGCATCGACGCCGAGCGTGTGCAGCTCCATCAGTTCACGCGCATAATTTTCGTTGATGTGTCCGTTCGCATTGCGCGCGTTGTCCAGATAGACAAGCATCGCCGGATGCGTGAGCGTGGCCATCACGAGATCGCGGAACTTGCCCATCGCATGCGGACGGATCGCGCGTTCCGCGTAGTCGGAAACGAGCCAGGCTTCCGGACCTTTGCGCGCGAACACGCTGAAATGGTTGAGCCAGAACCACACCATCTGTTCCTTCAACTGTGCCGGCGAATAAACAGCGCGCAGCAGTTCGCGATTGATTTCATCGCGCACCAGCTCGGCGCCTTCGCGCGCATAGTCCTTGCGCTGTTGCTTTGACGCTTCCGTTTTGCCGTCCGCTTTAGCGTCTTTACGGCGCTCGGCAACATCCTGCATGGTCTTGGCGAGATTCACATGCGCGATCGGCATCGCGTCGAGTTTCGTTTTCACGGGCGGCGGCAGCGATTCGTCGCGCGCGTTCAATTGGAATTCGAGGAATTTCGTTTTGCCGAGTTGCTGAAAGCGCGCGATGGTCGCGGAATCGAGGCCATACGTCACGCGGTCGAGCCACAAGGCATCCTCGCGGCTCAACGGTTTGAAATTGTCCGCGCGCGCTGCGGCCGCCGTCAGCGCGACCGCACAAATCACCGCAATTCGAACAAGCAAATGTTTCATGGACATGCTGCGTAAAAACGCGCCACGGCAGCCGACGATGACACGAACGGCCACGCGACCCGTTATTCTTGGACAAATTTACATTGAGTTACGCAAGAAATTCGCAAGTCATCGATCGAAGTGGCGCATCCGATTGTCTTATCGGCGCGTCAGCTTCAGAATCGGCGCATGTTCACGCGACGTTTTTCACGTATCGACCGCGTTCTCGGAGAAGCCGATCGCGCACTTTCGACGGCGTTCGGCGCCACGCACGACGCGCAACGTCCATCGCCGGCCGTCGGCATCGAAGAAGGCGAGCTGGGCGATACAGACCGTCGTCACGCGGCCGGCTTGATGCGCGTAAATCACACCGGCGAAGTGTGCGCGCAGGCGCTGTATTCCGGGCAGGCCGCTGTTGCGCGCGATAATGCGACGCGCACGCAACTGATGGCGGCGGCGCAGGAAGAAACCGACCATCTCGCGTGGTGCGCCGAGCGCCTGGATGCATTGCAAAGCCGGCCGAGTTTGTTCAATCCGATGTGGTACGCGGGCAGTTTTGCGATCGGCGCTGCGGCGGCGCTGGTCGGCGACAAAGCGAGTCTCGGGTTCGTCGTGGAGACGGAGCGACAAGTCGAAGCCCATCTTGGCGAGCATCTTACGAAACTTCCTGACGCGGACGCACGGAGTCGCGCAGTGGTCGTGCAAATGCAGGCGGATGAAGCGCGTCACGGCGAATCGGCGAAAAACGCCGGCGGCATCGAATTGCCGCAACCGATTCCGGCGTTGATGAGGTTCGCATCGGCCGTAATGAAAGCCGTCGCATACCGTATTTAACTAATCAGGTTGCGAAGTCATCAACGGCGCACTTCCTGTGCGCCGTCGGAGTTTCGGTAGATTTCGAAAAGAGCTTGCTTACCAGATGATCACGCGCTGATCCGGCGCCCGCCACATCTTGTCGCCCTCTTTCACATCGAACGCCGTAAAGAACGCCGGCTGGTTTACGACCGTTCCCATCGCGCGGTACATCGGTATCGAATGCGGATCGCTTTTCAACTGCGCGATGACCGCGTTGTCGCGCGCCTTGGCGCGCCATACTCGAGCGAATCCCATGTAGAAGCGCTGGTCGCCGGTCAATTCGTCGATGACGGGCGCGGGTTTTTCGCCTAGCGAAATCTGATACGCCTTGTACGCCACCGCCAGACCGGAATTGTCGGCGATGTTTTCGCCGAGCGTCAGCTCGCCGTTGATGTGATAGCCGGACACCGGTTCGAACGCGGAGTATTCCGCGACGAGCGCTTTCGTCTTCGCCGCGAATTTCTCGTGGTCTTCTTTCGTCCACCAGTCGCGCAGATTGCCGTCGCCGTCGTACTGCGCGCCTTGATCGTCGAAACCGTGGCTGATTTCGTGACCGATCACGGCGCCGATGCCGCCATAGTTCACTGCGTCGTCAGCCTTCGGATCGAAATACGGCGGCTGCAGGATCGCGGCCGGGAACACGATTTCGTTGAGCTCGGGGTTGTAATACGCGTCGAGCGTCTGCGGCGTCATGCCCCATTCGCCGCGGTCAATGGACTTGCCGAGTTTATTGATGTTGCGCTGATATTCGAACTGCGCAGCACGCGAGATGTTGCCGACCAGATCGCCTCTGTCGATCGTCAGCGAGGAATAATCGCGCCACGTGTCGGGATAGCCGATCTTCGGCGTGAACTTCGCGAGTTTTTCTTGCGCGGCCTGTTTGGTTTGCGGCGTCATCCAGTCGAGCGTATCGATGCCCTGCTTGAACGCGACGAGGAGATTGGAGACGAGTTTCTGCGCGCTCGCCTTGCTCTCCGGCGGGAAATATTGCGCGGTATACAATTTGCCGAGTTCTTCGCCGATGCTGGCGTTGACAGCGGCGATACCGCGTTTCCAGCGATCGCGATTTTCCGGTACGCCGCGTAGCACGGTGCCGTAGAACGCGAAGTTCTCGTCCGCGAATGGCTTCGACAATTCCGGCGCGAAGTCGCTGAGCGTGTGCCAGCGGAAATACGCTTTCCATGCCGACAACGGCGTTTTCTGCACGAGTTTGCCGAATGCCGTGAGATACGTCGGCTGGCCGACAATCACAGTGTCGACTTTGCCCTTGATGCCCGCCGCGTCGACGAACGCGTCCCAATCGAAACCGGGCGCGAGCTGGCCGAGCTTCGCGATTTCTTCCTTGTTGTACGCCTTGACGGGATCGCGCAGCGCGACTTTGTCCCATTCGATTTTCGCAATCGAAGTTTCCAGCGCGAGAATCTGGTCGGCATCCGCCGCGGCATTCTTGTCGCCGGCCATGCCGAGCATTTTCGCGATGTGCTTGCGATACTCGGTACGGATGCCTTTCAGTTTCGCGTCGTCGTCTTTCAGGTAGTAGTCGCGATCGGGCAAACCCAAGCCGCCTTGTTGGAAGTCGGCGACGTATTTCGTAGCGTCTTTGTTGTCCTGGTGGATGGCGATGTTTACCGGTGCGTTCGACGCCAGTCCGTACGCGGTGACGGTCGCGACATCGCGATTCAGTGCGGCGACCAGCGCAGGAATTCCTTTGCTGTCATTCAGCGCGTCGATCTTCGCGAATTGTGCGTCGAGCGGTTTTGCGCCGAGAGTGTCGAGTGCGGCTTCGTCCATGAAACTGGAATACAGATCGCCGATTTTTTTCGTGTCGACATTGGCGACGGTCGATTTGCCCGCGGCGACGTCGTCGATGAGCGTGTGCAGTTGTTCCTGGATCTTGTCGAACACCATCGCGCCGGTTCCGTACGCGGGTTTGTCAGCCGGAATCTCGACGGTGGCGAGCCACTTGCCGTTGACGTGGCGGTAGAAATCGTCCTGAGCGCGGACGGTGGGATCGACGTATTGGACGTCGATGCCGGAGACGAGTGCCGGTGCCGGTGAGGCTGTTGGCGCAGGTGTCGCCTCCGCGGCTGCGGGTGCCTGCGATTTCTCGGGCGGCTGCGGTGCGGAGCACGCGGTGAGCGCGGCAAGGCAAGCGACGACAAGGACGGAACGTTGCATATCGAATCTCCCCGGGGAAGGCATGCAGGCTAGTGGGGAGGGGGTTATGCGGCATGGGCCAGAGGTCATTCGGAACTGCGGCTCGTCATTCCGGCGAAAGTCCGGAATCCATCTCTTGCTCAACCGCTCGTCATTCCGGCGAAAGCCGGAATCCAGTGACTTTGCTCTGCTCTCTAGCTTGTCATTCCCGCGAAAGCGGGAATCCAGTTCCTTGCCTTTGATCTTCGCTTCTCGGAAAAGCCAAAGCTTTCACTCGCTACGCGAGCGAGTCACTTTCTTTGCTGCGTGCAAAGAAAGTAAAAGAAAGCACGTTGTGCAGATTCAACGGTGTGTTCGCCGAAGCTACATCCCTGTACCTGCGTCGAACCGCGCACTTCCTATGCGCGGTCGGAATCTCTGCAGACTTTGGAAAAGAACGTTTACCAGATGATTACGCGTTGATCCGGTGCGCGATACATCTTGTCGCCTTCTTTTACGCCGAACGCTTCGTAGAACCCTGGCTGGTTGACGAGTGCGCCGTTCGCGCGGAATTCGCCGGGCGAGTGCGGATCGACTTTCGTCAACTGGATCGCGAACGGCTCGCGCATCTTGCTGCGCCACACTTGGGCCCAGCCCGAGTACAGGCGCTGGTCGCTCGTCAGGCCATCGATCGACGGCGACGGTTTGTCCTTCGTCGCAATCTTGAATGCCTTGTACGCGATCGCGAGTCCGGAATTGTCGGCGATGTTCTCGCCCAGCGTCAGCTCGCCATTGACGTGATAGCCCTTCACAGGCTCGAACTGGTTGTACTCGGCGATGAGCGCTTTCTTTTTCGCGTCGAACTTCACGTGGTCTTCCTTCGTCCACCAATCGCGCAGGTTGCCGTCGCCGTCATATTGCGCGCCCTGGTCGTCGAAACCGTGCGAGATTTCGTGGCCGATCACCGCGCCGATGGCGCCGTAGTTCACCGCGTCGTCAGCCTTCGGATCGAAGAACGGCGGTTGCAGGATCGCGGCAGGGAATTCGATGGAGTTTTCTTCCGGGTTGTATTCGGCATTGATGGTCTGCGGCGTCATGCCCCATTCGCCGCGATCGATCGGCCGGCCGAGCTTGGCGAGATTGCGCTCGTACTCGAACGTGTTGCCGCGCTTGACGTTGCCGACGAGATCCTCGCGGCTCACGTCGTACTTCGAATAGTCACGCCACTTGTCGGGATAACCGATCTTGACCGCGAACTTGGCGAGCTTGGCCTGCGCTGCCTGCTTGGTTGCCGGCTGCATCCAGTCCAACGTATCGATGTCCGCTTTGTACGCGGCGAGCAGGTTGCTGACGAGCTGTTCCATCCGCGCCTTGTACTCGGGCGGGAAATATTGTTCGACGTACGCCTGGCCGAGCGCTTCGCCGAGTTGGCCGTTGACGAGACCGATGCCTTTCTTCCAGCGCGGCTGGTCCTGCGGCGTGCCGCTCAACGTCGTGCCGTTGAAGGCGAAGTTCTCGTCGACGAACGGCTTGCTCAGGAAACGCGCGTAATCGTTCAGCACGTGCCAGCGGAAATACGCCTTCCACACCGGCAGCGGTGTCTTGGCGATGATCTTGGTCAATGCCGTCATGTACGTCGGCTGGCCGACGATGACGTAATCGACCTTGCCGCTGATTTCCGACGCATCGAGATACGCCTTCCAGTCGAAGTTCGGTGCAACGGTGTCGAGCTTGGCGGTTTCGATCTTGTTGTAGGCCTTCTGCGGATCGCGCAGTTCCACCTTCGTCCACTGCGCTTTCGCTATTTCGGTTTCGAGCGCGAGGATGTCTTTCGCGTCCTTCGCCGAATTCTTGTCGCCGGCGAGCGCGAGCATCTTCTCGACATGCTTCTCGTAGTCGGCGCGCATCTGCTTCAGCTTGGCATCGTCGTCCTTGAGGTAGTAATCGCGATCGGGCAAGCCGAGTCCGCTCTGCTGGAAGTCGACGACGTACTTGGTCGAATCCTTGTTGTCCTGATGCACGAAGGAGAAGAACGGCAGGCTCGTACTCGACTTGCCGAGATCGCCGATGAGCGTTGCGATTTCCTTCTTGTCCTTGATTGCGTCGATGGCCGCGAAATCCCGATCGAGCGGTTTCGCGCCGAGCTGATCGAGCTTCGCCTCATCCATGTAGCTCAGGTAAAGATCGCCGATCTTTTGCGGATTCGTGCCAGTGGACTGCGGCGTGCCCGTGATTTTGTCGATGATGCCGTGCAGGTGCACCTGCGTTTCGTCGAACACTTTCGTGAACGATCCGTAGCCGGGTTTGTCGGCCGGAATCTCGAAGGTGTCGAGCCATTTGCCGCTCACGTGGCGATAGAAATCGTCGCCGGGTTTCACGTTGGGATCGCCCTGGAATACGTCGATGCCTGATTTCAGCGGCTCTTCGACTGCCGGTGCGGGTTTGGCGGCCGGCGGCGCGGCGGGTGCAGTGCTGGCTTGGCTCTTGGGCGGCTCTTGCGGCTGCGAACACGCGGCGAGCAGGCTCGCGACGGCAAGGGTTAAAAGGGTGCGTTTCATGGCTTCTCCGGCAACCGAAAATCGGGCGAGAACCCTAACGGCGTGCCGCCTCCGGCGCAAGGGCCGGAAGACATGTCGCGTGGACGAATCAGGTCAGATTGCGGCCGTGGAACAGCTCTTCGATTTCGCGCTTCAGCAGTGTTTCGATGCGCTGCCGATCCTTGAACGACAGATCGTCCGCGTGCGCTTCGAACAGGTACGTCTCCAGATCGAATTCCTTCACGTGCATCTTCGTGTGGAAGATATTTTCCTGATACACGTTGACGTCGAACATCTCGTATTTCTGTCGGATGTGCTTCGCGAGATATTCCTGGATCGAATTGATGCGGTGATCGATGTAATGTTTCTTGCCCTTGATGTCGCGCGTGAAGCCGCGCACGCGATAGTCCATCGTCACGATGTCGGATTCGAAACTGTCGATCAGATAATTCAACGCCTTCAGCGGCGAAATGACGCCGCACGTGGCCACGTCGATGTCGGCGCGGAAGGTGGCAATGCCGTTGTGCGGATGCGTCTCCGGATACGTGTGCACCGTGATGTGGCTTTTGTCCAGGTGCGCGACGACGGTGTCGGAAATGACGTCGCGGCCGATTTTATCCACGATCGGATGTTCGGAAATCAGGATCGTCACCGAGGCGCCCTGCGGATCGTAATCCTGGCGCGCGATGTTCAGGATGTTCGCGCCGATGATCTCAGCGACGTCGGTGAGGATTTGCGTGAGCCGGTCGGAATCGTACTGCTCGTCGATGTAGTCGATGTAACGGTCGCGCTGCTCCGCCGTCACCGCATAGCAGATGTCGTAAATGTTGAAACTCAGCGCCTTGGTGAGATTGTTGAAACCTTGCAGCTTCAGGCGCGGGAGCGGCTTGACCACGGTGGATACCTCGAAAACTGAAGCGGCGGGCGGGCGGGGCACGGATTATCGTGACTGTATCGTGCCATGTCCATTAAAACGGTGTTCGACACAATGCCAGCAACTGGATGACAACCTTGCTAAGATACGGCGGCGGAGAGGGCACGCAAATGCTACAAGAGGCGAAACCGGGCATGGCGGATCTGCGCTACACGTTGCAGCGGGCTGTCAATCACGTACAGGCACCGGCCGCGCTCACGCTCGATCGCGCCGCCATGGAGCGCTTTCTCGCTTATTGCCATCGGCGCCGTTATCCGAGCAAGACGGCGATCATCCGCCCCGGCGATTCCGCGAATATTTTGTACTTCATCATCGAAGGCTCCGTCACCGTTTCCACGGAAGACGAAGACGGCCGCGAATTGATCCTTGCGTATATCAATGCCGGCGAATTCATCGGCGAGATGGGACTGTTCGTGGAAACGCCGCGCCGCGAAGTGATGGTGCGCACGCGCACCTCGTGCGATCTGGCGGAAATCAGCTACGAGCGCATATTCCAGCTATTCGAAACATCATTGCGCGACGAATGCCCGAAAGTGCTGTTCGCGATCGGCACGCAGCTGACGAATCGTCTTCTGCACACGTCGCGCAAAGTGAGCCGTCTCGCGTTCATGGACGTGACCAGCCGCGTAGCCAAGACACTCATCGATCTCACCGAAGAACCCGATGCCATGTCGCATCCCAAGGGCACGCAGATTCGCATCTCGCGTCAGGAAATCAGCCGCATCGTCGGCTGCTCGCGCGAGATGGTCGGCCGCGTGCTCAAGCAGCTCGAAGAACAGGGCATGATTTCGGTGGCGGGCAAGACGATCGTGGTGCTTGGCACGCACTGAGCTTAGCCGAACACCCGCTTCAACTCCGCGCCGGGATTCTCCGCGCGCATGAATGTTTCACCGACAAGAAATGCGTGCACACCCGCCTCGCGCATGCGTGCAACGTCCTCGCGCGTGCGGATGCCCGACTCGGTGACCAGCACGCGATCCGACGGCACACGCTCGTGCAAGGACAGCGTGGTTTCTAGCGATGTCTCGAACGTGCGCAGGTCTCGATTGTTGATGCCGACGAGTTGCGCCTTGGTCCGCAGCGCGCGATCGACTTCGCCGGCATCGTGCGCTTCGACGAGAACATCCATACCCAGTTCGATAGCGAGATCGCACAACGCATTCAATTGCTCATCGTCGACTGCGGCGACGATGAGCAGGATGCAATCGGCGCCGATGCTCCGCGCTTCGTAAACCTGATATGCGTCGATCGTGAAATCCTTGCGCAGCGCAGGCAGCGTGCATGCTTCGCGTGCCTGCCGCAGGAATTCGTCAGCGCCCTGAAAGAAATCGACGTCTGTCAACACCGACAAACACGCCGCTCCACCTTCTTCATAACCGATCGCGATTTCGGACGGCCAAAAGTGTTCGCGAATGACCCCCTGCGATGGACTCGCGCGTTTGATCTCGGCAATCACGGCCGGCGCGTTCACGGACATTTTCGCGCGCAACGCGGCGGCGAATCCGCGCGGCGGCGGCATTTCCTCGATGCGATATTTGAGTTCGTCGAGCGAAACGCTTTGGCGCCGAGCTGACACCTCTTCACGCTTGCGGGCGAGAATGCGCTGCAGGATATCGTCCATGATTCAGCGTCCTGACAGACGTCGCGTCGCCGCGACGAATTGATCGAGTTTAGCCCGCACGGCCCCGGAAGCGACAACCTCGCGTGCTTTGGCGATGCCGGACTCGATCGAATCCGCGAGATCCGCAACATAAAGCGCTGCGCCGGCGTTGAGAAGCACGATGTCGCGTGCAGGCCCGTCGACATTGTCGAGCGCCTGCAACAGCATCGCTTTCGATGCTTCTACGTCGGCAACTTGCAATCGTTCGAGCGGCGCGATCGCAAATCCGAACTGATCCGGATCGATTTCATATTCGTGCACCTTGCCGGCACGCAATTCGCCGACCATTGTTGCGTCGCCCAGCGAGATTTCGTCCATGCCGTCGCGGCCCCACACGACGAGCGCGTTCTGCGCACCCATGCGTTGCAAAGCGCGCACCTGGATGCCGACCAAGTCCGGATGAAACACACCCATCAGGATATTCGGCGCGCCGGCGGGATTCGTCAGCGGACCGAGAATGTTGAACAGCGTGCGCACGCCCATCTCACGGCGCACCGGCGCTACCACTTTCATCGCTGGATGATGATTGGGCGCGAACATGAACCCGATGCCGGTTTCGTGTACGCACTGCGCGACTTTCTCAGGCGGCAAATCGATGACCGCGTTCAATGCTTCGAGTACGTCAGCGCTGCCCGATTTCGACGACACGCTGCGGTTGCCGTGTTTCGCAATCTTCGCGCCCGCCGCGGCGGCGACGAATATCGACGCCGTGGAAATATTGAACGTGTTCGAATTGTCGCCGCCCGTTCCGACGATATCGACGAAATGCTGATACGGCGGCACGTGCACGCGCGCCGACATCTCGCGCATCACGCTCGCGGCCGCCACAATTTCGCCGACGGTTTCTTTCTTTACGCGCAGACCGGTGAGGATCGCCGCAACCATCGGCGGCGACACGTCGCCGCGCATGATCTGGCGCATGAGATCGACCATCTCATCGTGGAAAATTTCCCGATGTTCGATGGTGCGCTGAAGCGCGTCGCGCGGTGTGATCGGCATGACGATCGATTACGCCGCCAACAGCGGCGAACGCAGGAAATTGCGCAGCAGATCGCGTCCGTGCTGCGTCAATATCGATTCCGGATGAAATTGCACGCCTTCGATCGGCAGCGTTTTGTGGCGCAGGCCCATGATCTCATCGACAGAGCCGTCGTCGTTCTGCGTCCACGCCGTCACATCGAGATTTTTCGGCAGCGATGATTTTTCCACGATGAGCGAGTGATATCGCGTCGCTTCGAAGGGATTGGGAATGTTCGCGAACACGCCTTGGCCGGTGTGATGAATCATCGACGTTTTGCCATGCATGATCCGCTGTGCGCGGATGACGTTTCCGCCGAAGGCCTGGCCAATGCTTTGATGGCCGAGACAAACGCCGAGGATCGGAATTTTTGCACCGAGCTTGGCAATGATGTCCAGCGTGACGCCTGCCTGGTCCGGCGTGCCGGGTCCAGGCGAGATGACGATGCGCTGCGGCGACATCGCGAGGATTTCATCGACGGACAACGCATCGTTGCGCGCAACGCGCACGTCTTCGCCCAACTCCGCCAGATACTGCACGAGGTTGTAGGTGAAGCTATCGTAGTTGTCTATCATCAAAACCATGTGGGCTTCAACTTATTGATTATAAAAAACTTATTTATAATTCGCAGCATCGGTACCCACACCGGTACCCGCAAATGTATTAAATGAAAATTTAATGCCTAAACTGCCTAGGGTCGGGCTCATTATATGGTGCTTTCCTTCGAAGCTTCGTGCCGCGACGCCTTTGTGGCGGCATCAATAACGTGGCGTGTCTCGCCTATCCAACCTATGCTCTCTCGTCGAAAAAGAAAGCCATTGACTTGACGCGTGTTCGCCCCGCCATACGCTAATTCAATATTGAGAGCGCCCTTTTTCACCGACTCGGCACGTATTTCCGCGAACTCCCACGAATCGTCGTTCGCCACAATCATGTGACGCCCAAACTTATTCATAAATATACAAATGATCATTACAGCGATAGTCAAGAGCTAGTACCGCCGTCGCACAAGCAGAGACTACGACAAATATCGTCAGTTGGTCGAAATCAAAACTGCCCTCGCAGCGGTCAACACACTTTTGTATCGGACCCATCTCTGTCAAATTCAAAGATCGCTATGCTCGGATTTTCTGCTCCAAATGCGGATTCCCCGTGGGATTAGAAACCTGACGGCGCTGAAACCGAGATGAGCCTGGGGTCAATACTGCGGCCGTCCGGTTTATAACAATCCGGAACAGTACCAGCATGCCCATTGGCCGTTGGCTCGCTGAAAAATAAAGTTCACATCGACATGCGCTAGATTCGTGCCTGTTTGATCACATCGCTAGTCGACTTCTACGCCGCGATTCGGAACCGAATGGTTTGAAGCAAAACTCAACGTGTTGAATGTCGCCTAGCGCGGTTGCGCGCGTCATCGGAAATCAAACGTTTTTAAAATTGGGAACGAATGACATGAAGAAATTGTTGTTTGGTAGTTCTGGAGACATCTGCTACGGAGATCGAAAGATCGGTGAGCATGTGATGACCGAAGATGGAAAATCTGTCGTCCGCTTCAGCTTGGAATACACAACCGGTGAGGACTGGATCGTTCCTCTAAGTTGGTTGGCGCATGGACTCGCGCAGCTGCCAGAAAACCACCCGCCTGCAGATTTGTTGACCGTGACAACGTCAGACGAGTCAATAACGGAAGACGACGGTGTCCAGCGCTACTTGATCGAAAAGCTGATTCGTCGCGGAGGGCATGCGTGGAAATTTCACAGAACGGACCCCGATTCTTGGCCGTCAAATCTGCATGGGCACGACTATCAAAATAGTCTGATTCTAGATGTCCTTGATGGGGCGATCTATGACTCCGCGACCCGCCTAAAGTGCGGATCAATGAAAAACGCTGATTTGGATGCTGTTCGTCAGGCCTTGAGGAAATCCAAAGATTTCGAAGTGGTCGTTAATAGCCTTATAGGAGCAGTCTAACGTGGACCCTGCATCTCCGCGAACAATGAACACTTCACTTCGTCTCTATCCCGGCAGCAATTTGCTGAGCTGGTCGCATTGAAGTAAGTCGTCAGCATTCGGGAACATGACTCGAAAGTTTCCGATGGCGCGGATAAGTAGGGAGCCAGCCTCAAACTGCACATCGTCGCCGAATGTATTTTCCGCGGGATCGTTGAAATGCTTCGCCGAGTTTCGTGGTCGATGCAACTCCTTCCTGATAGCTCTTTCAGTTTACTGCGTAACTGATGTTCCGATTGTGCTCAGTTGAGCTTCGAACAGAAGAGTTCCATCGACTTCGTCGTCCTCCGCGGAGGCAACGGTTCCCCTTCGCTTGATCGCCTTGCCCAGCATCTCTTCGGCAGTTCCAGCGAGAGTGAGAGCTGAGAAGAAGCGGCCTTCGGAATATAGCCGCAGAGCGTCTAGTACATATTCCTTCGCAACATCAACCTTTTGCATTGGGAGCTCACCAAAGCGTCAGTCGATTCGGGCACGTCAATGGACCTGATCTGCACATTCCGTCCGCACTTTCAACCCCACAAGAGGCTAAAAAAGCAGCGATCGGCTAAGACCCTCCGAAACCTATCCTGCAAGCGCCGACGTTCGTGGCGGCCAAGCCTTTCATCCCACAGCAGAATCCGAAAAGCCAAAAAAACGGCTTCCAGTGTCGCCGTGAACTCGCGGCTGACAATCAATCAATCTACTGTTCCGGCACATCGCTATCAATCTCCAACGGTATTGCAGCTTCTGTAGACTCAACCGGGATTAGTTCCTCTGCCAGTGCCTTCTTGCCGCGCGCGCCCGCTTCCACCAAACGCTGCGCACGTGCAATGACCGACTGCTGCGATGTTTGAAGCTTCTTGCGTGCGGCTTCCACAGCTGTAGTGGTTTTGCCGAGTTGCGTTTCGATTGCCGCAAACTCGCCTAGGAAGCTGCTGAGCGAGTCGAGCAATTTTCCCGCCTCGCTGGCGATCGTGGCAACCTGTCGTTGGATCTTGTCGCGCGTCCAGAGCCGCTCGACCACCTGAAGCATCGCCATCAGGGTATTCGGTGTGGCAAACACAACCTTCTTCTCGAAAGCGTGCGTTTGCAGATCCGGCATATGCGCCAGGGCGTGGGACAGCGCGCCCTCAATCGGCACAAACGCTATCGTCATCTGCAGCGCATCGGGACCAACGAGTGCCGGATAGTTTTTGTCCGAGAGATCGCGCACGTGGTTGCGCAATGCGAGCGAGTGACATCGCAACGCATCGTCGACCAACGACGCTTCTTCTGCGTTCGTCGCTTCCGCCCAGGCGATCAGATTGACCTTCGAATCGACCACGACTTTTCGCCCATCAGGCAGGTGGACGACGACGTCCGGCACGCGATGCTTGTTGAGATCTTCATCGTGGACGCGCGCTTGACGCTCGTAATTGGTTCCTTCCACTAACCCAGATGACTTCAGCACCGTGTCGAGCACGATTTCGCCCCAGTCGCCGCGCATCTTGGCGTTTCCCTTCAGCGCCTTGGTGAGCGAATCTGCCGCCGCTGCCATGTTTTGATTGAGAGATGTCAACTCACCAATCTTGCCGACCAACTCAGCGCGGCCTTTCGTGTTGTCGAGGGTGAT